>CAYGAM010000026.1:0-24805 GCA_964347915.1 uncultured Nitrosopumilaceae archaeon | reverse complement strand
CCCGCCAGCCAATCGGCTAGGGGAATGCAGACGATGAGCTGCAGTGTTTGCTTTGTTCATGTTTAACATTGTATGTAACCAAGCTGGGCATATTTAAGTAATATTTGGGCGGATTTTGCAGGCATCACACAAATCACACAGTCCGAAAAAATACCCTTGCTACCAATCAGCTGAAAAAACGGGCTGCATCCTCACGGCAAAAGGCAGGCTAGACCAAGTTGTCAGACGAGGATACTGTTAGACGCAGGCCAGAAAGCGCGTAAAATTCACAGCAGGCAGTCATGCCGAATTATCTCATGAGGAACGAATTTGGCTTAATGGAAAGCAGATTGAGTATAATGCGCGATGCAAAATCAAAGGGCTGCCTCTGAAGCTCCTCTCCCCTCCCCCAGAGGGTCCTTGTGACTTGGCATTATCTATAACGTGTTTTCTCATGATGCAGGTTGCGTACAAGCCAAGCCGCGCCCCTTCAGTCAAGCGATGCATATCATAGACAAAATACAGGAGCAAACTTGGCTTCAGCCCAAAGCAATCTTTCCTGCAAGATAGTTCAATCAGAGTACATTTCGCTTAGCTGGCAGAGCAGATGGGTTTATTTTTGGCATAAAAGGGCAGTATTTCATGTCTAACGGAGATTGGTCAAATCTTTGGGAAGAATACACAAAGTCCTTTGACAACTGGAAAAAGATGTTTGAGTCGATGCAGGAGGCGTCGTCAGAGATGCAGTCCAACTTTAACAAAATCTGGGACAAGGCGTCAAAAGAATCCTCAATGGATACGATGAAGGCTTTCGGCGAAAACTGGCAGAAGGCTATGAGCTCTGTCCAAAGCGAGGCGGCGAGGCAGTTTGCCGAGAACTGGCAGAAGATGATCGAAGATTCGACGCCAGAGTCGGTCAAAAAGCTTGGCCTGCAGTGGCAGAAAGCAGCCGGCGAGGCCGGAATGAAGCAGATGAAGGCGTACGAAGACGCAATGAAGCAGTTTGCCGACACATGGGATTCGATGTGGCCTCAAAAGAACAAAAGGACAAGAACAAAGTAGATTAACCTCCAGCCTTTTTTTATTACCGTGGTAGAGATCAGTCAAAAGCTGCTGGCAGTGATTGTCATATCGGTATTTGGTGTCCTGATTCCTGCAATACTGGCAATCGACTGGCTGGAAGAAAACGTCATAAATCCCAGAATTTGGAAGGACTGGTCGTGCGACGAAATGCAGGACTTTGCAGTGCAGTTCAAGGATGAAGAGCTTAGCAGCTTTCAAAGGGCGCAGTTTCACCAGGACCTAAGCCAATGTCTTGCCTCATAGAGTGCGGCATGGTGAAAAATCAGGCATAACGGTGCGGCTCAAAAAAAAAAGACTGGAATTATCGGAATTGAGAGGCGGTCGCACAATTAAATATTCAGAGGTGGCTTTGAGTCTTAATGAGCTACAGGTTTTTGGAGCATGCAACAGATGCAATAGTCGAAGTGGAGGCTCCGGACATGAATACGGCGTTTCAAAAGGCTGCAGAATCTGCGGTTGAAATAACGCTTGACATGAGCACGGTGCAGGATACAGAGAGCAGAGAAATCTCTGTAAAAGGCAGGAATCTTTGCGACCTTTTGCTCAACTGGCTGGAGGAGATAAACTATCAGATGATAGCCGAAGGATTTGCAATTCAAGGGCTGGAGGCAAAAGTGTCCCAGAACGGTGAATGCCGGGCGGACGCTGCGCTGCACGGCGAGCCGCTTGACCTAAAAAAGCACGGATTCAAGGTGGAGATAAAAGCACCTACGCTTCATCAAATGCTCATAAAAGACGGCAGGCCCGTGCGCATGAGATTTCTTTTAGACTTGTGACAAGGCGCGGCGTACTGCAGAGGCGGGCAAGATTCAAGATTATTCAAGGAATGATGCGGTTGCGTAGGATGGTTCTCGGGCAGGCATGATGCATGGGCAGGCGCGGCGGCGTGCAAGACGCAGCCCCTGCAATTAGTTTCTGAGCAGGCATGATTCCTGGTACAGTTCCAATCAAAAGCAGGCCAGGCAAAACATGTCCGGAGCAGTCATCCGCAGCCTCCTGTCAGGCATGATTTCCGAATCAATGCATTTCAGCAAGAAAGCCAAGGATGGATTAAATATGATCCGCCTGCAAAACGGATGCGATGGACGACGCGGAGATTGAGATCATCAAGCAAAGAAAGCTGCACGAGATGATGGAGCAGCAGAGAGAGGCGCAGGAGATGGCGCAGGTAACCATACCTGACCTTGACGGAAAAACGTTTGACGCTGCCGTATCCTCCAATGCGCTGGTCCTAGTCGACTTTTGGGCAGAGTGGTGCGGGCCGTGCAGGTCAATGCATCCCGTATTTGAGAGAATGGCAAAAAAGTACCGCAGCATAAAGTTTGCCAGAGTGGATGTGGACCGCAACCAGGACATTGCAATGCGGTTTGGCGTGCAGTCGATTCCAACATTCATCATGTTCAGGAATGGAATGGAAGCGCAGCGAATGCAGGGAGCCGTAGGCGAGCCTGGGATTCACATGGTCGCAAAAAAATTTCTGAAATAGTCATCCAGGCCAGTACAGTGCGGCAATAGCAGCCGATATGCCAATCATTATGATTACGCCTCCGATTATTGCAACGGCAGAGACATTCATGTCCTAGTATCCGTAAGCGGGATCGATATTTCTTTGTACCTGGACGATATGATTCAGTGTTTCATACTCTTCCGAAGACAGCCTGTGAGAGAGTCGGGTAAGCAACAGTTTTGCTTCCCTGGGCTGCGGCAGCGTATAAAAGACCTCGCCTTCGCGTATATGCCGCCCTATTACTGCGCCCTGAACCGAGCAGGCAACTTCCGACCCGGCGGATACTGCGCTGACAGTCTTTTTGTCCTCTTGAAGCTGGTGTATCTGTCCCACCTTTTTCCCTGATTCGTTCATAAAATACGCCTTTTGACGCAGAGTGCCCACATCAACACGAATGCCGAATACTGCAGGATCCTTGTTTCGAAATACAAATCCCTTTAGGAATGTAAACTTGGCAATCGAAGTGAGCTCGGCAAATATCGCGTCCTCTTCATGCGCCGAATCCTCTGCCACCCATGCAGCATACGAGTCTATCAGATTGTAGATCACTCTGTCCTCGAATATTCGGACATGATGCAGTTCGGCGTCTGCCAATGCATCAGGAAGCGTCTTTACGTTAAACGCCAGCACGACTCCCAGATGCCGGTCGTTATCCTTTACCGCCCTGGCTTCGGCCACATTCCTCTTGTTGACAGCTCCGATGTCGGCTCTTGCTACAGGTATCTTTTGCATTCCGAGCATTGAGGTTACCGCTTCAAGCGATCCTATAGTATCACACTTTACGACAACGCCGTCAGTCTCTCTTTCTACAAAGACTGACTCCATCTCGGATTCAATGGCGCTTCGCAAAGAGCCAATTTCGTCAGAATTTTGCGCAATGTATATGGTAGAGCCTGGAAGCACTCCGTCAAGGTCAGGCGATGCGATCTTGACTCCGGCGGCAGCCGAGACGGACGAGACGCTTCGAAACTTGTCGCGCGGATCGCGCATCTCATCCAGCGGCTTTGGCAGCAGTATCGCCTTGGGCTTTGCAGTTGCTACCTTGTCGCGCTTTGCCACCAGGATTGTATCATCGACAGACAGCGTGCCGTCTATCAGTATGGCGTTTGCGGCAGGGCCCATGCCGACTTCATCGTTGACTTCAAGGACGATTCCCCGCGCCTGCTTTTCCTTTTGATCCAGCCTTGATACAAGATACTGCTGCGTCAGTCCTACCAGAACCGTCAAGAGTTCCGGCACGCCGACTCCCGTCCTCGCGCTGACTGGAACGATGCCCACCTCGCTCTTGAAATCCTTGACGCGGTAGAATGCCTCCGACCTGTATCCCAGAACAGAAAGCGTCCCTACAACATCGTATATTTTTTGATCCAGGTCGGCCTGAATCGAACTGTCCTGCTCCTTTATTGCCTGCGTGACAAGCGCAGTATCCGTCTTGCGCCATCCGGATATTTGATCCACCTTGTTGAGCGCCACTACAAACGGCACTTTGCGGCTCTTGAGTATGCCAAGGCTCTCGTTGGTCTGCTGCTGAAAGCCGCGGTTCGCATCTACAACCAGGATTGCGATGTCGGCAGCGGAGCCGCCGCGCGCGCGCAGGTTTGTGAATACTTCGTGCCCAGGAGTGTCAATTACAAGCACGCCCGGAATCTTGTGCTCTGAACGCTGTATCGTGCCGTACAGCGATCCGCAGATTTTTTTGATCGTATCATTTGGAAGAAAGCTTGCGCCAATGTGCTGCGTGATGCCTCCAGCCTCGCGGCCCTGGACGCCTGTTCCGCGAATCTTGTCCAGGAGCGATGTCTTGCCCGAATCCACATGTCCCAGCACCGCCACTATCGGCTGTCGAATTGTCAAACTGCATCACTGGAATGCCACATTCTGTTCGTGTTCAAAACTTTCTGGTGAGTCGGATGCGTGAATGATATTGTCAGTGAACCCAAGCCCATAGTCGCCCCGTATGCTGCCAGGAGCTGCCTCAAACGACTTTGTGGAGCCCACCATTATTCTAACAGTTGCAATTGCATTGCGGCCCTCAATTACCACCGATACTACGCTTCCGGACGTTACAAAGTCCACCAGCTCGCCAAAGAACGGCTTGTCCTTGTGCACAGAATAAAATGCTTCTGCCTGCGGCCTTGTAAACTTCATCAGCTTCATTTTTACCAGGACAAACCCCTTGCGCTCAAACCGCGATATGATCTCGCCCACAAGCTTTCGCCTGACCGCATCGGGCTTGATTATAAACAGCGTCTGTTCCGCCAAACTACTTTCGCCTGATGCCGCCCTTGACGTACTTTGCAGTCCACTTTAGTTTTCTGGGGTCGCGCCGGAGATCCAGCATGTTCTTTTTGCATTTTGCCGTGCAAAACCACAGCACGGTGCCGTCGTTTTTTACCAGCATCGTACCCGAGCCCTTGGCTACGGGTCGTCCGCAAAAGCTGCACGGTTTGACTAGGAGGCTCATGGTACACAAAACCTACTTTATCTTCTTGGCTTCCCTCTCTGTCTCGCGCAGCATTATGGTATCGCTCATTCGGACAGAGCCTTTTACGTTTCTTGTCAGGAGCCTTCCCCTGTCAGGACCGTCAAGTATCTTTACTCTCACTTGGATGATCTCTCCCGCGATTCCAGTTCGTCCCACAATTTGAATTACTTCTGCAGGAGTTATCTTTTCAGATTCTGTGCTCATTGATCAGTCTTGCCACCTTTGATTTTATCAATTGACACAATTACCTGTTCAACGATGTGCTGGGCATCGCCAGAGTCTAAAATTGAGGCTGCCGCAGTAGTAATGTCTATTCCCAGCGACTTGCCCAGGTCGTGCTTGCTTGGAACGTACGCGTACGGCGTCTTGTGCTCTTCGCAGAGCAATGGCAGGTGCGCTACAACTTCTGGAGGCTGCACATCTTCGGCTATTACCAAGAGCTTGTTTTGTCCGCGCTCAATTGCCTTTGTAGCCTCGTTTGTTCCCTTTTTCACTCTGCCGCTGGTATGCGCTATTCTGACGGCCTCTAGTATCGGACTTACGAGGTCGGCCGGCGTTTCAAACTTGACATAATATGCTTTAGCCATTTACATCACCCTTTCTGGGATCATCTCCATTTTGTTAATGATTCTATGTTGTCATAAAAGTGTTATTCAAGCGGATTGCGGCAGAATTTGCTTATCCTGCCCGACCTGTGCAAACCAGATCATTCTAGGTACGAAAGCAGCGCGTGCCCTTGCACATGCGCTGCCTGCAAAGGTCGGGCTGCTTTGGCAGGCGTGTAGGGATCTTGCCGCATGAGTGTTTCATCATGGCTGACTGTCAAGGCAGCCCAGCCTATCAGCAGGGCCGTGGAACATGCCAAGGAAGGCCAGCTGTACCATCTTGATTTTGCATCAAAATTCGCTATGATATGTAGAACATGTATCTGCTGTGCTAAAATATGGCGCATTTTTACAAAGTATCATGGTTGCGAAACTGACTGCGAAAAGGACCAAAAAAAGACTAAATAGTCGTATTGTTTATAGAAAATATGAAATGCACAAGCGGCAATACAAGAGGGATATAATGGCCAAGGTAGCAGAAACTCCGGAGTCAAAAACGACAGAGGCAGATGAGGAATACATGGAAGCTTTACGCATTTTTGAGGAATTTAAAAAGTTGCGTCAAAAAATTGGCAAACCAATACGAGATGGATTGCCCAGTAAAGAAGAAGCAATAAGGGATTTGTACGGCGATGGTTTTGGCGAGTTGGAAATGGAAATTGAAAGAGAAAAATCCAGGCATTTCACGGCTTAACGAATCTCTATGCAATGCATTGCCACTAATACAATCACTGCAACAAAAGAGAAATTCGCTAGTTCTTGTACTCATATCAGAACAATCAATCTCACCATATGTGTCATACAAGATAAATCAAGTTTTGCTGTGCCGGGCCAATCGAAAACCTGGATGTTATATTGGAATCTTGCGGCGGAAGCATTGATTCAGCGTATAAAATTCTCAAAATGCTAAAGGCATATGCCAAGACAGTCACTGTCATCGTTCCTTTTTTTGCGAAAAGCGCCGCTTCGTTAATTGCAATTGGCGCAGACAAATTAATGATGTGCAGAGCAGGAGAACTGGGCCCCATTGATCCTCAAGTACGCGATCCGCAGTCAGGACATTTTATTCCCGCACATTCCATTAAAGAAGCAGTTACATTTATTGAAGAAACGAAAGACATGCTGGTAAAACTTTCTTTATCCAATAAAATTTCCGTATTGCTAATAGGCGCATACAGAGAAGCAGGCACATCGGCAAAACAATATCTTGAGGATGTTTTAGCAAAGCGATATGAGGAAACAGAGGACAAAATAATCGAAGCGTTTACAGAACGATTTCTGTCTCATGGCTATCCCATAGACAGAAATTTTCTTGAAAATATCGGAATAAAGATAACGCATCCATCAGAGGAGATAGAGCGTCTGCTGTGTGATCTGCACAGAAAGTTTAAAGATATAATTTTTAGATTGTATGAAAACGATCGCAATCTTGAAGGAAAATTGCTAATCATACAGACAGAAAAAATACTATCAGTGTCGATTGGCAGCAGGGACATTACAGAATCATTGAACGTACCTGATTCTGCAGGCAGCCTTGGAAACGAGAGTGTGAATCATGCACCAGATGCCGATCTGAAAAAGCCCGAAGATTAAGAATTGCTTTGAGCATGCGCGATTCAGTGCGGTGCTTGCGCCAGTTCAAACTGACAGGACTCGGCATGCATTGCGCAGGCGCGGCGCAAGTTCAAAGCGCGGATTTGACTTTGGATTCGTATCTGGCCAGCAGGTCCGACAGCGCCTCCTGCGAGTAGGATTCTGCATATATGCGAAGCATGGGCTCTGTGCCGCTTGGACGCACCATCACCCATTCTCGCTCGTTCAGGGTGATCTTGATGCCGTCCCTGGCATCAGCATCAGGATGCTCTGCCCGCAGCGCGGATACGGCCCGCGCAGCCTGCTCTGGCGTGCATGCCAGTTTGGTCTTTGCAGTGTGCGATGCGGGAAGCGACGACATTATGCCAGATACCGTCATTCCGCAGCCTGCCATCATATCAAGGAAGAGCGCCATTGTCATGCAGCCGTCTCGGACATGATTGTGCGGGCCGAACATGAATCCGCCGTTCTCTTCAAATCCTATCAGCGCGTCTTCAAGAACCATCCGCCTTGAAACCTCAACGCTTCCGACAATTGTCCTGATTACGCTGGAATCGTATTCGGCCGCCAGTCTTTCAATGGCAGAGCCGGAATTGACGCATGTTACGACCTTGGAGGCGCGGTTTTGCTCCAAAAGAAATTTGGACAGCGCCAGCGCCGATCTGTCGCCCGTAAGCACGGCTCCGTTTTCATCGCATATCATGCTGCGATCGCCGTCTCCGTCAAATGCAATGCCAATGTCTGCATGACGGTCCCGAATTGCTTCCGACAGCCTGCCCAGGTTTGACGGCGTGGGCTCGGAGCCCCGCCCTGGAAAGTCTCCCGATATTGTCCCGTTTATCACATGAACTTGGCATCCCAGCATTCTGGCAATGCCCGGCGCTGCCACCGCCTGGGCTCCGTTTCCCGTATCCAGCACGATTGTGTACTGTTTGTCCCGTATTCTGTCCGGATTAACTTGGCGGCATACTCCCTCAGAGTACCGCGAAAGCACGCCGTCCTCTGCCGCAGTCTTTCCCCAGCGCCTGCCAGGTCCGCATTTTTTGGCAAGATAGATATCCTCAATGACGCGCTCGTCGCTGCGCGATATCTCAACGCCGTCCGGGGCAACTGGCTTTATCCCATTGTACTCTGGCGGATTGTGCGATGCAGTAACCATGACGCCTCCGTCATAGCGCATCTCCTTTACGGCAAACTCCAGCGCCGGCGTAGGAACCAGTCCCGCCGTACTGCAGTCCAGTCCGGCATAGTTTAGCGCAGAGCAGACCATTCGCGCAATCAGGGGGCTTGACTCTCTGCCGTCGTACCCTACCAGTATTCTTCCGCTGCCAAAATACTTCCCCATGGCAAGCGCGATATCATGAACAAATTCCAGGCTAAACTCCCGTCCAAATACTCCCCTGACGCCGTTTGTTCCAAATATTCTGCCCACTAGATTCACGCAAGAGCAGGGCGGGATAAATTTGTAGCCGGTATGCCAGCCAAGTGAAATACGCCAAGCATCAAGCAGAAGCAGACCAGATATGCATGAAGCGTGTCTCAAATAACACTCAATGACACGGCAAAGACGGCTGCTCTGCGCATTTCGCTTGGCTGCATTAGAGTCGGCCGGCCTGATGCATTGACGCTTGCCGCTTCCTGTAATGCAGCATTTGCGCGCGCAGGCAGACTGCGAGCAGGCCTGCTGCTGCCGGCAGATTATCAAATTTCCAGAACGGCTGCCGCTGCGCTCATGCTCAAAGATAAAAATATGGCAAGTATCGTACCGGTACTATGGAGTATGGCTTTGTCATAGCAGGAGTATTTCTTGCAATAGGCATAGGACTGGGCGTGTACATTGGAATCTACAAGGTAGCATATCTTGACCCTCTTGCCGAAGCGCAGGAAGAGCTGATCCATGAAATGAACTGCGATGAAATTATCGAGTACCATGCCACTGCGTACTGGTGGTCTACAGACAACAGGCTCTTTGCAGATGATACGGTAAAGACCTGCCAGGGAGACGACTATGTGGCTCCCACAGGACACTAGGCAGAAATAGGTTTTTTCGCCGGCTGTCCAGGCAGTGCAGCAGCTCAAGGCAGCCATGCCAATGCAGGCTGGGAAAAGTGCAATGCGTTCATGCTGCGTTGAAAGCAGAAATGGCTCCATGCATTGCGAAAATACGCCTGCCGTGCGAAAATGCAGGCAGGCGCCGGGATGCGGTGCTGCAAAAACGGCGGCTATGCTGCCACTCAAAAGTGCTGTCGCATCAAAGCGGAAATATACCCACAAATCGTTGCTTTTTGGCTACAATAGCTATGAGCGGAAATATGGAAAAGCCAAGGCAGGCGCCGAGTGCCGCCCTCTGCTGATGAAAATCTGGAACGCCGGAAAGCCGCCGTTCCAGGACGGATCACGCAATAATAAAAAAATAGAAAAAAATTTATGGACAGCCTTCCATCTTTTGTATGAAATAGCCTTTGGACTTTATCTGATCTTCGATCGGAGCAGGCGCGCCCTGCGAGTGGCAAAACTGGCACTCTTTTGTAGTAATTGCGGCATCCGGTTCTCCGATGGATTCCAGCCATTCCTTGCCGTACTGGATTGCCTTGTCGTGGTCCTTTTCGCCGGTAATGACATCAAAGTGCATTGTATGTCCGTCTTTGGCCTGCACGTATGTGTCGTATACATGTACGTCCATGCCATTCCGTAACCTCAGGGTATATTTAATTCAAGGTTTGCTTAAGATGGGAATTTCGTGCATGCCAGAATTTAGAACAAAGGCATGAAACTCAAATGTGGAACCCAGGATGACCCAGACTACAGGATTTATTTTCATAAATTCGGCATCGGATGCAGACGGATACGCAGCAGAGTGCGGATGGGAATGAAAAATTCCGACAACATCCAGGTTCTTTGCGTCTGCGCGCCGGTATATCCTTATCAGCTCCTCGCCTGGTATCTCAAATCTTGTAGGGGAACGGCAGGCGTTGCTTGTCAGGGAAACTTCGGCCACTCTGGCATTGCCGTCAGGCGCATCACCAAGCAGAACCGCGCACGACTCGCAAGGCATGCCATCTCTTGCGTGCTGCGCCAGTTTTTGCATTTGATCGGCGGACAGCAGTATTGACCCGTACAAGGTCACTCTACTATTACGGTTCCAACCATCCAGGGATGAACTATGCAGAAATAGTCGCTTGTTCCTTCCTGAGTGTACGTATGCTCAAACGTGTCTCCCGGACTCATTAGGCTTGAGTCGTACTCGTTGTTAACTTCGGTTACCGTATGCAGTTGGTCATCGTCGTTGAACCAGGTTACCGTGTCTCCTACGGACACTGTCAGCAGGTCTGGATCATAGTATATCTGGCCAGGCTGCTGAATGGATGATCCTACAGGAATTGATACGCCGATTATTTCTTCGCCTTCAATGACCAGTACAGATTCCATCCACGGATGCACCAGGCAGTTGTACTCGTACGTGCCAGGCTGAATATTTGAGGTGTCAAGGCGATATGTCTCTCCTGCTCCCAAAAGTCCGGTATCAAATGTGTCGCCGGCATCAATCAGGCTGGTTGCAGTATGAGCATCCGTATCTTCGTTGACCCAGGCCACCACATCGCCTTGCATTACTGTAATGGAATCTGGATTATAATCCGGATTTCCTTCCAGCGATGAACCGGCCAGCATTGATACGGTAAAGATCTGGGCATCCGGAGGTATTTCCGGCTCCAAGTCCACCACTATTTCTTCAGGTTCCGGCAACAGATACGGAGCCGGCCCCACCAGGCCAAACCCGACAAACGTCAAAATGCCTGTTCCTGCTGCAAGAGCAAAGATTGCCCCTACGGGCCGGAGAAACTGCGGCATCTTTGCAGCAATGTACGCCATTACGATGGCAGGCGTTACAAGCGCCAGCATCACGCCTGCAAATATGTTGGTAGAATCAAACGTGCCCAGGGTGAATCCAAACATTGCAAAGGCGAGCACTATGGAAATTATGACAAGCGTAGTGGCCTTTGCCCTGTTGCTGGTAGATATCCCGCCGTCAAGAATTCCAGTAGAGAGGAAGATGAGTCCGATGAACATGGTCAGCCCGGTGAGCGCATGCATGCCGTCAATAAAGGTGTGGGCCAATCCTGCATACGAGATAAAGACTCCGGCAAGACCGATTGCAGTAAGGCCCATACCGGGCATCATAAGATCCCAGTTGCTCATTCAGGTTACATGAGCGATTTGATATAATTAATTCTTTGGAAGCCTGCTTCCCATCAGTCCTGCGCCATGCACACTCCGCTTTCGCAAAAATGATGCCGCATCAAGGCATGCGCGACGTGGCGGTGGGCGCGGCATTGAGCTTTTGCGGCATGCAATGCGGCATCGCACAAAGCAGGCAGTCTGAAAGACGCATTGCCAACTGCAAGCAATGCAAATTCTGCAGGTCCTCCGCTTTGCTGTGCGATAAAGCCCGCTGTTTCCCGCAGTGTACGGTTTAGGCCGTACCATGCTTTCGATTAAAAATAATGCCCCATCAGAGCAGCAGTATGCGCACAGATCGTTTCTTTTTGGCAGCAGCGCCTGCCAGCTGCCAACAGAGTATCAGATGAAAAGACTGCCGCCTCATCAAGTCCGCCTGCGCAGTCCAGAATTTCAGCGCTCCGAATTGCAAAATTTATTTTACCGGCAATGCTCTGCATATAGCAATGAAGCACCCGTACGCCAGGCACACAATAGAAGGCGACAAGAAAACCAAATGGATATGCGGCTGCTTTCAGACAGAAGACGGCTTTTTCAAGTTTTGTTCAAGGCATGAGGGCACTCTGAACAGGGCAATCAAGGCCCAGGTAGACGAGCTTGACATGACCATGGAAATAAAGGACTAGTTCCAAATCGAATGCGGCATTGCGGCTTTTGGTATGAGGATCATGCAGTCCGCCGGCAGTGCCTCTGTCGTCAGCAAGCGGCGGTGGAAAATCTCAATCATGGGTGTGAAAAACTGCATCCGGTTTTTACGCGCCGCCGGCAGATTCGGCGTAATCGGACTGTTTCAACAGCAAAAATTTCTGCCCCCATAGGCAACATGGCCGCGCGTCCAAAATGGAAAGCGCATTAAAGCGTGACCCCAGCTAGCTATGTCCTAAAAATAGCACATTTGAAACGGTTGCCTGCACCAAACCTAGACATCTACACCAAAAATTTTCAGTGCGTTTTTTCCTTGTGGGGTGATCATAACTTCACTTCTCCTTCCACTAGATCTTATTTCTATATACTTCCATTCTAATTTCATTGGATCTAACAATGCCCGCAACTGACTATGTTTTGCTGACCCTGTCAATTCTCTCCCCCCATAATCTTTCGATCTAAGAATCTTCTTGCTTTCCAACTCAGCGATAATCTCAGATTTTCTCATTACTCCATTATGAGATTCTAACAATTTTAAAATCTGCATCCACTCTGATTTTGGTTTTTTTATGTCATATGTAGGCAATTCATCTGGATTCTCAACATGTTCTGAAAGCAAGGTATCAGTTTTCCTGTTTGTGTATGAGATATGCGAATAGTACGGAATTGCTTCCCATAACATACAAGATAGCATTCCCGCAATGGCGGTAATTTTGGTTCCTGTTGAGACATTTATGTAAACATGATTTCCTTGTTCTCCAAAAATTATCTCTCGAAACTTTTCGATGCACTCATAGAGATTCCAAATATCTACAAAAACCTCTTTAGTTTGAATATGCTTATAATTCTGCTTTAGATCGCTTTTTATTTGGGAAAGAAATTGCGTGGCGTCATCATTTCTTTTATAGGTAATGAGATATACCCTATCTGCTTGCATTTGGGTAAGAGGATGTGTCACTCTTTTAAACTCAAAGCCAATAGGAGAGATATGTATTCTCAAGTTTGTTGCCATTGTTAATCTTATTGCAGAATGTTACTTTATTAACATTATGTAGGTAAACAAAGTTAAATATACAAATATCGTATACAATTACATGATAGAACACCATAACAAGGGCGAAGAAAACGAGGATGCCAAAAAATTAGATGATTCAGCTGCAAAAAAAGAGAAAGCCATCCTTGTTAACAAAAGGAAAATTCTACTGAAAGAGGATCTTCTAACAGGCAAGCAAATACTAGAAAAAGCAGATTTTAACGTAGATGAGTACAGCTTGTTTCTAGTACAAGGTCAAAAAAGCGAACAAATAAAACTAGATCAAGAGGTTCATATCAAAGACAATTTACATTTCAATGCAATTAGAAAGGATGTATTATATGGATGATTCCAGAAGAATTGACGCAAGATCTGCAAACTCTACAAAATCAAGGTTTCAATTATGAATTAGTTGAGGAAAGTTCTAATATATACATAGTCTTCAAAAGCTTCCCACTACCTCCTGCACTATACAACATGGAAGCAACAGATCTGCTGATTTTTACTACTATTCATTACCCAAGTGCAGGATTTGACATGTTCTGGACAGATTTGTCTCTCACTCTAAACAATGGCGACACTCCAAAAAACGCAGACACCACAGAACAGCATCTTGATAGGAAGTGGCGGAGATTTAGCTACCATCCATATGACTCAAAACCGTGGAAGCCGCACGAAGATAATGTTATCATCTTCATAGAATATGTACGACAAAGATTGCGTAATGGTGATTAATGTGTGGATTCTGAATTTTCCTGGAAAATTTTACAAAGACTTGAATGAATTTTTGTTTAGCACGGCGCCTTTTGAAAATGGTTGCTTTCTATTAGCGAATTCATACAAGACAAAAAATGATTCGGTCCTTCTGATAACAGACATGATAAAGCCTTCCAAAAACTCAGGGAATCATAGCGAAGACACACTAAAGCCCAGTTCTTCATTTATCAACAAATGTGTGGTTTCTGCAGATAGGAAAAATTCTAGTTTGATATTTGTGCACACTCACCCAAATTCGGCGCATCCAGCAAAATTCAGCTATATAGACGAGCAATCAAATAGCATACTGTTTGATAACCTATCTCAGATACTTGTAAACAGACCGCTTGGAAGTCTGGTGTTTAGCAGAAAAGGAGTTTGTGGCGTGATATTTGTTGACGGCATGCTACAATCCGTATCAAGGATAAGAGTATCCGGCATCCTGCTACACGAGTTTTCTGGTGTGGGTTATGATGACCATACATCAAATACAATGAATGAGAAATTCGATCGCCAGATCCGGATGCTTGGAAGAGAAGGGAACAAAAAACTGCAGAATCTTATTGTTACAGTGGTGGGTACGGGCGGTACTGGATCGGCAGTAGCAGTTCAGCTTGCAAGGATGGGAGTCCATAGACTGCATCTTATCGACATGGACGTAATTGAGGATACAAACATTCCCAGAGTTTACGGCTCTAGTGAGAAAGATGTGGGAAGACCAAAGGTGGATGTACTAAAGAAACACATCAAGATGTTCTCCAATTCAAAGGTAGATGCACTCCACTCTGATGCGGCCAACAAGAAAGCGGCTAGGCATATTATTGACTCTGATGTCATATTTGGGTGCACCGATAATTTGACCAGCAGATCCATACTCAACAACATATCTACTCGTTACATGATTCCACTTATTGATGTAGGTTGCAGAATCGACCTGAATTCGGACAATTCCATATTACAAGCAACAGTAAAAGTTCAAACTGTAACGCCCGACAGCGCATGTCTTTGGTGTACTGAAACGCTTGACGGCAAGAAGATCTTACAAGAATCTCTTTCTGAGAAGGAAAAACAAAAACTGGCAGGAGAAGGATATCATGATAAAATAGAGGCACAGCCCAGCATTATATCAATGACAACAATGTCTGCCAGCTTGGCCGTAAACAAGCTTCTGAGTATTTTGGGAACATTCGGAGATGCGTACAGCACACGCACGCAAGTCGAGTTGAAGGATGGTTTTATGGTTAATGACACACCAGAGATCGTGAATAATTGCATATGCAGAAAAAACATGGGCAGGACGAATTCTGGAGTCACAAAAAAAGAACAGCGCGATACTGTAATGCAAGAGAAACGTGCCAGTCTTGCAAGTGCTGTTTTGAAATGCTTGAGAAAAGTTCGCTTTCCATGGCGGTGTCCGTAATGGCTGCAGACATTATGGAGAACGAGCCGTGTCCGGAACTAGTCTTTGGACTGGTGGGGCCACTGGGGGTGGATCTGGATCAAATCTATGAAAACCTAAGCGCATCCCTGAATGCTGTAAAGTACAGTTCGGAGAAGATCGTGCTTAGTAAAGCACTTTCAGAGGTACTTGGACTGGAAAAAACAGTCAGGCAGGAGCCAGAATATGAGCGAGTCATGTCACACATGGATGCCGGAGACGAACTGCGTAGTCGCGTAGGCGGAGGCGCGGCGGCCGTTTTGACCACAATACAAATACAAGAATTCCGCAAAAGTCACACAGGATCTACAAGAATACCGCATGTCAGCCACGCCTACATCCTAAAGTCCCTAAAACACGAAGATGAGGTAAGGGCCATGCGAAGGATCTACGGCAAAAGCTTTTGGCTGATATCAGCTTATGTATCCAAGAAAAACCGGCTGAATGCTCTCAGAAAAACGATTGGAGACAATGCAGAAAAGCTCGTTGACAGAGACTATCACGATGATGCCGCAGAGAGCGGCCAGGCCGTAAGGGAGACATTCCCACATGGAGATGTTTTTGTGGACGCTTCAAACCCAGACCATGCAAGAGAGCAGATCGACCGCTTTGTTGAACTGGTGTTTGGAAATACGTTTCACACGCCTTATCCAGAAGAGTCTGGAATGTTTCACGCGTTTGCAAGCTCACTCAGATCATCCTCGCTTTCAAGGCAAGTCGGAGCATCCATACTGGACAGAAACGGCGATCTGATCTCCACCGGAACAAACGAGGTTCCAAAGGCGGGAGGCGGAATATACACGGAAGGAGACGAGTCTGATAAAAGAGAGTTCAGGCTAGGCTATGACCGGAATCAGAAGAAGAAAATCAGCATGTTAAAAGACATTTTGTCCAGACTCAGAGCATCCGGGTGGATTTCTGAAGGCATCCCAGAGTGCGATGCAGAGATGATAAAAGCCGCGTTAAAGGATCACAGGATAAGGGAGTCTGCGTTTATGGGTCTTACAGAATACGGTAGGGAAGTGCATGCAGAGATGGACGCTTTGGTGGGCTCTGCCAGACGCGGTGAGTCTGTCAAGGATTGCATAATGTACTGCACTACATTTCCATGTCACATCTGCGCCAAGCACATAGTGGCCTCTGGGATAAAGAGGCTGGTGTTCATTGAGCCGTATCCCAAGAGCCATGCAACCGAGTTGTTCTCTGACTCGATCAGCATGAAAGATCCAGGCAACGGCAAGGTTTACTTCAAGCCGTACTTTGGAATATCGCCCAGGCGCTACATGGACTTGTTCAAGATGGGCAGGCGCAAAGATGACGTGACGGGCAGAATGCTTAAGTGGGAACCTGCCAGATCAAAGCCCAGATTCTGGGAATCCAGAAACTTCTTTGAAGAGGAATCTGCAGCGATCAAAGGCCTTATGAAAACCATGGAACAAAATGGGCTCTCACTCTAAGGGTTGTAAGCAGTTGGCGTAAAAACGCAAGCGTTTGCGTCCAGCGCGGCTTATACAGATTTTACAACAAATGCAATAATTGTACCTAAATCATGAATTTTATGTTAATGTAAACCTGATTTGGTGTAGATTTCAGCGCGTCGTGGCGGGACATAGACGCTTACCATAAAAACTGACTTAATGTTTATATACCGACCGCAGGTAGGTATATTGTGGTAGAATTAGAAAAAGGCTGGCTTAAGAAGGGCGTAGAAGAAGCGCTGAAAGAGTATGAAAAACTGCCGTCATGGCGCAAGAGACTGCTGGAGAATAATCCAGAATAGCAAACCGCGCCAAATTTGTTTTGCAACAAGCTAGGCCGGCTTGCCGCTCCTGACGCGCCACCTACATGTCCCACATATTTGGCATGATGTCCATGCTTTCCATTTGCGCAAATCAGGTAGCGCAAGTGCTTGCCCGCAGGCCGTCCAAAAATAAGCAAGATTCTAGCGCCATGCGATTTCTTAGCAGATTGCGGCCGTGGAGCCGCTCAAGGAGGAAAAATGCTACTTTATGCTTCGCAGTACCGCAGCAGGTACAGCCACCTTTGCGCTTGCCCTTCAAAATGGCTGTATGGCCTGCAGTTCTTGCAATGATTAGAATCGGGACTCTCAGGCATGGCAATGGTCCTGGCATGAGCCGCCTGATGCGCTCAAAGTGGGACACCGTCTCTGAAGTATACGAGACAAACAAGATTGTACGCAATCTGCAGCATCCGGATGGCAATGTGAATTTCAATCAGTCATGAGGCTGGGAGCATAATGCTGCAGGATGCCGAGTCTAAAAGTCAGATGCGGACTAGAGCGCGACTAGTGCAACAAACGCAGAGACAAACACTATTGCCACCGTATTCAGCAGCTTGATGACAGTATTGAGCGCAGGGCCTGCCGTGTCCTTGTACGGGTCGCCGATGATATCGCCCACAACCGCAACCTTGTGCTCCTCGCTTCCTTTCTGCCCCCTCATCTCAACCAGCTTTTTGGCGTTGTCCCATGCTCCGCCCGTATTGGCCAGATGGTACGCCAGAAATATTCCGGTAACTACTGCGCCCATGAGCAGCCCCGCAACGGCGGTAGGCCCCAGCAGCACGCCGAGTATGATGGGAGCGATGATTGCCATTACTGCAGACTTCCAGAGCTCCTTGATTGAGGCAACCGTTGCAATGTCGACGCATCTTGCATAGTCCGGCTTTGACTCGCCGGTAAGTATTCCGGCGTCCGCTGCAAACTGCCTCCGCACCTCGTCTACCATCTTTGTCGCCGCCCGTGAGACGCCGCTTATAAGCTGTCCTGTAATAATGAACGGCAGCAGTCCGCCGACCAAGAGGCCTATTACAACGGCAGGATTGGTCAGTCCGTAATCTAGAACGGCCTCCTCAAAGACATGCGCCGCCTCAAATTGAAACGCCTGGATCATGGCAAGCGCGGCCAGGGCTGCGCTCGCTATTGCGAATCCTTTTGTTACCGCCTTTGTCGTATTTCCCACGGCGTCTATCTCGTCTGTCACCTTGCGGTTCTCCTCGCCCATGCCGGTCATCTCTACTATGCCGCCGGCATTGTCTGCAATAGGTCCGAATGCATCTATGCTGAGCACGATTCCAGCCAGGCTGAGCATTGCCATTGCAGTGAGCGACGTGCCGAATATGCCATACAGGACAGGATCTGCGCCGTCAGGGGCGGCTGATGCCGATATGCTGTACGAAAGGATGATTGCAACTACGAGCGCAATCATGAACGGCCCCGTAGACTGCAGTCCTTTGATTATTCCCATCAGGGTGAGCGACGCATATCCCCACTTTGCAGATTCGGCTATCTCGTTTACAGGTCCAAACTTGTAGTTGGTGTACCGATCAGTGATCTTTTGAATTACTGGAACCAGTATGACGCCGATGACTGTTGCGCCAAACAGGGCGTACGCCGTATCCGTGGTGCCCAGGAAATAATATGTAAATACAAAGTTTAGCGATATTGCGATTGCCGCAGAGACGTAAAATGAGCGGTTTAATGGAGCCATGACGTTTGTGATGTTTTTAGAGCCCACAATGGCAACGCCTATAATCGACGCTATCATTCCAGACGCTCCGATCATTATAGGATACAGAGAGAGTTCGGGTATGCCGATGAGGGCGGCTATAAGCAGAGCTGCAAGTATGGTTACAATGTAAGACTCGTACACGTCAGATCCCATGCCTGCGGCATCGCCCACATTGTCTCCTACATTGTCCGCTATTGTGGCAGGGTTGCGCGGGTCGTCTTCTGGTATGTTGGCCTCTACCTTGCCTACAAGATCGGCTCCCATGTCCGCTGCCTTGGTATAGATGCCTCCGCCTATCCTGATAAAGAGCGCAATAAGGCTGGCGCCGATTCCCACGCCGGCTATTGTAATCGGGTCCGGATATACCATGTACAGTCCAGTAATTGCAAGCAGCGCCATTGCCGGAACTGCCAGTCCTACGGTAGCCCCGCCCCGAAACGCAACAGCAAATGTCCTGCCCAGCCCGCTGCTGCTCAGGTTGGCCGCCCGGACGGCCGCCTTTACCGTAATCTTGAGCGAGATCAGTCCTGCAATGGCCGAGAGCGCGGCGCCCACTGCAAATGCAATGCCGTTTGAGGTCTGCAAGAACGCGGCTATTATTACAGACAGTCCTACGGCTATTGGAATTATAATCTTCATCTCCCTCCGAAGAAACGCCGCCGCTCCCACCCGGACTGCGTTTGATATGTCCATCATCTCCTTGGTTCCCGGAGGCTGCTTTGATATCCAGGCAACAAGAATGCCAGCAACAATAAAAGATGCAATGCCTGCCCCAATGGGCAGCAATTCATGTGGAATCTCCATCTACATCAGTCTGCCAATGCGTCTAAAATATAAACCATAAAACGGCAAAAAGTGTAAAAATCTTAATTTCGCTTTCGATAAGGGCGAAAAGTTTTGCCCCGCAGCACCTGGCGTACAAGCTTGTTGAATCTCCGGCCGTGGCTCTGATACGGAAATCTCATGTGCACAAGCTCGTGCGCTATCGTATTTTCCAGCGCCTTTTCATTCTCAATCTTTCTGACGTTTATGAATATGATGTTGCTCTTGAGGTATGCAACGCCATAGTACTTGTATGCCGTGCTTCGCCTGCCGCGCGTCAGATCTTTGGGCAGCGCCAGTACTTCTCTGGTACTGAGAAGAACGCGCGGCTCGCTTATTGCAAGCCTGGCCGAGTATATTCCCACCCGTTCCAGTATTGCAAGCCGAAGGTCGTCGTCAAGCTTCACACACCATAATAGCAGTTCCTTGTTATATCTGCAAGCGTCAATTATATTTTGCAGTTGGTGTATTTTTGTTGACTGGCGCAGCTTTTGACGCTGTACGAAACAGACAAGGTCAGAGATTTGCGTGTGCAATCACCAAGTCAGGCAGCCACCTTCTCATCACACCTTGTCCATCGTACGGAGAAGCAAGCCTGCCTTATCTCTTACTTGCGTAGTCAATTTTACTACAACTAGCCCTTGATTTGGCTGGCCGTACAGGATGGTGCTGCCGAGGGATGCATGAATGCATACTGGAAGTACCAGCAGATCTTCTTCGCCGTGAACCAGGACGCGCACCGGTTCCCTGGATGATACGGCCTGCCGTATTACAGATACTGCGTCCTGGGTTATCTCGCCTGGCGGGTTTGTGCACTGCATTTGAAGGCAGGCGCTGCTTGGAGGATCGCGCTTTGATCGCTTTTCCAGTCCATCTACTATGTGCACTGCGGGCGTGATGCCGCAGTCTAAAACACGCTGCGTAGTAGCGTCGCCCACGGTAATTATTGCAGAGCGCTGCGCCATTTCCTGGATCATATCGCATGTTACGTCTTGGTCAGGCACCAGCATTCCCAGCGGCTCTTTGAATTTGCCCCTGTTCTCGTCTGCAAGCTTCACGTAACATCAGTCTGCTTGCGGGACTCGGGTTCTGCTGCATGTGGTTCCTGGCTTGGTTCCTGGGCCGGCTCATGGCTTGGTTCCTGCTTTGGTTCCTGGCTTGGTTCCTGGGTAACAAGCTGTTCAGATTTTGGTTCCTGGCTTGGTTCTTGCTTTGGTTCCTGGGCTGATTCCTGTTCCCGCAGTTCCTCCTGCAGTTTTGCGGCAAGTATGCTGCACTGGGCTGCTATGTTTTTTGCCGCAGTCTCAAACGCCTTTGCGCTGACAGAGTCCGGGTCCGCAAGCATTATCGGCTTTCCGGCATCAGAGCCGGACATTATTCCAGAGTTTAGCGGAATTTCGCCCAGGAAAGGCAGATTGTGCTCTTCGCTGATCTTTTTGGCGCCGCCCTGTCCAAATATGTAGTGCTTTGCCTCGCAGTCCGGACATATAAAGTGGCTCATGTTCTCCACCACGCCCATAATCGGAACATTGAGCTTGTCAAACATGCCTATCGCCTTTACTGCAACATTGCTTGCAACATCCTGCGGCGTTGTAACTACGAGTATGCCGGTTATTGGTATGGTCTGAGCCAGAGTGAGCGGTATGTCTCCCGTTCCCGGCGGCAGATCTACTATAAGATAGTCCAGATCCGTCCAGTTCGTATCTACCAGAAACTGCCGAAGTATTCCGGATATTATCGGGCCGCGGTATATCGCAGCCTGATGCTGCTGCTCTGCAAAGAAACCAAATGATACAACCTTGATGCCGTTTGAGTCAGCAGGCTGCAGTTTGTTGTTGTCCACTACCAGGTATGCATCCTTCATGCCAAGCATCAGCGGAATACTGGGACCGTAAATATCTGAATCCAAGAGTCCCACGCGGGCCCCGGTCTTGGCCAGCGCAAGCGCAAGATTCAGCGATACTGTTGACTTGCCCACGCCTCCTTTGCCGCTTGCCACGCCGATTATGTTCTTGACTGTGGTCATTCCAGTGTCGTCGTCAAGGGATCGTCCCTCCATAACCTTGGCAGTAACGTTGAGGTCAAAGCTGGCAATATCGTCCAGCTCGCCTATCACGCGGCGAACATCTTCTTCAATCTCCGCATTAAACGGGCATGCAGGCGTAGTAAGTTCCAGCGTGAACTTGAGATCGCCCTTGCTGAGTTCCAAATCTTTGATCATGCCCATTGATACGATGTCTTTCTTTAGATCCGGATCGATTACAGTGCCAAGCTTCTCTAAAACCTGATCGATTCCAGCCATGTGGAAAATGATTCCGTTAGATTATTTATATACGTAATTATTCGGCTGCTGCACTGCAGTTCAGGCATGGATGAATTGCGCCTGCAAGATGTACCGGCCGCTTGAAAAGCAGGCGTTAGGCCTGCCGGCTTTCATGCCTAAACTGAGCCTGCTGATGCCAAGAGAAAGGCAGGAGAGGCAGGCTCCTGGCTTGCGAAGCTGTAAAGATTCATAAATCCAGGCTTGAGCAAAAAGGCCAGTGTTTTCTATATCAACATTATTGGATGTAATAAGGATCCCGCCTGCTAGCTTTGGAACATCGCTCAAAAAATCATCGATATCAATCCTAAAGACAAAGTACGAGAGCAGAATAAGCGCCGAATTGGGATACATCATAATGATAATGGATGCCAAAGTCGACGAGATGGGCAAGATGATTGCTGGGGACGGAGGCACATTCCACAAAGTAGAGTTCCAGGCGCTGACATTCTATCCAAAGATGCAGGAGATCGTGCACGGAGAGATCATAGACATTACCGATTTTGGAGCGTTTGTCAGGATTGGACCGGCCGACGCACTCTTGCACCTATCGCAGGTAATGGATGACTATCTGAAGAGCGACGTAAAGGCGGGCGTAATAATTGCAAATCAGAACGGCCGGACGCTGCGCGTAGGCTCAAAGATCAGGGCCAGAATTACGGCAGTCTCCCTAGGCAAGCAGGATACCGTAGGCAAGATTGGAATTACATGCAGGCAGCCGTACTTGGGCGCGGAAGAGTGGATAGAAGAAGAGATCAAAAAGAGCGAGGAAAAGGAGTGAAAACTGATGGCAAAAGAGATGGCATGCAGAAAGTGCAAGTATGTAACAGCAGGAAAAGTTTGTCCCGCATGCAAGTCGTCTGACCTTACACCGGACTGGGAAGGCATAGTTCTTGTCGTAGAGCCAAAGGGATCCCAGATTGCCAAGACGCTCGGAATTACGACAAAAGGCAAGTATGCATTAAAAACAACCTAGGACGCGCGATGCAGAGTCCCTTTTGAGCGCAGTCTGCATGATGGGGCGCGCAGCAGGCTCTGCATAATGTCCCAAAATTGCGATTGCAAACTGTAGCATTGCGCGGTTTCTCAGCCGCATGGACATTGGCCGTTGACAGGCCTCAAAAGCTCGCTGCAGCCTTAGGGTTCTGCTACTATCAATCCAGCATCCGCCGCGTATCTGCCGAATACTGTCCAGGAGCCGTCTCTCACTGTTACAAGGTCATAGTCTGATGCAGCAAGATCGCCGTTCTCGTTGAGATGTATCATGCCTATTGCTCCTGCATGTGCAGCTCCAGTATCAGGCAGTATGGTTGCAAGATCATCGGCATCAGCAGACTGCGCCCGTTCCAATGCTAGTCCGAGCAGCCATACTGAATCGTATGCAGAGTAGGCATAGTTGGCAGGCGGCCTGCCCAGGCTTTCAGTCATCTCTTTGCGCACATGCTGATAGACCTGGTTCTCTGACGGCGCAAACTGCGGTGCGGCAAAGTTTGCCTGCGAAACAAATGCGCTTGCCGACTTGTCGGCAGTTATGTCGTCATTGTTGGCAGATGCGGACGAGCCGAACCATTGCACGGATTTGAGGCTGTCGTACAAGGCAGCCTCGCGCATAAGATCAGCTGCTTCTGAGAATGATATCACAAGAATGCCGATTTGATCATACGCATAGCCCTCGGCCCTGTACGAATCGACTATTGAAGATAGCGCCGCCGCTTCTGCGGCAAGCGCAGAATCCGGCCTGTATTGAACGCCGTCGTCGGCAGTGCCGCCAAGTTCCTCAAATGAATTGCTTGAGAGCTCAAAGAGCGCATTGCCCCAGATGTCGTCCCGATATATTGGAATCAAGATCTCTTTTCCATTATGCTTTAGCAGCTGGGCGATTATCTCGCCCTGTTTTGTATCATCCGGTATCAGCCTAAAGACATGGTCCGGAATTGACAGCGCGGGCGATGTGCTGGACGGCGATACGACCAGCATCCTGCTTGATTCGGCATAGTCAATGATGCCCGCAATTTCGGCGCTGGTCTCCGGCCCCAGAATCAGATTGATTCCCTGGGCGTCAAAGCCGCGCATCTTTTCCAGAGCAAGTTCCGGACTAGTCTGCGTGTCCTCCAGGACTAATTTGATGTTCCAGTCGGCATTTTTTTCATCAAGGTACGCGTTAAAGTCTTCTTCTGCCAGCTGCGATGCAATTCCCATCTCTTGGCCATAGCTCGAAAGGTCTCCTGTTGCAGGAAACAAAACGCCGATCCGAACTGTGTCCGGCAGCGCATCTTGGTCGCTTGATGAAGTTTCCACTGCTGCCTGTTCAGCATCCTGTCCGGATATGATCAGAATAGCTCCCGCGATTGCGGCTATGGCAACGCCTATGGAAATTACAACAGCGGCGGTCTTGTTCAACAGAATATGCTATTGGCATCCAAATTAAAAGGATTTTACAAGTCCGGCGAGCCGTTTGCAAGATAGGAAAATCTGGCCTGCTAGAATATCTGCGCTGCCCACATCAGGCAGCTTGTCCTGATCACTTGGCCAGATTTCTTTTCGTGAAATGCATCTATCAGTACCAGCGGTTTTGCATCCAGTACTGCATCTTCAAAGTCAAAGCAGGATGAAAAATTGACTGGCTTGCCAAGCGTAGCGCGGCCATCGCAAAATGCAAGGTGCGGGCAGCAGATAGCGAATGCCGGCTAGGACTGGCTGCGGAGTGGTACGCTTTTTATGCGTCTTGCCAGCAGTGTTATGCCTGCAATCGGCGCTGCAATGTACAGTGCGA
>CAYGAM010000025.1:0-25108 GCA_964347915.1 uncultured Nitrosopumilaceae archaeon | reverse complement strand
AGCGGGAGAGCCCTGCATTCCGGGACGCCGTAAGAGCGCTGATCACTCCAATGCTCCAATCGCTTTCAGTAATGTCGCTGGCAGACGAAAACTCCGAAGCATCTGTTCTGGCACTGGGTTCTTTCGTAATAGTTTTGAACCTGGTCCTGTATTTGGCAGCGCCTGCTGCAGCAATTGTACTGTCCCGGCGACTCTGGATGGCCAGAGTCCGCTCAAACTCAATGCAATCTGACTGATTCGGAGGCATGACAGCTGCCCAGGCCGTCATTGACGCTGGGCTGTGCAGAAAGCTGCCGGCAAAACGACCAGAATTCCTTGATTCCTTGTAATGACAGAGCGCTCCCTGCACCATACCTGCGCGATGCAGCTACCTGGCCTCTATGCCTGTCTTCGCTTGGCATTTTTGCCTGGCGCTTTTGGTATCCACAGAGCCAGACTATCTGCATCAGCCGCGCACTCAGCCGCCCCACATGCAAATGAATTTACTGCGCTGCCGCCAGAACTACAGTTATGCTGACAAGTCAAAACGAACTGGCGAGCATTATCGGATGCGAAAATCTGCTGCTAATTGATGCGAGGTCTTTTCCAGAGTATGAAAAGGGACACATACCCGGCGCCGTCAACCTGCCGCTCTTCTCATACCACTGGGCTGACAGTTCAGCTGCGGGAATCAAGCACTTTACAGAGCATGCTGCAAAAATAATGTCTGCAGCGGGCGTAGACAGCGCCAAAAAAGTTGTATTCTATGACGACTCATCGGGCATGCTTGCAGCCCGCGGCGCCTGGCTTTTGACGTATCTTTCTCATCATGACGCATCAATGCTTGACGGCGGGCTGGCACAGTGGAAGGCGCGCGGAGGCATGCTGGAGCAGGGATCAAACCCGTACATTCCCTCGCAGTTTGACTGGAAGCCTGACCATTCCCTGATCGCCGGATACGAGCATGTGCGGGATAATCTCAATCGCGCGGTAATACTTGATGCGCGAAGTCCAGGCGAGTTTGACGGCACTATACTTCGGGCAGCCCGAGGCGGACACATAAAAGGCGCAATAAACGTCAACTGGGAAGACAACCTGGATGAAAACGGAGCATTCAAGGATGCGGAAGAGCTGTCCAAGATGTACGATATTGACAAGAATGCAGAAATCATAACATACTGCCAGGGAGCATACAGGGCTGCCAATGCATTTATCGTCCTGAAAATGCTGGGATTTTCAAATGTCCGGGTATATCTTGGCTCCTGGGCTGAATGGGGAAGCATGCCCGGCCTGCCGGCAGACTCTGCCGATTAGAAATGATATCGCATCAAAACTGAAATATGCGCGCAGATTGTCCGCTTTTCGGCTACAATGCCTGCAATCGCCGGCACAGGCCGCTCATGGAGCGATTCCAGAAATCACCATGCATGGCGCATTTTTTTCTGCTGCATGCCTGCACGGGCGCCAAAGCCGCGGCGCCGGCAGCGGCGCGCCCTATTCCCTGGGCTTCCAGCGAATCTGATTGTATATCAGCTCGGGCCTTATCTGCCGGAAGGGCCGTCCGCCGCCGTCATACCACTTTGTAAAGAACTCGTAGAGATGAAGCCTGAGTGCCTGAATGTACACTATCAGCCCCTCGATCATCATAATGCCGATATTGCCTCCGACTATCATGACTATGGCTCCTATCGACCCTGCTCCGCCCAGGGATGCAAATGCGTTGTTGACGGTAAGCAGCAGCGCCGCATGCACAAGCAGCATGATCCCAAGCCGGGCATAGCTTATGGTATGCGCAAGGCTCTCCACAGTCTTTCCAAGCAAAACCTCCATTACTACGGTTGCTGCGCTCCCGCCCTCTTCCGGATGATGCTTTGCATGAAGCATTCCGCCTACCATCATGATCACCATCGATCCTATGACTACGACAACGGCTATTCTGGTTACAATCCAGACCTGAGCCCACTCGCCCAGGAATACGGTAACCCATGGCACAGGCTCGGTATGGACGCGGGAATACATGTTTATCACGTCATACTGCGATCCTATGGCGCACATCATGATTACCACGATTCCTCCGTACAGCGTGATGTTTGGTACGGCCTCCATGTAGGCTGCAATCTTTTTTCCTGCGGCCAGCAGCCTCCTTATGCGGAGCAGCATGGCCCACACAAGATGAACTATTCCAAGGAACAGCGACACCTTGAGTATGTCTATCACCTGTTCAAACGTAAGCTCGGCTACGCTGAGAACGCCCACAATCCATGATACGGAATGCAACGGACCGCCTTCTTCCAGCAGAGCCTCAAACGGCTGCAGATGATCTATGTGATATCCAAACGCCTCTCCGGTCCCCACTCCTGCAATGGCGGCCGCTCCTCCTGATATTGCAATCAGCATTCCCCATCTGGCCAGGTTGCCCTGCCCCTTGATCTTGAAGATCAGTCCCAGGCCCATAAGCAAGAGGCCGTGCCCTACGTCTGCAAACATCAGCCCGTAGAATATCGGCCACATCATGGCAATCATCGGCGTAGGATCGTGCTCTGCCTTGCGCGGAATGCCCTGGCTTTCTGTTATGGTCTCGAATGTTCTGACAAATTTTTTGTTTTGAAACAGCGTAGGAGACTCTTCTATCTGCCTTTCGTCCTTGATATCCTCTACTATGGACATCCATTTTTTCATCACATCCTTGAATCGTTTCTCCATGTTTTCGGGAATGTATCCCTGAATGACTGCAAAGCGCCTGGTTCCGGCAGGCTTTCTTGCGGTCTCTAGCATGTCCTTTGCCATCATCGCAGACTCGTGCAGCGACATGATATCCGCCCTTGACTTCTTTTTTACGGACGCAAGCTCCTTTTCCAGCGAGGCCCGCTTTTCTGCAAGCTCCTTTATCTTGGCCTCTGATACCGCAAAGGCTTCGCTCGGAATCTGCGGCAGGCCTTCAGGTATGCCAAACGGCGCAGAGTTGAAGTTTCGCATTGTCTTGACTATCCTGTCCGCGTCGCTCGCTCCTGATATTATCAGGACGGCTGCCTTTTCCTTCTCTCCGAGTTCGTATTTTGAAATCGCGGCTCCTTCCAGCGACCTTGCAATCTCGTCATAGTCTGCCGCATTTACTACAAACAGGTTGGCGTAAAAGTATCTCATCAGGCCGAATCCGTCAAGGCTTATGTTCAGCCGCTTTAGCGCCTCTAGCGCGTCCTTGAGCGTCTGGTATTCCTCCAATGCCCTCTTGGCATCGGCCATGTCGGCAAGCATTTTTGCCGGCCCGTCAATTATGCCCGGCGCCCTGTCCCTGATATCAGAGATCAGGCTTGATATCTCGCTCATCTCAAAATTTCTCTTCTTGATTACCGTCCCCTTGAAGAGTATCTCCATTATGCCTACTGTCGGCGGCAGCTCCATCTTCTTTACCACTTCGTCTATGGACTGGTACAGCTTTTGCGCCTCCAGCAGAAGATCGTCTACCTCGGGCGTCAGCTTGTCGTACTTTGTATCTATCTTGTGAAACCACTCAAATTCGGCAAGCCTTGATATCGCCTCAGGCGATTCGGTTCTTGGAAGAACAACGCTTGCCAGCTTTAGATTTGCCACCGCCAAGATAGATTACGCAACTATTCTAGTTTATAATATCTTTGCATGACGCAGCCGCAAAAGTTTGCCTGTCCCGTCCGGCTTGCGCGCAAGCCAGCTCATTGTACGCAGGATAATCATAGATGCAGGCGCCTGCCGGCAGCCTGTCCAGCCATGATTCCATGCGCCATGGACTTGATCGTTTTTTTTGCGCATTCAGGCAGGGTCATGGCGAGCTGCCATGCCAGAGTGCAGTGCGGGCTTGCGCCGCGGTACGGCAGGCCGGTCCGCCTTGAGAATGCAGGACTTGGCGCCTGCTTTAGGCGCGCCGCTGCTTGGCGCGCCCTCTCAAGCATAGCACCTGGACAAAAGCGCACCGTTTCTGCGCAGCATCGCCGGCTGCTTGGGGAGTCATTTGCGCACTCCTGACACTCTAATCCTGCTCTTTTTCCGGTCTGACCTGCGAGTCCAAGTCAACTCCGCGCTTTTTGAGCTTTAATATCCTTCTAAGAATGCCCTTTTTGCCGTCCTCATTTTCTATCAATGCTCGAATGCCTGGGCAGCTGTGCTCTAGATCGTCAAGACTTGCGACCTTTCTGACTCGACGCTGGTTTTTGCCGGATACGGACATGCATTCCTGCATAATATTTTCCATCTTTTTGACATCCCTGCAAGCCGTTGTAGCGTCTACCTCAAATATGTACTCTAGCAGTTTGTATGTTGCCTTGAAATGGCTGCGTATGAGCACCATCAGAACCCTGTCCCTCACATCCAGCCTGAACTTTCTGCCCGCGCCAATCCTGCGCTTTCTCTTCCGATTTGAGAGGCGCGTTTCTTCGTGGGCCGCATAGCGTTCCTCTATTGTCTTGTACTTGTCGTCAAACTCCGATACGCTGATTCCAGCAAGCAGCTTGAAATGCTCGGGTTTTTGCGCCAATTTTGCGTATGTCAGCATGCCTGTTATTCAATGACCTGGTATTTACAGTTGCATGTAAAATAATTTTGACCAAGCGGTTAATTTTTTTAAAGCAACATTTCTCACTAGGCAGGATGAGCAGTATTGGTTCATGGCAGATGCGTCGCATGCTCCAATGTGCATGGCATTTTGAGTCGCGTGCAGGCGTGCTGCATCATCTGGCACGCCAAACTCAAGTCAAATCCAAACCTGAACCATGCTCCGCAACACCCGCCTGCCTTTTGAGCCGCTGCTGCGGGAAGCAGTTTCCGGCAAAATCAAGCAATCCTGCACGCCGCATCAGCGATGAAAAAATCAAGACTGCACGGCAGGCGTGAACAGTTTAAACTGTAGCAGGATGCAGTCACATTCTGATGGATGAACCGGTTCTCAACCCTCAGCAGCAAAGAGCAGCAGAGTATGAAGGCGGCCCTCTGATGATCAGAGCCGGACCCGGAAGCGGAAAGACGCTTGTCATAACGGAGAGGGTGCGCCGGCTGGTGGAGAGCGGGACGAAACCAGAGTCAATACTCTGCCTTACGTTTACCAGAAAGGCAGCCGAAGAGATGCAGAACAGGCTGGAAAAATACGAAATAACCGGAGCGGTGGTGGACACGTTTCACGCCTTTGCGCTGAATATCCTCAAGGAAAACTCGATCGATGCCGACATTGTTCCGCACCCCAGGCTGATCAAAAACTACCAGGTAATAGCCTGGTGCATTCAAAATACGGACAAGTTCGGCTTTGATCCAGAGCACCTTGAAATAGGAAACAACAGGTCGGAAGTTTATTCCGGCATGCAGTCTGCGATAAGCAGCTTCAAAGAAGAGCTGCGCACGCCCGGCGAACTGCAGGCGTATCTTGATCGGAAGCTGCAAAATCAGGACGGCATCAGCGCAGAAAGGCTCAAATTTTTGCACAGGCTCGGCGAATTTAACAAAGTGTACCGGATGTACGAAGCATATCTTCGCAAAAAAAATCTGCTTGACTATGACGATCTGGTTGCCAAAGCCATACGCCTGTTTGAGGATGAGCCTGTAATACGCGCCCAGTACCAGGCCAGGTTTCAGCATGTCTTGGTGGATGAATTTCAGGACAACAACTTCGCCCAGTTTGAGCTTGTAAAGCAGCTCGTCCCGCCCGAAAGCGAAAATCAGGACGAAACCGGCAGGCGCGGCGCCGCAAGCATAACCGTCGTAGGAGACGAAGATCAGTGCATCATGAGATTTCAGGGAGCCTACTTTGGAATATTCAACGACTTTAATGCGACGTATCCTGGCAGGGAGACAGTCGAACTTGGGCAGAATTACCGCAGCACGGCCAGCATAGTAAGCGCTGCAAAGCAGCTGCTTGAGAAGGTTCCGGACAGGACGGAAAAGAAGCTGTTTACGGATAATGCCCAGGGAGAGCAAATCAAGGTGGTCCAGGCTCCTACAGACAAGGGGCAGACAGAATACATTGCAAAGACGATACGGCAGATGGTCGACTCTGGCAGCTACAGGTACGGCGACATTGCGATACTTTCAAGACGCCGAAGCGAGGGAAGGCAGTTTGCACAGACGCTCAACTCGCTGGGCATTCCGACTGTTCTGGTAGGCGACTCAAACATCTTTGCGCTGCCGGCCGTACTGGACCTGGTATCGTACCTCAAGATAGCAGACTCGCCTGCCGCTGCAGGCATGGAAATCTTCCGGCTGCTCAAAAGCCACGGCATCGCGGATCAGAACATTATGGCAGTATCCGGCGCAGCGCGCAGAAAGGCGCGATACGAAAAGGGAACGCGGCACGACTTTATGCTTGAAGCGCTTCGCACGTACAATTCGCTTGACGTTACGCAAAAGCCGGAGGCGGCCGAACTTTTGTCCTGGATTGATCAAATCATAAGCCTCGCAAGGACATCCCGAGTTTCCGATCTCGTATATCGCATAATGATGAACCATTCCGATGTCTACAAGAGGGCGCTCCATGCAGAGAATGAGCGCAGCAAAAGCGACATCGTAGCGCTCAACAGGTTTTACGAGGTAACGCTCGAGTACCAGGAGATGTTTCCGGACGGCTCGCTGACGGACTTTCTTGAGCACCTGAATATTCTGGGCAGCATGGGCATTGACGCAAGCGAGGAGATTGCGCCGCCTGACGCTGTCAACGTACTGACAATACACAAAAGCAAGGGCAAGGAATTTCCGGCAGTATTTATCACGGACATGGCTGATCGCAGGTTTCCTACCAGATACACCGAGCGAAAATTTTACGTGCCGGAAGATCTCATGCGCGGAACAAGCCGAGTGCCGGACTCGCAAAAACTGCACAAGGACGAGGAGAGAAGGCTCTTTTACGTCGGGATGACCCGCGCAAAAGACATGCTGATCATAACATACCCGCAAAGATACGGGGACGCGGCGCAGAACAAAAAGCCGTCGGAGTTTTTGACGGATCTTGACTATGACAAAAATCCACTGATCGAAGTTTCTACAGTTGAAGAATCGGATCAGTTCGGCATGCAGCCTGATGAGAAGACGGAGCGCATAAAGCTCGGCCTGCAGACGGAAGCTGCTGCTGCCATAAGCCGCATGAACCTTCGGACGGCGCTGCACAGAATAGTCAGCCTTGCCCGCATCCAACATTTTGAGCAGAACCGCACCCTGGATGGGTTTGATCCCGGCAAAATTCTGAACTTTGACGTTTCAGAAATTGAGCATCCTGACATTGCAGATGAGAAGAAAAAGTACTTTGATCGCGAGACGATGAGCCTCTCGGCCAGCAGCATTGGAACATACAAGTCGTGCCCGCTCCAGTTCAAGTTTCAAAACATTCTGCAGGCGCCGCAGCCGCCCAGTCCTGCGCTGGACATGGGATCAGTCTTTCACACAATTGCCGAGAGGCTTGGAGAAAAAAAACGGGGCGGCGGGGAGATCAGCGCAGAAGACGGCGCAAAGATAATGAAAAGCGAATGGATATTCCGCGCTTATCTGGACAAGACAAGCGAGGATTCTGCATGGAAGAGGGCAGAGAAGATGATTGGAGCGTACGCCAAGTGGGAGGAAGAGTCAAAGAACGAAATACTGGACATTGAAAAGAAATTTCGCATGAAGATCGGCGGATTTGCCTTTACCGGAAAGATAGACCGCGTAGAGAAGAGTTCCGGCGGCGAGTATGAGATTGTAGACTTTAAGACCGGCAAAAACGCGCCAACCAAAAAGAGCATGCAGGACAACCTGCAGCTGAACATGTACGCCAAGGCCGTAGAAGAGGACAAAAAGCAGCTGCCGGCAAAGGCGTCGCTGTTTTATCCGGAGCTGGGAAAAGTAATGGAATACCGCCCGACTCCAGAGTCTGTCAAAAAGGTGATGGACGAGGTTTTGGAGATGGCTCAAAGAATCGATGCGGGAGACTTTGAGCCGACGCCAAGCGCCAAAGCCTGCAGGTACTGCAACTATCGGAGCGTCTGCGATGTTGCGGCTCCGGTATGGCAGTAATTTTGGGACTGCTTAGAAGAATTTCAAATGAAATTTATTATCTTGCTTGAATTTTGCAACAGTTTTGGAGATTTCAGGCAGCTGTTCTTGCATGATGTGCCACTGCTTGAGACTTTTGCTTTCATACAGCTTGTATAATGCATACTGGGTTTCTACGTCAAAGCTTGCAATATTTCCTGAATTGACCAATCTCTCGTATACTCCGGCTGGAATATTTGAGCCGGCAATACTGCGTCTGATTGCGCTTCTTTCAGCATTTTTGCGGCATAATACTTTGCCTATCGTGCCCAATTCTACCAAAAGCATCTCTGCCATTCTGTATCTCTGCAGTTTTGTTTCCATGCTTTTCTGCCACACGTATGTCACCATTGCGACAAACGCAATAACCACGCCGCTTATCACTGGAGGCATTGGATCATAGCCTGTAACAAGCAAAACCATGGTCAAAACAGCGGCAACAATAATCAAAAGAACTGCAATCGACGATTGATAATACCCAATACGCATCAAACATTCACCTCATACTGTTACCGCCGATCATCATACAGCAGCATGGTTTCCAACATTCGGTCCACATACAGCTCGTCTGCATAAGGATGGAGTTCGCTGGGTCTGAATCTGGGAGTTCCGTCAAACACGATCTCTTCGTCCAACTGTGATATGTCTAGCAGCATTTGGTGAAAAGTCATGTCGTCAATGCGCAGCGTCTCTGAATTCAGCGACTTGAGCGCAAACTCGGAAGCAATCGTCCCGCCTGACGAATCTGCATGATTTTTTCCGCCGTTCATTCTATCAGATTCCATTCTCTTAGCTCCTCAAGTATTTCTTTGCATCTCTCTTCAGTAAAATTGGGTTTTTTGGCAGTTACTCTGCGAATGGCGTCCTCATCGCTGTTTTTTCTGACCTTTAGCCAATGCAGGGATGCCGCAATCTCCAGAAATTCCAGATTGTCTTCCCTGCCCTTGATGAATTTTCGAAATTTCTCAAATTTTTTTTGGGCGCTGGACATCCTGAATTTTATCTTCTGCTTGGGAATTTCATCATAAATCTCTCTAAGCTGAAATCCGCATGTTGAGAGCAGGGAACAATACGGTCCTCTTATGTACCAGTTGAACTCGTAGCCAAGATACACGTCAAACGTCTGGAGCAGATAGATAAACTTGTGCAGCTGCAACCTGTCATTAAATGTGTCCATAGAAAATTTTATTTTGGGAAAGCCTCGCAACATACACCCAAGATCAATGACTTGCTTGTTCATTTACCTGCCGCCTCCGTTCATCAATGATCTCTCCTCAATCACGGCTGAATCCAATGCTGTCTTCATTACTGTACATTGCAAAAGTTACTATTTAAAAACCACTGATATAGTATTTGGTGTATGGCTAGTAACAAGACTAAATGTACATTCCCGACTAAAAATAATGTTGCATCAAAGTGAAGACATGCGTGCAAGCTGCTCTTCGGCGGCAATGCTTGCAATCACCAGCATAGAACGTACATATCCAAACACGTCATAGCATCAACTTGGAATATCATCATGCAATTCAATGGAGCTTGGCCTGGGTTCCGGATATGCGCATCCTGAGGCGCGCGAGGACGCGCTTGCGTGTCAGGCATCGCGCAGCTTGTACTGCCTGGAAGCTGCATGCAGTCAAGCCTTGCGCTCGAGGACCGCACGGCGGCATGCAATAGTGCGGCGCTTTCCATCTTGCTGCATAATTTTGGCATTTTGCAAAAACGAGCGGTATTTTATCAAAACAACTCAAAATCTTGCATCATGCAGTCTAAATTTTACATTGTATAGCAAATTTTAATGAAAAAATTGAGACTGGCCGCCGCTTGCGCTTTTTTCCAAACATTAAAATCATTTATGCCTGTGCCCTAAGATCGTTGGCATCAAACTCAGTTCTTGAGAAGACAATTGACAAAATTTTAATGCAGACGCAGCAGGAAATTGTCTCTGCCCTCCGAAACTCGCTTGAGGAAGCCCATACTGCCATGGAAGAGTCGCTCTCAAAACTGGAACGGGAGCATGCAAGAATCGTCGGCGACGGAAGAAAGGAAGCAGACAAGCTGGAAAAGCAGCTTGTGGGAAGCGCCGACCTTGAAGTAAGAAACAAGCAGCTCATGCTAGTAGAAGAGTCTGTCAGGCGCGTCTTTGATGCTGCTACAGAAAAGATTCGGGGCGCGGACAGGGATTCTGCATATGCGGCGATGATTGCAAAGATGCTCCAAGAGGCAATAGAGATTCTCCGCACGCCGCAGGTTACTGTATTCACAAATTCCAATGATCATGATGCTGTGAGCCAGGCTCTCTCATCCGTGCCCGAAGCCCAGCTGTCGACTGAACAGATCGACTGCATGGGCGGAGTTTTAATCAAGTCCCGCGACGGCTCAATGACGTTTGACAATACAATAGACGCCAAGCTTGAAAGAATAAAGCCTTTAATTAGGAAGGAAATTGCATCAAAATTCGGTATAGGTAGCTAAGGTATGACTGTTCAAGGAAGAATTGTTTGGGTCAGCGGCCCAGCTGTCAAAGCAGACGGAATGGCTGCCGCAAAGATGTACGAGACCGTAATGGTAGGCGACTCGAAACTAATAGGCGAGGTAATCCGGCTTACCGGCGACATTGCATTCATTCAAGTTTACGAATCTACAAGCGGGCTGACGCCTGGCGAGCCTGTCGTGGGAACGGGCAATCCGCTTTCTGTTCTGCTGGGGCCCGGAATAATAGGACAGCTGTACGACGGCATACAAAGGCCGCTGCGAGAACTGTCCAAAAAATCAGGCTCTTTTATCGGCAGGGGAATAGAGACATCCGCTGTCGACATGACAAAAAAGCACCACTTTGTGCCGGCGGTATCCGTCGGCGATTCGGTAACCGCAGGAAGCGTCCTGGGCACCGTACGCGAGACCGAACTGCTGGATCACAGCATCATGGTTCCGCCAAACAGCTCTGGAGGAAAGGTGACAGACATTGCAAAAGAGGGCGATTATGATATTGAAACGGAGATTGCAACGCTAGAGCACGACGGCGCCAAAACGCAGCTCAAAATGTACCACAGATGGCCCGTCCGAACGCCGCGTCCGTACAGGCGCAGATACGACCCGACCGTGCCGCTGCTGACAGGACAGCGCGTAATTGATACGTTCTTTCCTATTGCAAAGGGAGGAACAGGCTCCATTCCAGGCGCATTTGGAACAGGCAAGACTGTAACGCTGCACCAGATTGCAAAGTGGGCCGACTCGCAGGTCGTAGTCTACATTGGATGCGGAGAGCGGGGCAACGAGATGACCGAAGTGCTGGTAGAATTTCCCGAGCTCTTGGATCCTAGAACTGGCAAGCCGCTGATGGACAGAACAATCATGGTGGCAAATACAAGCAACATGCCTGTGGCAGCGCGCGAGGCCAGCATCTATACGGGCGTTACGCTGGCCGAGTATTACCGAGATATGGGCAAGGATGTCGTCCTTGTGGCAGACTCTACAAGCCGCTGGGCAGAAGCTCTTCGAGAGATGAGCGGAAGGCTGGAGGAGATGCCGGCAGAAGAAGGCTATCCATCTTACCTTGCGTCAAGACTGGCAGAATTTTACGAGCGGGCCGGCAGAATCCAGGCGCTCGGCAGCCCAGAGCGGGACGGCTCTGTTACGCTTGTCGGCGCGGTCTCGCCGTCGGGCGGAGACTTTACCGAGCCTGTTACCATGCATACCATGAGATTCATCAAGACATTCTGGGCGCTGGATGCCAAGCTTGCCTATTCCAGGCACTATCCTTCAATAAACTGGATGAACAGCTACTCTGGATACCTGGCAGACATTGCAACATGGTGGAGCGGCAACGTAAGCAAGGACTGGCTCAAGCTTCGGTCAGACGCGTACGGCATACTGCAGCGGGAAGACACTCTCAAGGAGATTGTCCGCCTGCTTGGACCAGAAGCCCTTCCGGACGAGGAAAAGCTCATACTTGAAGTGGCAAGGATGCTCAAGATCGGCATCCTGCAGCAAAACTCGTTTGACGAGGTGGATACCTACTGCAGTCCTGAAAAGCAGTTCCGCCTCCTCAAGCTGCAGGTCGACTTTTACAACCGCGGCATGCAGGCGCTAAAGGACGGAGCGGCGCTGGCAGACATACGGGACATGAAGATCATACCGGCAATGCTCAAGGCCAGAATGGATATCAAGGACGACGAAATGTCCAAAATTGACGGACTGGCCAAGGACATGGACGCCCAGTTTCAAAGCATAGTCGGAGTAAAGGTGTCGAATTGACTCTGGAAGGCGGAGTGCAGTACAGCAAGATCGCAGAGATCAAGGGGCCGCTGGTAATAGTGGACGATGTTGAAAACGCGGCATTCGACGAGCTGGTTGAGATCGAGACCAACGAAGGGCAAAAGCGGCTCGGCAAGGTGCTGGAGGTAGGAAACGGCAAAGCCGTAGTTCAAATATTCGAAGGCACTACAGGCCTGTCCGTATCCGGCACCAACGCAAAGTTTGTAGGAAAGGTAATGGAGATGCCTGTCTCAAGAGAGGTTCTGGGAAGGGTATTTGACGGCCTGGGCAAGCCCAAGGACGGTCTGCCTGATCCGATAGCAGAAAAGTTCATCGACATCAACGGCGAGCCCATGAATCCGGAACAGAGAGAGTATCCCAAGGACTTTATCCAGACTGGAATATCTGTTATTGACGGAATGATAACCCTGGTGCGGGGACAGAAACTGCCAATCTTTTCGGGTTCCGGCATGTCGCACAACATAGTGGCAGCCCAGATTGCAAGGCAGGCTACCGTAGTAGGAACGGATGAAGACTTTGCCGTAGTCTTTGCGGCAATAGGCGTGCAGTACAGCGAGGCCGAATACTTTAGAAAGAGCCTGGAAGAGTCGGGCGCGCTAAAGCGAAGCGTGCTCTTTCTCAATCTGGCAGACGATCCTGCAATAGAGAGAATAATCACGCCCAGGGCAGCCCTTACAGTTGCAGAGTATCTGGCATTTGACCTGGGAATGCATGTTCTGGTAATACTTACCGACATGACAAACTATGCCGAGGCGCTGCGGGAGATCAGCGCTGCAAGGGAAGAGGTGCCAGGCAGAAAAGGCTATCCTGGATACCTGTACACCGACCTTTCCACAATATACGAGCGCGCCGGCAAGCTGCAGGGCAGAAAAGGCAGCGTAACCCAGGTGCCCATACTGTCCATGCCTTCTGATGATATCACGCATCCGATACCAGATCTTACAGGATACATTACGGAAGGCCAGATTGTTCTGGGACGGGACCTGTTTCGGCAGGGAGTGTATCCTCCGGTCAACATACTGATGAGCCTAAGCCGACTGATGAAGGACGGCATAGGAGAAGGCAGGACTCGCGCAGACCACGGCGAGATATCAAACCAAAATTACGACTCGTATGCAAGGGCGCAGGAAGTGCGGGCTCTGGCCGGCATCGTAGGAAAGGCGGGCCTGACCGAGATTGACCTAAAGTATATGGACGTCGGAGATGTCTTTGAGCAAGAATTTCTGACCCAGGCAGTGGACGAGAACCGCACAATCGAAGAGACGCTGGGCGTACTCTGGAAGGTGGTCTCCAAGCTGCCCAAGAACGAGATTACAAAGGTAAAGGACAAGTACGTGGAACAGTACTACAAGGAAGGCTAGCGGCATGTCTTTTGGACAGAACGTAGCAACGACAAAAATCGAACTGCTAAAGTACAAGCGTTCAAGCCAGGTTGCAACAATGGTCCAAAAAATTCTGGACGACAAGCGAAAAGTACTGCTCAAGAACATTGAAGAGATGATCGAAGAGGCGGGAAAGGCGCGCGGCGGAATATGGGAGCCGCTCCAGGACATTTACGGCTCGGTAAATGAGGCGTATCTTCGGCTGGGAACATCAACCGTAAGCTCGGTTGCCGAGTCGACGCCGGCCGTCATGGAAGTCGATGTCTCTGTCCGCCGAGTGGTGGATGTCAAAGTGCCCTCGCTCAAGGTTACGGAAAAAGCCGCATCCGCAATGCCGTACGGACTGGCAGACACAAACTCCTCAATAGACAGGGCCGCCAAGCAGATCAAGGTGCTCCTGCCCAGGATATGCAAGGCAGCCGAGTACGAAAACTCAATATTCACGCTTGCCAAGGCGCTGGAAAAGACGCAAAAGCTGCTCAACGCGCTGGAGAACGTGATAATACCCCAGTACCAGCAGCGGATCAAGTTCATTCTTGCCACGCTTGAAGAGAGGGAGAGAGAGGAATTTGCAAAGCTAAAAAAGGTCAAGGCTGCGATGGAGAAGAGGAAATGACAAAGATCAAAAAGATGCTGGACAAGTCAAAAACCGCGCTTGACAGGGACTATGAAAAGTACGCAAAGACCATAGAAAAGGAACTCAAGGCAGCCAAAAAGGCCGCGCTTGGCCGAATCTAGCGCTACACATCTCTTCGAATTTGCATTCTCATAGTCACGCATAATAGGTACGTACATCTCAGCATGTCGCCCAGGAACAGCGAATCTTAGAATATGCAACGTGATTATTCACATGCCCGCATGATTCAGTCTAGCTGTAGCTCAGCCTGCTCTACTGGGCAATACCATGGCATTCCGCGGTGCGTTGACTACTTTCACACATCACTAGTGCTTGGGGTATGCATCTTCTAGCCATGTGCCACATCACTTTCTCTAGCGCAGAGCAGCCTGAGTACGCAACGCTGCTTAGCCAGCAAAAGTAAGCACTTTGAAACTAATAAATATCTTTATGAAAAAGTTATGTTGGTGAACCATCATGATTAAAAATAAGACATATACATACTGGATGTATGAAGATGGGTTTGGAAGTCAAAGAGAACTGTTTGATCATATCTCTACGCTAGTTTCACAAACGCATATCCGATTAAATGTAATGTTGCTACGGTCAAACAAAGACCCTATAGATTGTTTTACTGAATGGCAGCCCCAGCGTTTTGAGACAGAGATCATAAAGAAAACTAATCATTCAGTTGCAGTGTTACTGCGAAAGAATGAAGAGTCAATCAAGCTCCTGCTAGTTAAGCATGACACAATTCCTACAATATATTATGCGATAAGTGATTGTAAATCGGCAGACTTTAAGGCAATTTTTACGAAATTTATTGAAAAGTATTTTCCAGACATTTCCAAAATATTTCTAACAAACAATGACATTTATTTAATCTTGGACGATCTGGGAAAAAGTCATAAAATTATGGTTGAATTGGCCATAGGAAAAAAGCGGCTCGGAAAGAAAAAAGAGTCAATTATAAGATATACTGATAAGCCATACAAGAAAGTTTTTCAAGAAATTGGCGAAGCTGATCAATGGATTCACAGCGTTAGATACAGGGCTGAACCGAGTGTGAATGAAAGCTACAAAAGTGCTTCTAAGTTCAAGGGAACAATTCGTAGAGAATGCTATTTTGCCATAAAAGACGATTTTGGCACGCTTATTTCCAAAATAATTCCTCATGCAATAAAATTAGCATCTATAAGAAACCGGCATCTACAGGCAAGCTCCCAAAGCGCTTCTCGGCCAATGCCGGAACCGGTTGTGATAAAATTCTATGACAATCTGTTTCTTGACACTCAAAAAAATAAAGATCATCTGGAATCTATAGCGGCAATGCGTTCTTGCTCAATAAGCACATATCACAATAATCCGTACATTCATGCGTCACTGGTAGATTACAAGGACGGCTCATCCTATGATTTGTGGGCTTTAACACAAGACAGACTAGTGATTATTCCAATATTTGAAGCAAGCGTGGCCTCTATGAGCAGATTGGTCAATCATATTTTTGAGAGAATAGGAGAAGGGAAAGTAGAAAAATTTGAAGAAATTGAACCAAGAGTCTAATTCTGATACTCAGATTTATGCAGAGATCGACAACTATGAATATGCATGTAACAATATTGTCGTGTTTGAAAAAATTTTTTCCAAATATGCTAATGCAGTTACGTATCAAGGCAGAAAACTAAAACCAATTTCAAATGACCCTACACAAAATAACCTAACGCCTGATTTATCCTTTGAAGAGGAAAATGGAGCATACAAAGCTGTTAATGAGATTAAAGCATGGCTGCCTAATGAGCAATCGTACTGGATGAAGGTGGTTGACCAATTACGCGCGTATGACACCGATTTCTCCAATTGGAAATTTCCAAGCTTGCAACAGCATGACATCATGATTACACTAGATCCAGAATTCACCAGAAAATTTTTTGAATACATAGAAAAACAAACTAGCGAAGTGCCAATTATTCGGAACCTGGCCATAATTGAAAGTTCAAGAAAAGAAAGAGTATTGGCCAGTATTTTCGTGAGAATGAATCATGGAAAACTTGCCCATAGCAAATTGAATAAAGAACTCAGGAATGGCATTTCCAATTCTCTATATGGTCTTGTGCGAGAATTAACTAAGTTGAAGTTTTATGATGCAAAGCCACCTCTGATTTATACCATGATACAAATGTGGGATCATGTTTTTTCTAAATCTGTAAACAGTCGAGAGCAGCAAAACGAACTGGCTACTGGTAGAATAATTTCCATAAAATTAACTATAGAAAAAATTCATAAAAAACTGTCGAAATTAACGCACAGATCCAATTCTAATTGTATTCAAAAGAGTTGGATTAAAGAAGCATTAGATATGTTTGTTGATTTAGGAATTGCTGAATCATCTGAACCCGACACTGGCCAATTCATAATCAAATACAAAAAACACGAGGATAACACAAGAACATTTTTGCTGGACATGATTAAAAAGAAAACTCCACAACCAGCCAAAAACGCACTAGACAAATATATCGAAAAGGAAGCTTCAAAATAAAACAAAATCATTTGTTCTAGCCGTCTTCATGCTGGGCTGTACAATGTCATTGCGCCAGAATGTTTTTATTTGGAACAGACGAGATACATTGGCGTTCTGGCGTCTGCGATTTTAGACACCTCTTTATGATGAATGGATTTAGTTGCTCTTGGTTACCTTGTAGGAGCGAATTGTTCTGAACTATAGAATAGGTAAGCCATTCTCACAAATTACATAGTGCAATGAAAATAGATTTGAGTCAGATTGGCCGCTTATCCTTGGGGGTAATTTTTCTTCAGTGCAAATCACTCTTCTTCTTCCTTATTATTTTCGTATCATATTGTAATATTTTACTAAATATAAATTTTTACTACAGTATAGTTATATATAGTATATTACTATATTGCAATGTGAGCACGAAAGCCGACGGCGATTACTGGCGTCACGAATGCAACCGATGCAATTACGTTTGGTATAGTATGAAAGAAGCTCCAGGCAATTGCCGCGGATGCAATTCGCCATACTGGAACAAGCCGCGTACGAGAAAAACGAAAAATGAATAACAAAGCCGGCCGTACAGGTAGCATCAAGAGCCAAAACCCGCCTGCGCCTGGACTGCCTGAACGCATCATTCTGGCGGCAGTTTGGACGGTATGACGGCTCATAAAAAACAGCGAGCATGCCCTGCGGGAAAGCGCAACCGGCCAATCAACCCATCTTAATGAGCCGCCGATGTTTTCATAGCGGATGTTGCGCGGTGCATCTTGAAACCAATAAATAACTTTACGAAGAAAATCACAGCGGTGAATTTTCATGGACAAAAGCAAGACATGGCAATCGCGGATGCACGAATCTGAGTTTGAGAGTCAAAGAGAGTTACTTGATTGCATTTCTGCGCCAGCCTTGCAGGCGCGCGTCAGACTGCAGGCAATGCTGCTGCGGTCGGCAAAAAATCCTACAGATTATTTTGACGAATGGTAGCCGCCGTACTTTGAAATAGAGATTTTAAAGAAAACCAACAATTCTGCCGCTGTACTGTTAAGAAAAATCAAGAGTCAGTCAAGCTTTTGCTGGTCAGGCACAACGCAATTCCTGCAGCATATTATGCGATAAGCGGCTGCAGCTCGAAAAACTTTGCAATTTTTGCAAAATTTATCGAAAAATATTTCCCGGACATTTCCAAAGCATTTCTAACAAGCAATGATATTTACTTAATTTTGAACGCTTTGAACCGGAATCATAAAATTATGATTGAATCAGTTGCAGAAACAAAACGGCATGGAAAGAAAAAAGAATCGATCATAAGATATACAAACAGGCCGTACAGGGAAATTTTTCAAGAAATTGACCAGGCCAGTCGATGCATTCGCAGCGTCAGATACAGGGCCGAACTTGACGCAAGCAAAAGCTGCAAAGGCATTCCTGCCTTCAAAGGAACAATCAGCAGAGAATGATGCTATAAGCACATTGCAGAGCCCTGTCAGCTTTAGTGTTCGGCAGTTTCCGGACTGCAAGCACGATATGAAATTCTGCGGTTGCGGAAAGTCTGTCTAGTCATATGTGAGGGAATCAAACCGTGCAGATGGCAAACATGCAGGAAGAAAGGCGGCCGCCGGCAAGAATCGCCGCAAAAGAAACAAAAAAATTATCCCAAAAAAGCGGAATTCCATGCTGTATGTTGGAATGGATGTCCACAAGGCGACGATTCAGGTCGCAGCTATGGATGCTGCCGGAAACATCGTTCTTGAGACGAACATAAAAGCGGATAGAAATAGCGTGGACAGGCTGCTGTCCAAGATACCAAAAGGCTCAAAGTTTGTGATAGAATCGTCTTCCGTTTACCGCTGGATATACGATCACATGGCGGACGATCTTGGATTGGATGTGGTGATTTCCAATCCGTTTCTTACAAAGGCCATTGCGGCATCAAAGAAAAAGACAGACAAGACGGACGCGCGCGTCCTAGCCGACCTGCTCCGGGGAGGATACAGCATAGCCTGCTACATTCCAAGCAAAAAGACGATGGAAGAAAGGGAACTTGTGCGCACCAGACGCAATCTGATCAACAGCCGAACTATTCAGAAAAACCGCATAAGCGGAATACTGCTGCAGAAAGGGATTAAGATAAAGGGAGACAAGTTTGCATACCCAGGAATCACCAGGCTCCAAAAACTGGGAGACTATAGGATAGACGCATACCTGCGAATCATTGAGGCACTAAATGACAATATTATCAAGATTGACGTTAGAATAAGGAATGCAGTAAAGGAAAACCCCAATGCGCAGCTGCTGTTGTCCATAAAGGGAATCGGAAACTACTCGGCTCTGACGCTGGCCGCTTCAATAGACGGCATTTCCAGATTCCCTGATTCAAGAAGATTGTGCTCGTACGCAGGCGTGGTTCCGTCGGTAAGAAATTCGGCAGATACGGTTCATCATGGACGCATAACCAAGCGCGGCGACTCTATGGTGCGCTGGATTCTGACCGAAGCTGTCAAGTGCCATACCAGATTTGAGCCTGACTCTGATATTACAAAATTCTATCTTCACACTAAGAAAAAAATAGGGCATTCAAAAGCAGTCGTAGCAGCATCCTCCAAAATGCTACGCGTTATGTACTGGATGCTAAAGGAGAAAAGGGAGTTTGTCGTACATCATGGTTAGGGACGCGGCCGCGTCGCCAGTATTGAGGGAGGGCGCATGCAGTGTCCAGGCCTCGGCATCTAATTGCGGTGGACCCTAATGCAAGGATGAAGAATGGCAATGGGGGAAAGCCCCGAATGGATAATTGTCCAAAAATTCATCTAATGAATAGTACTCACCCCAGCTGATGCTATTCTCCATACCATAATATCGTGCGATGCTTTTATTAACGTCTCACAGGATACTCCAGATTAAAAATAACATCGTATCAAAGTAAAATTATGCGCATAAATCGCTCCTTCTCGGCGACAATACTTGTAATCGTCAGCATAGTTTTTCTTGCATGCTGTAGGCAAGTTTGAAATTCTTGCGGGATCTTCAGTCATCTGCATACGGATTCAGGTTTTTTCGATTTCTTCTGAATAAAAGCCGACAAAATTATCCAATATTAGTTCTTCTCCTGAATGCTTGTTCTTGACTGCATTTGCCGCCTGCGCCTGGCGCTGGAGTTTTAGTAAAAAGCTTATGCTCGCCGTACTGCTGCTCTTGAGCTTCCTTGCCGTCCTGAAGTCGGCCGCACGGAATTTCCAAAAAGATGCGCCTGCCGCTTTGTTTCCCACCACATCTCTCTTGCGTACTGCCTTTGATTGCATCAATTCTGGCTTGAAGCGCGCAGCTTCTGCCGGACACCTTGAATGATTTTGACTGCAGTGAGCGGAGATCAATTTCCACCGGCATTTTACGGAGTATTTTGATCCATTGACTGCGGTATTCTGAAGATCCGTCCGCGCTTATTTGCCGCTGAATCTCTTTTGCACGCTTGCCGTGCTCGTCTTTGGTTTGCTGGAATGATTTGCCATTTTGAGACGCTGATTCAATTTTCTACCATACCTGTGTGTACCGTACTCTATTAATTACTTTATTTCGATCAAGCGAAATGGGCCAAAGGTCAGGCGCAGACAGGAACAAGGAGCCATTCAAGCGCGCCCAAAATCTCAGCCAATGGCAAGGCAACAACATCTGTTCCAGACGCGCATTTTGCTAAAGGCGATGCTGCGCATAAATTATAATTTGGCAGCCGCCGTCCCTGAGCTATATTGAAGAAAAGCATGCAGGTAGCGGGCCGCGGCGTAGCGCATGATTCTGACGCATCGTCATCTTCTAATGCCAAGGGAAAAAAATCCGCCAAAAAGCGCAGCGCCAAAAATGTCCTGATTGAGGGAGAAAATCTCCAAGCTTTAAAGAAACTTTTGCCAGAGTACGGCAGCAGGATTGACCTGATATACCTTGATCCGCCGTTCTCCACAAACTCCATCTTTCGGATTGGATCTGCGCGCACCGGCACGGTAAGCAGCAGCAGAAAAGACGACGTTGCATACGAGGACAGGCTGACGGGCTCTGACTTTATCGAGTTTTTGCGGGCCCGCCTGAAACTCCTCCGGCTGCTGCTGTCGGACCGCGGCTCCATATACCTTCACATCGACTACAAAGTTGGACACTATGTCAAAATTCTAATGGATGAAATATTCGGCATGCAGAACTTTAGAAACGACATCGCCCGCATCAAATGCAACCCAAAAAACTTTGCACGCCCCGCATACGGCAACATCAAGGACATGATTCTGTTTTATTCCAAGGGCAGGGAGACAACATGGAATGAGCCGTCGTTTCCGTACTCTGAAGGCGATATAAGCAGGCTCTACGGCAAGATCGACGGCAGCAGCAGAAGATACATGACCGTTCCGATTCATGCGCCTGGCGAGACTGCAAGCGGGCCGACTGCAGCAAGATGGCGCGGCATGCTTCCGCCCCCCGGCCGGCACTGGAGGAGCCCTCCGGAGATTTTGGATGAATGGGACAGGCGGGGATTGATCGAGTGGTCGTCTCAGGGCACGCCGCGCAAGAAAATATTTGCAGACGAAAGGAACGGAAAGCGGGCGCAGGACATCTGGGAGTTTAAGGATCCGCAGTCTCCCGTGTATCCTACGCAGAAAAGCCTTGATCTTTTGCAGTTCATAATCCAAACGTCGTCAAACAAAGGAGATACGGTGCTTGATCCCTTTTGCGGCTCTGGAACGGCGCTTTTGGCAGCCGAACGCCTCGGGCGCAGCTGGATAGGAATAGACAGCTCTTCTGCCGCAATAGCCGCTGCCAGGCAGCGCCTGGGCGGCGCAGATCACCGGATGATAACGCAGGCCTGATGCGGGCGCGGAAAATAACATTCTGGAAATAAATGCAAATGCCGGACTTTGTGTCCGCTTACATTACTGCCTGAGACGCTTCGTGGAACATTTGGCTCTTTGCGCATCCTGCCGCAAGCTCGTCTCCGGCGCCGCGCCTCATCAGGCCGCGGTACAGCCCGTCCTCTAGCTTTACGCCTTCGCGCTCTTCCCATTCCTCAACGGTAATTGAGTACTTTTTCTGAATGCGATCCCTGTACCATTCTGGAATCACGTTGAATGCGCAGAATGGAATGATTCTAAGGTCGGGCGTCAGGTAGTGTATGTCGCACCGCTGGAGCCTCTCAAGATCCTCATTGTACTTGTCTTGAAAATGCATCATGCCCAGGAACAGCCCCTTGACATGCCATGAGCCTACAGAATCAAATGATCTCTTCATCAGTATGTTGCCGAACATCTTGGCAAGATCAAGCCCGGCAGGCTGCTTTTTCGTGTCCACGAATCCTTTCAGCTTTCTTACTACTTCAAGCATTGTAAAGTACTTGTTTTTGCCGGAGCGGATTTCCTCAGCTTTGTCCTCAAACAGTTCCAGCATTCCCTGAATGTCGCAAAACTTGGTCAGCGGAACAAACTTTTTCGTTTCCGCATCCTCAAAAATGTACGTGCCTGCGCCGCATGCAAAGTGGATTGAGAGCTCGTATTTGGGCTTGCTTGAGAATGCCTCAATGACATTGGTCAGCGGCATGCAGCTTGGAACGGGGAACCAGTCGTCGATTGTAACCTCGCCTCCGGTCTGCTCTTCGATTCTCTGTATGCAGTCGGGTATTGTAATTCGGTACTTTTCGCGCTCCTGCTTGCCCATTCTGCCTGTAAGAGAGACGGGCTGGAAGTTTACCGCATGGACTACGTCCATGTTCTTTTGCGCATACCTGATTATTCCGCCAAGCTCGTGGTCGTTTATCGACTTTATCACAGTCGGCACAAAGACTACTGTTGTTCCGGTCTTGCGGCAACTGTCCAGCGCGTGCGGAATCTCCCAGTGGTTTTTTGGATTCGTCCTTGCCGTTACGCCGTCAAAGCTAAGGTACAGGTTGTTGCATCCTGCAAGCCTGACCTCCCTTGCCGCCTCAGGGTCCATTGCATGCCTGATGCCGTTTGTATTCATCTGTATGTGGTCGACTCCCTCTTCCTTCATTATCTTGATTACATCTGTAATGTCTTCCCGAAGCATCGGCTCGCCGCCGGTAATCTGCATTGAGTTGCCTGGTATCGGCCTTTCTGCGCGCAGCGTCTTCATCATTGCGCGCACCTGGTCGTGAGACGGCTCGTACATGTAGGCGCCTTCAAGCCCCTTTTTCACGTAAAAGAAGCAATACCAGCAGGTAAGATCGCACCTGTTTGTAACAATCATGTTTGCCAGTCCGCTGTGCGACAGGTGGTTGGAGCAGAGTCCGCAGTTGTTGGGACATGAGCATTTTTCTATCATCACGTTTGGCGCATGAGCTCCCTTGCCGTCCATCCAGTACGTGCTGAACTTGTTGTACATCTCAAAGGAGCCGAAATAGAGCTCTTCGCATTCGCCGTGAGTGGGGCACTTTTTTGTCATGTATACACGGTCGTCTCTCTCAAAGATCTCTGCATCCAGAATCATGTTGCAGTCAGGGCAAATGCTCTGCGTAAACCTGATGGTGGATTTTTTGCCGAGCTGCTTGGCTGACTGGTTTGCAATCTGGATTAATGCCATTACTATTATCGTCTAAACTATTGTATATATTAGCTTTCTACTGTTTACCCATGTGTTTTGGTAGCAAGCCAAATCCTGTGCGGGGCTCCTGCCTGCGCAAGAGTTTGCGTCCAGCCAAGGCTTGATGAAATTTACGCCAAATCTAGCTTGCATGTATAATAAAATTCATAGTTTGGGTGCAATTCTTGAATTTATTATAAAATTTGCAATAGATTGCATGATACGCAAGAACCCGCCTGCAAAGCATCTACATATAAGCGCCTGCGCAAATCCTGTATGGCATGATAGTTTCAGAGAAGACAAAAGACGCTATGGAAAAGATTGGCCTGACAGGAAACGAGATCAAGGTGTTCTCTTCGCTTTTGCGCAACGGAGAGCAGACTGCAATGGATCTTTGCGCAAGCTGCGACATATGGAACTCCAAGATATACGACGTACTGGGCTCCCTCAAAGAGAGGGAATGGATCGAGTCCGACGAGGCGCGTCCCACGCGGTACAGCGCGCGCTCGCCTATTGTGGCAATGGATGTAGCAAGGCAGCAGATGGACGCAGAGTTTGCAGCCAGTCAGAGCGTAATACTCAACGAACTGATGCCGCTGTATGAAGGGCGCGGCACCAGAGAGCGGCCTGATATCTGGGTGCTGTCGGGCACGCTCAACATAGCAGCCAAGATGCTTGAGATGGTCGAGTCCTGCAGAAGCGAAGTGATGATCGCACTTCCAGAAGCCGGGCAGGATCTTGTAAAGCGCGCCCTTCCCAAGCTAAGGTTGCTTCATGACAGGGGCGTCAAGATTACCATTCTGACATCGGATCAGATGGACAGCGAATCTCTCAAGGCCGGCTCGCGGGTAGCCCAGGTCAAGGTAAGAAGCGGCCTCTTTGGAGGAGGAATCATATCGGACAAAAGGTATGTTGTAATACTTTTGGGCCAGAATGTAGGAGAGAGCGCGCTGGCTGAAACAGTTGCAATCTGGGCGGACCATCCGGGCCTTGCGGGCTTTGCAAGAGAGTACTTTGAATATTTATTAAAAGATTCAAAGGAAGTATGATATGATGGCATCTGAAACGCCCTGCTACGTGCAGTCCGGCGATATTGAACAGGCAGACAAGCCGCAGGGCAGGGAGGTACTGTTTGTAGGGACAGCCGAGGCGGAGCATGTTGAAATGTACCTCAAGGCAATCTGGCATACCAGGGAGACCGGAACTCCGGTAAAGATTTCAACCATTGCCAGAATGCTCAACGTAAAGCAGCCCAGCGTGGTGCAGATGCTCAAAAAGCTAAACGACAAAAAGCTTGTAAAGTACAACAAAGCGGGCGTAAAGCTGACCGAAGAAGGCGAGGCGATAGGCTCCAGCATGATGAGAAACAGCAGGCTTTTGGAAGTTTTGATGGATTCGGCCCTCAAAATTGCAATTGACGAGGAGATGGTGTGCGGAATAGAGCATCACATGAACAAGCAGTTTACGGACGCGCTGTGCACGATGCTGAACCATCCAAGAAAGTGCCCGCACAACCTTGACATTCCGATGGGCGAGTGCTGCAGGCAGCATAACCGCGCCGCCGAGCAGCAGCCTGATATCGGCGCGAAATCAATGCAGGCGCAAGCAAGCTAGAGCCGCGCGTGCCGGAACTGTACCAGCGCCGCGCTAGAACCGCACCAGAGCCGCACCGGAACCATGACGAAACCGCGCTAAAACTGTGCCAGAACAGTACCGGAACCGTACCGGAACTACGCCTGCATCCTGCCAGAACAG
>CAYGAM010000024.1:0-25188 GCA_964347915.1 uncultured Nitrosopumilaceae archaeon | reverse complement strand
TCAGTATCGGCAATGTACTTGCCGTATATGACCCAGCCGCCGTCCTGGACAGTAAACAGGTCATAGTCTGCAATTGCAAGATCGCCTTCCTCATTCAGGTTTATCGTGCCTATTGCGCCTACATGGTTTGCGCCCACATCGTGCAGGACATTAGTCAGCGTATCAGCATCAGTTGACTGCGTCTGCTCCATTGCAAGGCCGAGCAGCCACACCGAGTCGTACGATGAATAGGCATAGTTGTTTGGCGATGTGCCGATTCTCTCTGTCAGTATGTCCTTGACGCGCTGGTAAATGTCGTTGCTGGCAGGAGCAAACTGCGATGAGACAAAGTTGACTTGGGAGATAAATTCGCGCGCAATCCTGTCTTCTGTGATTGCATCGTCGTTTGATGACGCGTCAGAGCCAAACCATTGTACGGCTGCCAAGTCCTCATACTCGCTTGCAGAATTTAGCAGGTGGACTGCTTCTGAGAATGATATCATCAAAATGCCAATCTGGTCGTCTGTATATCCCTGATCCCGATACTCGTTTACCTTGTTTGCCAGGACTAGCGCCTCGGCCGAAAACGTAGTAATTTCAGGGCTGTACTTTATGCCCTCGTCCACAGTGCCTTCCAGCGCCTCAAAGGACGTCTTTGATGATTCATACAATCCTTCGCCCCAGACATCGCCCCGGTATATCGGAATTGCGACTTGCTTGCCGTTGTCAGCCAAGAGCCGGGCTACTACCTTGCCCTGCTTTGTATCGTCGGGCGTTAATCGGAATACATTGTCCTGTATCGCAAGAGCGGGCGAGGTGCTTGACGGTGAGATTATAATCATGCCGTTGGAGTCTGCATAGCTGCTGACGCTCTTGACTTCTGAGCTGCTCTCTGGTCCCAGAATGAGCTTTACGCCTTTGGCATTTAGTCCCTGGACCTTTTCCAGCGCGGATACTGGGCTTGTCTGCGTATCTTCCAGGATTAGCTCAATGTTCCAGCCGGCATTTTTCTCATCAAGGTATGCGTTAAAGTCTTCGCCTGCAAGCCTTGCTGCCATGCTGTTGTCTTGCCCGTGGCTTGCGAGATCGCCTGTTGCCGGAAGCAGGACGCCCACTTGAACAACTCCTGTTATGCCTCCTGATGCTTCCTGCTCTGATGCAGGCTCAATCGCTATATCAGGCTCTGGAGCCTGGCCCGTCAGCGCCAAAACGGCTCCTGCTATGACTGCTATGGCAACTCCTGCAATAATTGCAGCTACAACAAGATTGTTCAATGTATGCATGCGGCCAAATTAATGCTTAAAAATGTTTATGCGGAATCAGACGGCATGAACGAAATCAGAAAGGCGCTTGAGGAGTTTCTGACCGAAGACATCGGAAAGGCAGATGTCACCAGCAAATTGCTGGATGATGCCGCAATAAGGGCCAGGATTGTAGCCAGGGAGAGATGCATAATTGCGGGACTGGATTTTGCAAGGCAGATTTTTGCAATAAGAAGCGCAGCCTTGGAAATGAAGAAAAGAGACGGCGAAGCGGCCGATGCTGGCGATGTAATTGCAGAGATTGCAGGCCGCGCGCAGGACATACTCTCATGCGAGAGGACGGCCCTCAACCTGCTCTCTAGAATGAGCGGCATTGCAACGCAGACGCGCCGAATGGTTGATGCGGCAGGCGGAAAGGCAGAGATACTTGCGACAAGAAAGACCGCGCCCGGCCTGCGCTATTTTGACAAAATGGCAGTAGAGATGGGCGGAGGAAAGCGGCACAGAATGTCGCTGAACGATGCCATACTAATCAAGGACAACCATATCGCCGCTGCCGGATCATTAAAAGACATAATTGAAAAGGCAAAGCGAACCGGGCTCAAAGTGGAAGTGGAAGTTGAAAATCAGGACGACGCTGCGGCAGCAGCCTCGTGCGGTGCGGACACAATAATGCTGGACAACTTTGCTCCTGCAAAAGCCGCCGAGACCATAACAATGCTTGAGAAATCCGGCCTGCGGGACGGTGTTAAAATTGAGCTGTCCGGCGGAATAAATGCCGGCAATATCTCAAGATACGCGGATGCTGGCGCCGATATGATATCATTGGGATTTATCACAAATTCTGCAAAGGGCATCGACTTTAGCCTGGAAGTCTGACAGTTCCTACATTTCCGCTTCCGATATGATTTGAGCCGCCCTGGCGTTCCGGGGATCAACCTCTTGAACCGTCCTGCAGCACCTTGCTGCCTCCTTTTTTTGTCCGAGCTGTAGATGGCATTCCGCCTTTATCAGCAGGGCCTCGCTGTCGTATTTTGCGATATCAAGCGATCTGTCAAGGTAAGGCACGGATTGCCGATAGCGTCCCTGCAGGTAGTAGATGCATCCTACGATGAAGAGTATGTCGTTTTCATAAGGGCAGGTCTGGATAAGTTCAAGCCCCAGTTTCAGCGCCTCGGCGTACTTTTTTCCCTTTACCAGCTTGCGCAGCTGCTTTTTTCTCTTTTTTGCATCAGAGTCGGTGCCTCCAAACAGTCCAAGCTTCATGCCTGTCAGATGCCCAGGCATTCGCAAATTAAACCATATCTTATGCTATCTCAAGCATTCGCTCTATTGCAAGGCGCGCCCTGTCTGCCGTTCTAGGCGGCACTTTTACCTCAAACTGGCTCCGCCTCAGCGAATCATAGACGCCCTCAAGCGTGATCATCTTCATGTACTGGCATTCAGCAGAAGAAGACGCCGGAACAAAGTTCTTTCCAGGGTTGTTTTTTCTCATCCGGTACAGTATTCCAGTCTCTGTTGCAACTACAAAGTTTTTTGTCTTGGACTTTGCTGCATGGTTCATCATTCCTTCTGTGGAGAGTATTTTCACATTCCTGCCGTCAAACTCCCCCAAAGCCGCGTCGTACATCATCGGCGTTGTGCAGCTGCATTCAGGGTGTATCACAAAGTCTGCGTCCCGAAATGAATCAAGCTTTGACCTCACATCGTCCGGCGTTATTCCCGCATGCACATGGCATTCTCCGGCCCAGATGCGCATGTTTTTTCTTCCAGTTGCTTTGGCTGCATACGCGCCAAGAAACATGTCCGGCAAAAACAGAATCTCCTTGTTTTTTGGTATCGCGTTTATGACGCTTACCGCATTTGACGAAGTGCAGCAATAGTCGAGCTCCGCCTTTACTTCCGCCGTAGTGTTGACGTATCCTACCGCTATCGCGCCTGGGTGATTCTGCTTCCATTCCCGAAGCTCGGATGCCGTTATCGCATCCGACAGCGAGCATCCTGCATCCAGGTTTGGAATCAGGACGGTCTTGTCCGGCGAGATGATTGACGCAGTCTCTGCCATAAAATGGACGCCGCAGAATACTATCGTATCATGGTCGGTCTTTGCCGCCTGCCGCGCGAGCCCCAGCGAGTCGCCTACAAAGTCTGCCGCATCCTGAACGCCGGGCACCTGATAGTTGTGAGCCAGGATCACCGCGTCCTTTTCCCTCTTCAATCGGATGATTTCGTCATGCAGCCATGACGCCTGCTGTACCATCATACTCTCATATTTGGAGGGAGTTTTGATTTAAAGGGTATGATAGTGATAATTATATCAGGCATGATTTGCGCTGCAGGCAATAATTGCCGCTTCCATGATGCAGGATCTGCGCATGCAGTGCAGTGCAGTACAGTGCAGTACAATGCAGCTCGGACAGGTATTAGCATGGCCGGACTTGCGTTTTGCCGTGCGCGGCGTCATGCATAATGCAGACGCGCTGCACAGCGGCGCCGCAAGCATGTCCCAGCCTGCAAGGAATTCAGGACAGCATTGTTTCGGCAAGCCGCCTATGTTCCTATTCTGATATTGTTGCTGCAGATCTGCCGCAATGTGCGTATGGCCGAGAGCGCTGCCAGCATGCTTGTCTTTGGATTGCCTGCATCCGGTACATTCCGGATTTCAACAGCCATCTCGCCGAACGCTCCTTTGGCATTTATTTTGTGCGTATTGTTTTTTGCGAAAGGATCTGCTACGATATCCACGCGGGTGCACCGCGCGCCTAGTCCGGCCAGGCTTAGCAACGCCGCTACGTTTACGTTTGCCGGAAATAGGGACACCGCCTCTCCCGCCGAGCCCGAGAATATCACAGTCGGTTCTGCGATATTGTCCAAGGATATCTTGGAATCCTCAAAGAATTTTGCGCCGCGAAGCGAATCCGGATGCTTTGTCGTAACAAGCGTGACAGACTCAAGCTCGCCTGACGCGGACTTGAGGCCGTCCAGTCCTGCAATGGCTCCTGACGGCAGATAGATTGTCCGCTGGAACTGCCTGCACGCTTCGCTCAAAACTTCGAATACCGATTCGTCAAGCAGCGCGCCTGCGCTCATAATCAGAAGATCTTTTCTGTTCTGCAGTATGCCAAGAGCTGCATCCATGACAGCGTTCTGGGATGCGGCCTCAACTATGATATCTACCGGCTGCAGGGACAGCAGGTGCGAGTTTGCTACAATGTCCGGCCTGCCATCAAGCATGGATGCAAGCTTTTCTGACTTTCCTGCATCAACGTCATAAACATGAGTCAGTACGGCAGGAAATTCTTTTGCATCTATCGCAAGCGCAAGCCTGGTTCCGATTGCGCCGCACCCAAGCAGCCCTATCCGCTTCATGGTACTATGAATCCCGCCCGCCTCTTAATTAATCCGCGCCAATGCGCCATATTACGAACAGATTTGGCAGTGCTCATGCATTGCTTGCCGCAGCTGCAGTGCAGGCGGCGGGCGCATGCTCTCAAGTCATGATTGGATTCATGCCCAGCGTACAGGCAGAGCGCAGTTGAACACAGGCGCCAAGCCAAAATGCCGCGGACGGGATCGCATGCAGCAATCCCCAATATCAGCAATGCATGGATATGCCATGCTATCGTACGGTATGCGGCAATGCTTGATTTACTATGCATAGTCGATACATTATTGATAGTTCAGCTGTGGAAATTAAATACCAGTTATTATTCATTATACATGTATGCAGAAAAACGTACCAGAACGAAGATTGATGCAGGACGGTTGTGCGGATTGAGCAGTCCGGCAAACGCGCTGGCAAGGGATCTTGTAGGCGAGATGTCAAAAAGGGCGCATAACGATGTTCTGCTGGACAGCAGGGGCGACAAGTACAAGATAGAGCCAGGCAAGTTTGTTGAGATAACGGATGTGCGGGAGCCAAAGCGGATTGCCTTTGTGGACGGCGGAAACAGCAAGCTTGAAGAGTCTCCCAGCTTTTTGGTAGCTATAAACCGCACATACTTTGCGCTGTTCCGCGGCCCTGTCAGAGAGCAGGCCAAAACCAGGCAGCGCACCGAATTTTACTCGCTTGTGATAGCAAGCATTAACAAAAAAGGCGGAGAGAGAAAAATTGAATACACGATCAAACTCTACACGCAGAATCAAGAGGATGCAAAGCTGCTGCCCAGCGAAGAGGATCTAGTATCAATAAGAAGCGAGGCCAGGCAGCACGACTGGGACCAGATGGGTTCGCTTGCAAGAAGGTATGCGGAATGGAAGCGGGCCGAGCACATCATAAAAGACGAGCTGGAGGCAGGCGACATGCTGATCAGGGACGGCTCGCTTCAGACCAGCTTCAAGCACGAGTCAAAGTATGCAAAGCGCGTGTATGATGCGGCTCTTAAAAAAGGCGTAATAGTGTGCGGCCTGGCAAAGAGCAGCAAGCTGCTTACAGAGTCAGGCGAACCGCTGCTGGAACGGGTAAGCGACATATCAAAGGATACCAAGCTCGACAGATGGTATGTCAAAGTGGCAGACGAGGTGTCGGCTGACGACCGCGGCGTAATGCTGGTTGCAAAGTTTCACCCTCTCTCAAGCCACATCTTTAGGTTTGAGATACTCCGAGACCAGTACGATGCAATGAGCAAAGGCGAGATCAACCATGTAATGGCAAGCGTGGCCGCAAACTGCGGCGATGTCTCCATGCTGGGCTATCCGTATGCAGCCATATCTGCCGACAGATTTGCGCAGGTACGCTTAAACGAACTCGATCTGTATCGCAGCATGGTGCAGGCTGAAGCAAGCAAAGTCTCAGGATGGGAGAGCGTATACAACCAGCGCAGATCTTTGAACGCGCATGATCAGATCAACGGAGTGACAAGCTGATATGACAAACGAAGTAGATGTTGTAGGACAGGTTGTAGGAGGAGGTTTTGGCGATGTCATAGTGCGCCAAAAAGCAGGAGTTACCCTTGAGATAGGCGATCTGCTGGTATCGGAAGAGGCAAACGACTTTTTGATCCTCCAAGTCTTTGCGCTGGACTATGGATCGCAAATTCAGGACAGAATGCGCGAGATGAGATCCGGCGTAAACTTGGAGCAGGGAATCGACGCTGCATTCTACGAACCCGAATTTGTCAATTATGTGCTGGCCAAGATAAAGCCGCTTGCCCGCATCTCAAAGAGCGACAAGGTAAACATGCCAAAGAGCCTGCCCACATTCTTTAACAAGCTTCGACTCATAACAGAGAATGATCTAAAGTTTCTGCCGCAGGGCGACGACCGCATACTTGTAGGACACATTCGCAGCGGCACCAAAGTCATAGGCAAAGTAGGCGTCTGGCTTCCCGCCGAAGAGATCTTTACCCACCACATTCTGATTCCTGCATCAACGGGACGCGGCAAGTCAAACTTGGTAAAGACAATGCTGTACCATGCCCTAAACTCAAACAAGATAGGCGCGCTTGTTCTTGACGCTCACGACGAATACTACGGCAGGCATGATCTCGGACTGAAGGATCATCCAAAGGCCGACCACAACCTGAAATACTACACTGCAGAAAGTCCGCCGCCTGGCGCGCATGTGCTGGTCATAAACCTAGAATCGATAAAACCCGAGCACTTTGACGGCATAGTAAGCTTTTCAGAGCCGCAGGTGCGCGCCATGAGCACATACTATTCCAAGCACGGCAAGGATTGGATTAGCACGGTACTCAGGGAGGACCCAGGCGACGCCGACGACACCAACAAGGTCACCATGGTAGTGCTCCAGCGCAAGCTAAAGCTGGCATTGAGCCTGGAAGTGGATGATAACAAAAACATCATAACCGGAAACAGGATATTTGATGCGGGGACAAAGGGCATTGGAACCGTGGATGATATTGTAAAGCACATCGAATCTGGAAGGATAATAGTTCTTGATACGTCAAAGATGGGCGACGAGGCGGAGCTGATAGTAGGAAACATTATCGCGTCAAAAATGCTCTCAAAGTACCGCAGGTACAAGACTGACGGCAAGCTGCAGGACAAGCCCGTTGTCACAATAGTAATAGAAGAGGCGCCGCGCGTAATAGGAACCGACGTTTTAGATTCGCATACGGACAACATTTATTCCATTATTGCAAAGGAGGGACGCAAGTTCAAGATAGGGCTGACTGCCATAACGCAGCTGTCCAGCGTCATACCCAGGACAATTCTTGCAAACATGAACACAAAGATAATCCTGGGAAACGAGATGAAGCAGGAGCGGAGCGCCATAATAGCGTCGTCCTCGCAGGACCTCTCAAGCGACGACAAGAATATCGCAAGCCTGGACAAAGGCGAGGCAATCGTGTCCAGCATCTTTGTCCCGTTTGCAATACCAATCAAGATTCCGGAATTTAAAAAGATTGCAGTCAAGAGCAAGGCAGAGCCGTACGACACGATAGAGGTGTAGATGCGTTGGGACGATTTATCCATACTGCCGATGTTCATTTGGGATGCCACAAGGAGGCGAATCTGAAAAAGATAGAGCAAAAAGCATTTGAGACTATAATATCAGAATGCATTTCCAGAAATGCTGACTTTATGCTGATATGCGGCGACTTTTTCCACATCAACATACCGGACATGGAGACCAGCATATTTGCAGCAGAGCAGCTGTCCAGGCTGCAGGAGAGGAACATTCCTGCATACGTTGTGTACGGGAGCCACGACTTTTCTCCCGTATCAAAGTCAATGATAGACCTGCTGGCAGCAGTCAATCTTGTAACAAAGGTTACAATACCAGAGAGCGCAGACGGAAAGATCAGGCTAAAGTTTGTAACGGATCAAAGAACGGGAGCCAAGATTGCAGGAATGTACGGGCTAAAGTCTGGCCGCGACCTTGACATATACAAGGAATTGGACGCCGGATTTCTAGAGGACGAGCCTGGATTCAAGATATTTCTCTTTCATGGCGCGCTCTCAGAATTTGTGACAGAAAAGCACGAGCAGGAATCGATGCCGATCTCGTTTTTGCCGCGCGGCTTTGCATACCATGCAGGCGGGCACATGCACAAGCACTCGCAGGAGGCATACCAGGGACACCCGCATATCGTGTACCCTGGGACGCCATTTGCAGGACACCAATCCGATATTGAGAACAACGCCAAAGGAACGGCAAGGGGATTCGTCCAGGCAGACTGGGATGAGAGCGGCATAACCAGCGTGAATTTTGTTGAAATTAAAAGCGCAGAATACGAGATGATAGACATCAAGTGCAAGAACAGAGACTCGAAATTAGTAAATGACGAGCTGTTTGAGAGAATCGGCAGAATTGACCCGGAGGGAAAGATAGTGGTGCTAAAGCTTGCAGGAGAAATGTCGACTGGTAAGACGGCAGATATCGATATTTCTCGGGCAAGAGCCGAGGCGGTAAATGGCGGGGCGCTGGAGGTGCTGATGCGTACAAACCAGCTTTCGTCAAAAGAGTACAGCATAACTTCGGTAAGCGGATCAAGCAGGGAAGAAATTGAAGCGAACGTATTTGCAGAAAATATTGGCGAGGTAAAGATGAATCGGGACGAGCTGCGCGGCGATGCCGGAGTTTCGCTTGCAAAGAATATGCTGTCCGTGCTGTCTAATCCAAAGATTGCAGACGAAAAAAAGATGCAGTACGAGGAGCGGATACGATCAAGGGCGCTGGATGAGATGGAGTTGGTACTGGATGATACTAAAGAAGATAAAGATTGAGAATATCCGAAGCTATGGAACGGCAGAGATAGACATTCCAGAGGGCATCGTGCTCTTTGAAGGCGACATTGGATCAGGCAAGTCTACCATACTGATGTGCATTGAATTTGTCCTGTTTGGACTGCCGGCAGGCGGAGGCAAGGCGCTTTTGGCAAAGAAAAAGGACAGCGGCAGCGTCACTCTGAACTTTGAGGCTGGCGGAGTGGAGTATCAAATAGCCCGCGGCTTGACAAGCAAGAATGATGCAGTGCAGCAGGATTCAAGCAGATCATACATTATTGCCAACAGATCAAAGCAGGTTCTGTCCCCTACCGACCTAAAGAAGCGGGTCATGGACATTCTCAAGTTCAACGAGCCTGTAAGCGCCAGAGCCGAGAGCAAGATCTTTCGATATGCAGTCTTTACGCCCCAGGAAGAGATGAAGAGCGTTCTGGCAGACGCAGACAAGAGACTGGCCACCATTCGCAAAGCCTTTCGCATAGAAGACTATATCCAGGCAGTAGAGAATGCAGAAAGCCTCGTAAAGGAGATAAAAGCTCGAATGAGCGCGCTGGCAGAAAGGTTTGCAGATTTGGCAGAGCTCAGGGAGGCAAAATTGACGTGCGAAAAAGAGGCAGAATCGCTTGCAGGCATAATTGATGCAACCAAGGCAAGATTAAGGGAAGAGGAGAGTGCAAACCGCGCCATAAAGGACGAGCTTGCCTCCCTGCAGGCAAAGAGCAGGAGCGCAGTAGAACTGGAAAGCAGGATTGCATCCATTGCAAAGCAAATTGAAATCTACCAAAAGGAGATAGCAAGAGCTAGGAGCGATGCTGCAAGATCAAATGAGATAATCAAAAAGATCGATGCAGAGATTGAAAGGCTGAACCGAATGGCAAAGCCTACGGAAATTCCTCTTGGTGTGATCAAGGCAGAGATTGAAAGAAAGAGCAGGCTGGAGGCAAGAGAAAATGAAACAAGGCTGGACGCAGGAAGGCTAAAGTCCAGGATAGTCGAACTGGAAGGAAATCTTGGAAGCTCTGCAGATGCGGACGTAGAAATGCTGCGGGGCGAAATATCAAAAGCAGAAGCCATGTCCGCAAATACAGAGGCAGAGCGGGCGAAACTTCAAAGGCAGCAGAATGAATGGAGCGAAAAGCGGGGCGAGCTGAGCGCAAAAGCGAATCTGGCCGCATCAGAATTGGAAAAGATTGCAAAGCTGGGAACAAAGTGCCATGTATGCAAAAACGAGATAACGCAAGAGCACAAGGCAAAACTGGAATCTGAGATGCGCAGCATCGCAGACGGCGCGCAAAAAGAGATTGATCAGCTGAACGAGGACAATGCCAGGACCGCAGGCGCGCTCAAAGAGTGCGAGGACAGGCTAAAGTCGTACAGAAGCGAAATGGAAGAAAAGCGGCGCATCATACCGATGATAACAGAGCTGAATAAAGACAGGCAGAATATGGAGCAGCTAAAGCAGGACGCAGACTCCATTAGCGCCGAGATGGAGCAGTATCCAGAGGGACTGTCAGGCAGCGCAGCCTACCTTGCAGAACTGCGGGAAAAGCTTGTAGAATACCAAAATGCCCAAAGCCAAGCCCTGGTCAAGCAGGAAAACAGGCAGGCGCAGTCAGAACAGCTGCTCAAAATTGGCGCGAAAATAGAGTCTGCCGAAAAGGAGATCAGGCAGCTGGAACAAGACAAGAGCGAGGCGCAAAGCGGGCTGGCAGAATTCGCAGGCATTGCAGCAAGCATCAAAGAGTGCCAGGGCAGGCTGGATGAGAGCGGGAGGCGCAGCAGCGAACTCAACCAGACTCTGGGCAGGCAGAATGAGGACCTGGAAAACAAAAAGGAAAAAGCGTCAGAGTACGGCGCAAGGATAACAGAGGCCGCATCATGGAAAAAGGAGCACGGCAGGCTTGACGACTATTGCCTGTGGATTTCCAAGTACTTTGTCCCGTCCGTGCGGACTATTGAAAGGCAGGTCATGGTGCAGACCCAGGAGCAGTTTAACAAAAGGTACCGCATGTGGTACGACATGATGATAGACGATCCCACAAAAGAGACCATAATAGACGAAAACTTTACTCCCAGCGTAAGGCAGGACGGATTTGTGCAGGACGTAAGCTATCTGTCCGGCGGCGAAAAGACCGGAATAGCCCTGGCGTACAGGCTCGCCCTAAACTCGCTCATGCGGGATGAGACGGACAGCCTCAAGTCAAACCTGCTCATTTTAGACGAGCCGACTGACGGATTTTCCGACAGCCAGCTTGCCAAGATGAAGGATATTTTGGACAAGCTGGAGTCAAAGCAGATAATTTTGGTATCGCACGAAAAGGAGCTGGAGACCTTTGCTGGTACGGTATTCAAAGTGACAAAAGAGAGCGGCGAGTCAAGAATATCAGCTGAAAGCTAGCACTGGCAGTCCGCATTGCAGCAGTCCTGGTACAATGCCATTCCTGGATTGAAAATGTTGGTCCTTGGATTGAAGGTATGGATTTTTGATTTAAAGGCGCGTCCTTTAGACGGCGTCCAGCTTTTTGACTATCGGCGGCCTTACCTTTGTGAATATGCGAAATCCGCATATGCATTTTATTTCCGGAAGGCGGCTGAGTTCCGTGTTTGAGACCTTGGTGCCGCAGCGCAGGCAAGAGTACAGTACGTCAAACTGCTCTTCGCTGCCTCCTAGTTCGCTCATGTAATGTTCAGCTCCACATATACGTCGTTTGGCGGATCTATTCTTGTCAGCTGCTTCATGGCCTTTTCGTCCACGTTTATTACAAATATTCTGCGGTGCATCCGCATCTCCCATTTCTCATAAGTTTCGGTGCCGTTGCCGCAGGGCGACTTTCTTGTAGCCACGCGCAGCCGCTTGACTGGAAGCGGGATCGGCCCCTTGATTCGGACTCCGGTATTTTTTCCAATCTGCAGAATCTTTTCGCACACGCCGTTAAGTTTTGACAGGTTGATGCTGGTAACTTTGATGCGGGCGTGTTGAGGCATCTGCTTGACACATCTACGCCGTGTGTTCTTCGATAATCTGCTTTACAACACCTGCGGCAATGGTTGCACCCATGTCCCGCAGGGCAAATCGTCCCATTTCGGGAAATTCTTTAAACGTCTCAATCGGCGTAGGCCGGACAGGTCGAATCTTTACAATAGCAGAATCTCCAACCTTGAGGAACTTTGGCGCCTCTTCGTCGGCAGCTCCGGTTGCCGGGTTTATCTTTGATACAAATTCAGTGATTGTGGCGGCTACCTGGGCAGTATGGCAGTGCATTACAGGGGTGTACCCTGGAGCAATGGCTGTCGGGTGGTGAATTACGATAATCTGAGCCAGAAACTCTTTTGCCACTTTGGGCGGGCTGGCCGATGTTCCCAAAACGTCGCCGCGCTTGATATCCTTTTTGTCTATTCCGCGCAGGTTGAATCCAATGTTGTCCCCAGCCTCTGCGCTCTCCATCTGGGTGTGGTGCGTCTCAATTGACTTTATCTCGCCCGTAGCGCCTGACGGCATTACGATAATCTTGTCTGCCACCTTCATGCTGCCTGTCTCTACCCTTCCTACGGGAACAGTGCCTACTCCGGTTATTGTATAGACATCTTGAATCGGCACGCGCAACGGCTTGCTTATCGGCTTTTCCGGTGATGAAAAGTCGTCAAAAGCCTGCAGCAGTGTCTTGCCGTTGTACCAAGACATGTTTTCGGATTTTTTAACAAGATTGTCGCCCTTCCAGCCAGATACTGGAATAAACGGAACTTGGTCGATTTTGTAGCCTACAGAGCGGATCAGCTTTTCCCCCTTTTCCTTTGCGGCATTGAATGCATCCTGGCTGTAATTGCTGTCGTCCATTTTGTTGATTGCAACAATAAGCTGGTCAACGCCCAGCGTCTTGAGCAGAAATGCATGCTCGCGAGCCTGTCCTCCCGGTGCGACCGCAGTATCAGTCTCGCCCTCTTTTGCAGAGAGGACTAGAACGGCGCAGTCTGCTTCCGATGCTCCCGTAATCATGTTCTTGATAAAGTCCCTGTGTCCTGGGGCGTCTATCAGCGTGAAAAAGTATTTTGAAGTCTCAAATTTTTGGAATGCAAGATCAATTGTAATTCCCCGCTCCCTTTCGTCCTTGATGTTGTCCATCACCCAGGCGTACTTGAATGTGTCTCCCTTGCCGGTCTTTTCAGACTCGGCTGCATGCTGGGCAATTGTCCTTTCGTCTACAACTCCGTGATCCATCAAAAAGTGCCCCATCGTAGTGGACTTACCGTTGTCGATGTGGCCTGTTATTATCAGGTTCAGGTGCGGCTTTGTTGCCATATGATACGCATCATAAAAGGCATTTATTACCGTTACGATTTTTATCAGCGTTCCTCACAATATCAATTTTTTCATTAAAATCCATTTCAAGATGTAAAATTTGGATTGCATAGTGCAAAGGTGTGATTTGTTTCAGCAGAATGCGGCATATTTTTACAAAATACTAGAGGTGCGTAATGGACTATACTTGCGCTCGCAACTAATGTCGCTCCAAAGCGGAAATACAGGCACAGATCGTTACTTTTCAGCGACAATATTTGTAATCGCTAGTATAGCCCCCCAACACTTTCTAGTATTTTTTGTATCCTGACAAATCATGCGTTCCCATTTTATGAAAAATGCAGTCGGTTTTTCATCTGCAAGGTAGTCACATCCGGTTCCATTGCTGTCAATCAGTGCAGTTGGAATGGAATAGTGCCAGGATATGCCAAGCAGGAGGAGTGCAGAGCCAAAGCAAGAATTGCTGGCATCAAATCCAGAGCGATGCTCTCTTTATTTCCTGATACTGCTTAACGAGCGGATAATTGTCCGGGCTCCGCACGATGATGAAATCAACAGGCAGAGCAGAACGGCAATGCCGGCATTCAAGGAGCAGATGGAGCCTCCGCTGCCTGAGCCCAAACCGCCGCCCCAACACCCAATCTGCAGTACATTTCGCTTAGGCGCTGTCGGGATTCATATAAATCAAGGATGAAACAACGGCATGGCATGAAGGTTACAGTATCAGCCATAAAAGCAGATGTCGGCGGGGTCGGCGGCCACACAAAGCCCAGCGACGGGCTGCTAAAGGCAGTGCGCGATACTGTAAAAGCGTCTGGCAGCATGCTGATCGATCATTACGTGGGATACTGCGGCGACGATGTTCATATCATAATGACGCATGCACGGGGAACGGACAGTGCAGATATCCACGGCCTGGCATGGCGCGCATTTGAAGCTGGAACTGCAGTAGCAAAAAGCGAAGGGCTCTACGGCGCGGGACAGGACCTGCTAAAGGACTCGTTCTCCGGCAACGTAAAGGGCATGGGTCCAGGCGTGGCCGAGATGGAGTTTGAGGAGAGGCCGAATGAGGCATTTACGGTATTTGCAGCAGACAAGACCGAGCCTGGCGCGTTCAATTATCCAATGTACAGGCTGTTTGTGGACTCGCTGAGCAATACAGGACTGATTGTAAACAAGTCTTTGGCGCGCGGCGTTGTAGTTAATGTAATGGATGTGGAAAAGGGAGAGACTGCAAGGCTGGAACTGTGGAACGACAAGCCGATACTGGAAGCCGCGCTGATGTATCCTGCAAGGTATGTCATATCATCAGTTGAGACCAAGGACGGCGAGCCCATAGTTGCAGCATCTACGGACAGGCTGCACAACATAGCCGGAACATATGTCGGCAAGGACGATCCCATCTGCGTGGTGCGTACTCAAAAGAATTTTCCAGCAACAGAAGAGGCCGGCAGCGTCTTTAACAATCCGCACTATGTGGCAGGCAACACGCGCGGAAGCCACAACATGCCGCTTATGCCGGTAAAGCTAAACTCTGCTGCAACCATCAACTTTTGCATTCCGATTGTAGAAGCGCTCGTATTCAGCATGCACGGCGGCATACTGACAGGACCGTTTGACGGATTCTCCACTCCCGACTGGGATTACGTCAGAGAGACTGCCACAAGAAAGGCGCTTGAGATGCGAAGCCAGGGATTTGTGCATCCCGCAACGCTGGTGCCTGACGAGCTTGAATATGCGGAAGGATATCGCGTGCGGGCAGAGGACTTGAGAAAGAAGATGAAGCCTATTGAAGACGCCGGCACAGGAGCCCGCAAAGAGTCCTATGAAGATCCAGACTAGGACGATTTAGTATTTTTCGAGTCTTCAATCGCCTGCTGTATGGATTTCAGCCAGCTGCCGTTGCTGAATACGCCAAACTTGTACGTCTTGGAGCCGTCAGGCGTTTTTACCGTAATGCAGACTTTTTTCATGAGGCGTCCTTCCTTCCACGCATCCTCAATGTCTCCTAGCGGCGCGTCCAGTACCGTCTCTCCAAATTTTTTTGTAAAGTCCATTATGCGCCCCTTTGTCTTGTCAAATGCGATGCGCCTGTTGGTAAGCGTCAGTATGCCTGCAAGCATGCTGTCCTCGCTGCAGTCCTCCTGACGAATCTTTTTTTCGTCTTCCTTCATGGTACGGCCGTTGCGCCCGCCCAATTTTAAATGCGCCGTGAATGCAGGCGCAGCAACTGCCTGCGGCAAACTTCATCGCACCGTTCGGGCGCAGCATCAGCTGCTTTCAGGCTCTTGCATTTCATGCCCCCCTGCCAAAGTGTTTATGTGCGGCTTGAAGAAATCATACCTGTGCAGATTGGGCTTTTGGGAAAGGCAAACGTAGGCAAGTCTACATTCTTTTCTGCGGCAACCCAGATACCGGCCCAGACAGGAAACTTTCCATTTACTACAATACAGCCAAACGTTGGAGTGGCGTACGTGAGAACAGAGTGCGCCTGCAAGAGCGCAGGAGTAGAGCATTCAGAAGGGTGCGATGACGGCACAAGGTACGTTCCAGTCAAGCTGATAGATGTTGCAGGGCTGGTGCCAGGAGCTCATGACGGCAAGGGTCTTGGCAACCAGTTTCTGGACGATGCAAGGCAGGCCAGCGCGCTCATTCACGTAGTAGACATTGCCGGCTCCACCGACATTCAAGGACAGCCGGTTCCTCCCGGAACCCACGACCCGCTCCAGGATCTGGAATTTGTCCAAAGCGAGTTTGATCAGTGGTTTCTGCAGATACTGCTCCGGGAATGGGAAAAGCTTCGCAGGGAGCTGGCTCAGCAAAAGACCAAGCTGGCGGAAGGAATAGCAAGGCGGTTCAGCGGCCTCGGCATAACCGAGAACGATGTGCAGGCCGCCCTGTCCAAGACCATGCTGCAGGCAAAGCCGGTGGCAGGCTGGACGGACGGCGATCTTTTGATGCTGGTCTCAGCTCTCCGGGAGATGACCAGGCCCGTAATAATTGCGGCAAACAAGGCGGACAGGTGCCCCGACCTTGGCATAATAAACAATATAGATGGCGCAGTAGTGCCGTGCAGCGCCGAGGCGGAGCTACTGCTCAGAAAGGCTGCCGGAGCCGGAATGATAAAGTATGCGCCAGGATCGGAAAAGTTTTCCATAGCCAAGCCGGTCTCCCCGCAGCAGCAAAAGGCCCTGGGCATGGCAGATGATGTGCTGTCCAAAATCGGCAATACCGGAGTGCAGCATGTTTTAGACAGCGCCGTATTCGACCTGCTTGGAATGATAGTTGCATATCCCGTGGAAGACGAGGCAAAATTTACGGACAAGAACGGCGTCGTATTTCCGGATGCAAAGCTGCTTGTCCCAGGCTCGACTGCAAAGAACCTTGCAGAAACGATTCACGCGGATATCGCAAAGGGGTTTCTGTACGGCATAGACTGCAAGACTGGCCAGCGCATAGGAGCCGACCACAAGCTGCAGCACGGCGACATAATCAAAATAGTGTCGGCGGGGAGCAGGGGATAATGATCTGCCTGGGCATTGAGAGCACGGCTCATACGTTTTCGTGCGCCGTCTTAAAAAAGAGCAAAAAAAGCGGCGCGATACTCTCGGATGTTCGAAGCATATACGCTCCGCCCGGCGGCGAAGGCATACATCCCCGCGAGGCGTCCAGGCACCATGCAGAGCGCGGACCAAAAGTCCTTCAGGACGCGCTGCAGCAGGCAGGAGTCTCGATCGGAGACTTGGACATGATATCATACGCCGCAGGTCCCGGGCTTGGGCCATGCCTTCGAGTCGGCGCGGTAATAGCCCGCGCCCTTGCGTCGTACCACGGCATTCCCATATATCCGGTAAACCATGCGATAGGGCACATTGAGCTTGGCAAGATGCTTACGGGATCATCCAACCCGCTTGTCCTGCTGGTGTCCGGCGGGCACACCATGCTTTTGGCGTTTATGATGAACAGGTGGCGGGTCTTTGGCGAGACCCTTGACATTACCCTGGGACAGCTGCTGGATCAGTTTGGGCGCTCGCTCGGATTTGCATCGCCGTGCGGCAGAAAGGTGGAAGATCTTGCATCAAAAACGCAGCAGTACCGGCACCTGCCGTACACGGTCAAGGGCAACGACGTTTCATTTTCGGGACTGCTTTCTGCCGCAAAGCTTGCAGCTGCCGGCGGCGCCGAGTCCGCCTGCTATTCGCTGCAGGAGACTGCGTTTGCCATGATATGCGAGGCTGTAGAGCGGGCTCTTGCATTTACGGCCAAGCGCGAGCTGCTGGCCGTAGGCGGCGTGGCAGCTAATGCGCGCCTTTCAGAGATGCTAAGCATGCTGTGCAAGAGGCACCGCGCCAAATTCTTTGTGGCTCCGCCAAAGTACTCTGGAGACTGCGGCTCGCAGATTGCATGGACGGGGCTGCGGGAGGCCGAATCTGGCAGCGGAGCCGCGCTGGAATCCACATTTGTCAGGCAGTCATGGCGCCTGGATACGGTGGATGTGCGATACCAGGGATAAGCTGTCATGCGGAATCATTCCTGGCTTGGATGATACCGGCGATCACAGGCATTGACGCCTAAAAGCAGCAATCTGCGCGCGGGTTTTCGCTTTGATGCGGCATTATTTCCAATCGGCAGCATCAAGGCCGCACGCTACAAGACGGCATTTTAGCAGGAGCTGTTGCATCCAATGCGGCATCCCGGCCTGCACGCTGGAACCGTGCGGCATGAAGTCAGGCTGCCGCAGCCTTCGCCTGGGCAGAAACCTACAACAAAAGTTAAATCAAAAGGGATTGTGGATACTGTATGAACCTGCCATGGAGCATTGCAGACGCTAAAACGTACATAGCAATGGCGCTTGCAGTGCTGTCGTTTTCGCACATTGTTGCCCACATATTCGGCCAGTCCATTCCCAATGTAGTGCTCTCCTTCTTCAAGTTTGCAGGCGAGGCCGTGATTTTGGCATCCGTGCTTGCTTTTGCATTCATCTGGCTGCTAAAGGCTCGCCCTCACAACAGGCCGAAAAAATACGTGGTGGTGATCTTTGACGTGTATGGAAGAGAGAGCGTAATTGACGGCGTCAGGACTGAATTCAAGACTGCGGATGTGGCATGGAGCTTTATGAAAGAGTACAAAAAATCATACCCAATGTACAACTTTGCGCTTGTAGGCGATCTTCCGCCAACGCAGCGGCGCACCATATTCCGATACATCTAGCCGCAGCCAATGCGGGACGCTGTACGAGGCTTTGCAGTCGCAGAACGGCTTTGTTCCTGGCGCCGCATTGTTTCTGGGCGCGGCTTGGCTTTGCTCATGCCATCCTTGCTCATGCAGCGCAATTTCCCATTCATGAGCATGATTTTGATTCCAGGCACGGCCTTGGGATGATGCGCAGTCAAGGAATACTCGCAGCTGCGCATGCAGCATCAAGAGAACCACATAATTAGCCTGCAAGACGGCATCGCATAGTGTCGCTTGTCATAACCGGAACGCCGGGCGTCGGAAAGCATACGATAGCTGAAATTTTGGCCAAGGATTCGCGCGCCCGCGTTCTTGACCTGGGACAAGAGGCCGAGCGGCGCGGCATTATTGAAGAGCAAGGAGATGTGGACACTGACCAGCTGCGCGGCATGGTATCGGACATGCAGGACGGCCAGATAATCGTAGGACACCTTGCGCCGTACGTGCTTGGAAGAGAGCAGGTAAGAGCAGCGCTGATACTGCGAAAGAGCCCGTACGAGCTGGCGCAAGTATATCGGGACAGAGGCTATTCCAAGCCAAAGGCGCAGCAAAACCTGCAGAGCGAGATCCTGGGCATAACCGCATACGATGCTGCAAAGAGTTTTGGCGCGGACCGCGCAGTGCAGATAGACGCAACAGCCAAGCCCGTACCGCATGTGGCAATGCAGGCCAGGCAGGCGGCAGAGTACAAGATTCAAAGCGATCGCGTGGACTGGCTGTCGCTGGTCGCGGAAAAAGGCGACATCATGCGCTACTTTGAAGACAATTAATAGCGCCGCGCCTTGAGCTCTGCTGTTGTTTGAGATACTCAAGACGGATCTTGCAGGCAGAATCGGCAGGCTGGAGACTAATCATGGTACGGTGAATACACCGGCATACGTTCCCGTGCTGCATCCAGCAAGGCAGTCCATACCTGCATCCGAATTTCGCAAAATTGGATTTGATATCATAATAACAAACGCATATCTTGCCAGAAAAAACTCCAAAGGCGCGGCAAGAGACATACACGATACGGTGCAGTTTGACGGTCCGATAATGACGGACTCGGGAGGATACCAAATTCTAGAGTACGGAGACTTGGATGTATCTCCGCAGGAGATGGCAGAGTATGAAACTGCCATAGGAACGGACATTGCAGTGCCTCTTGACAAGCCGACAGGATTCGGGCTGCCCAGGGAGACGGCAGAACGCTACGTCAAAGAGACATTGCGGGCATCAAAGGATACGATAAAGAGCAGGCCTGACAATGGACAGATATGGATGGGTCCCATTCAGGGCGGCGAGCATGCGGACCTGGTTTCAGAATCCGTACGCGCCCTGCAGAAATACGGCTTTAAGATGCTGGCGCTCGGCAGCCCGGTGGAATTTATGGAATCGTACCGGTACAGACTTTTAGCTGAGATGATAATCTCGGCAAGAAAGGCAATGCGTCCGGGCATGCCGCTGCACCTGTTTGGCGCAGGGCATCCTCTCACAATACCGCTGGCAGTAGCGCTGGGATGCGACACGTTTGATTCGGCATCGTACGTCCTCTACGCCAAGCAGAAAAGGTACATCACAGAAGACGGAACGCGCAGCATTGATGATATTGAGTATTTCTCATGCAGCTGTCCCATATGCTCAAATAATACGCCCAGGGATATCGCGGAATCAGAGCCGCAAAAGCGAACGGATCTCATATCCGTCCACAACCTATACGCGATAAAGTCAGAGGTGGACCGGACAAAGGAAGCCATACATCGCGGCAGGCTCTGGGAGCATGTCGTAAAAAAGGCAAGGGCTCATCCCAGGCTGTGGGAGACTGTCCCCGTAATGACCAAAGAGCGCGCGTACCTGGCCGGCGCCACTCCCAGATTCAAAAAGAATGCAATATTTCTGATTGGCGCTGAAGACCAGTACAGGCCGGAGGTGGCGGCATACCACTGTACAGTAAGAAGATTTCGGACAAGAAAAAAGAGGCTCTGCATATTTTCAGATGCAGATATCAAGCCGGCATACCTCTCCTCGCAGTACGAGAGTGCCAAACTTGAGGATCCTGGGGCGCAGCATGCAGCGTTTAATCCGTTTCTTGGAATCATCCCTGTCGAACTCTCGGACATGTATCCTGCCGCTCACTATATCATGAGCAATGTGAGGCGCGCGCCTCAGGACTTTGAGATCACAAGGGAGACTGTCAAAATATTTTTTGAAAATAATCATTTTGATCTTGTGCTTGTGCAGGACAACTCTTTTCTGAAATGGATGATGCGCGGCATCAAGTGTACGATACGCAAAAAGAAAAAAGAGTGAAAACCGCTTATAGTGCGGCGTCTTCAGCCCAGCCTTTCTGGAATACTCCGTTTACGTGAAGCGGAACCGGCTGTCCGGCAGTGTAGTTCATTGGTCTCATCCAAAAGATGGACTTTGTCGGGCATACGCCTATGCATGCGCCGTCAGAGATGCATCTCTCCGGATAAAAGACAAATGCTTTGCCTCGCTTCCAGCCCTCAACAGGCTTTACTCGGAGTACGTCTGGGCCAAGAGAGGTGCAAATTTCAACGCATAGCGCGCATCCAATGCATCTCTGCTCGTCAATGTCGGGAAGTATTGCTATTGGCATTTATTTCACTAATTATTAGATAGTAGAATTACTATTTAAACCATAATTGAAATTCATAACGGAGTTATACAGGCAGGCGCAGCTCCCTGCACGCCGCATTGCATTACGTACAAGCCTGCTCCATGACCTTTGTCAGAGCACGCAGTAGGGTCGTTGCACACAGAGTCACATCTATGGAACTAGCTAGAGTGCGATTGAAAAATTAAAAAAGAAAAGAACAGTATTGTTCTTACTTTCTCATGGCGTCTATTTGGCCTGAGGTTACCCAGTCCAATAGTTCTGCCGAGGAAGGATTCAGCTCTGGCTTGCTGTTCATAAGATTTGCGACCCAAATCCAATTAATCTGGTTGAGAAGTGGTTTGTTAGCCTCATCTCCTGAACGAACTTTGGCAACAAGGTCCTGGTCCTGCTTGCCTAGCCATTCTTGGAAACTTTGTCCCATGTCATAAGACTATTAGTTTAATCTAATTAAAGCTTTTGAAGATTACACTCTTCGTGTAATGCCTGTGGCAGGCACAGGGCAGTACGGCTCCTGCGTGCAGAGCAGGAACTGCAGGTGGCAAAGCCGCAGGAACTGCCCAACGAAGCGGGCAGGCGAGCGCTTTTGGCTTGCGTGATCCTCATGCGTGCAGAGCCCGCTCCTGCATGAGTCATGCAGGCCTCCCGCACAAAGGCAAAAGCAATAGACTTTAAGGTAGTCTCTAATCAGTCGATACCTTGAAGGTGCGAGTTTTAGGAGGCGCCGCCGAAGTCGGCAGATCAGGCTTCCTTGTAGAGACAGACGACTGCAATATAGTGATGGATTATGGCGTCATGTTTGAGCGGCGCGGCGAGCCTGCCAAGCACCCTTTGCATGTCCGTCCCAGGGATGTGGACGCGGTCGTAATATCGCATGCGCACCTCGATCACTCCGGCAACGTGCCGTCTCTTTTTGTAAGCGGGAGCGCCGGCGTATACTGCACAAGCCCCACAATGGAGCTCTCTGTTCTTTTAATTGAGGACATGCTAAAGCTGAACAGAAACGCCTACCCGTTTGACATTCCAGAAATCAACAGCATGAGGAGAAACTACAAGGAGACAGAATACGGACAAAAGGTTTCGATGGGCGGCACCAATTTTGAGCTGCGCGAGTCGGGGCATGTTATCGGCGGCAGCACCGTCCTGGTAGAGTCCGAGGGCAAAAGGCTGTTTTATACCGGTGATATCAATGTGAGCGGCTCTAGAATGCTGCGGAACGCCGATCTGGACATAGGCGAAATAGATCTGCTTATTACGGAAAGCACGTACTCGCAAAAAGAGCAGACGCCCAGGGCGGAATCTGAGCGGGAGTTTTTGGAGTTTGCAAATACGATTATGGACGAACATGGGACGCTGTTCGTCCCGTCCTTTTCTCTTGAGCGCGCGCAAGAAATTGCATGCGTTCTGCGCAATGCAAATTTCAAGCACCGCATTATAATGGACGGAATGGCGCTCAGCGTAAACGAGATCATACTGCGCCATCCGGAATTTCTAAGGGATCCGGATGTGTTCAGGGATGCGATAAAGCATGCCACATCCATAAAGAGCCAGAACGAGCGCAAAAAGGCCCTCAAGGAGCCGTGCGTCGTGATATCGCCTGCCGGAATGCTGGTAGGCGGAAACGCTGTCTTTTACCTGCAGGCGCTGGCTTCCGACTCTAAGAACGGCATTGCGCTGGTCTCGTACCAGGGCGAAGGAACGCCTGGGCGAATGCTGCTTGAAACCGGCACGGTTTCTGCTCGCGGAAAAGAGATAAGGGCGGCTGCCCAGGTAAGGCAGTTTGAGTTTTCCGGGCATTCCGGACGCAGCGAACTCTTTGAGATGATAGGCAAAATCAAGGGAAATCCAAAGGTGCTGACAGTCCACGGCGATGTACAGTCCTGCGAGACGTTTGCAAGCGAGATTCATGAACGGTTCGGACTTGATGCCAGGGCGGCATGCCTGAATGACACTGTTCCAGTATAGAAGCAAGGCTAACGCGGATCATACCATAAAAAGCGGCCAGGTGTTTTTATGGCGGATGACGGACGGCGCATGGTACGGCGTCAACGGCTCTGACGTAGTGCGCGTCAGACAGGAGCCGTTTGAGGCGTCCTGCAAGTATGATCTGTTCAGGATGACGGACAAGTATGATTCCATACTGGACTTGATATCAAAAGATGCGACTATGAAAAACGCGGTGCAAAGATACGGCGGACTGCGGATTCTAAGGCAGGACCCGTTTCAGTGCATGATATCGTTTATCGTCTCATCAAACTCAAACATTGGAAGAATACGCAGATCGCTGCTGCTCTTGTGCAGTACGTTTGGCAAAAAGCGCAAAGCGTACGGCTCAGAGTTTTGGCTCTTTCCCTCGCCCGGCTCTCTTGCGTCTGCAAGCCTCGGACAGCTGCAAAGCTGCGGACTGGGATACAGGGCGCCGTTTGTAAAGGCGGCAGCTTCCATGGTCAGCGGCCGCGAGATTGACCTTGAAGAGCTAAAGTCGGCAGACTATTGCACCGCAAGGGACGAACTGTTGCAGGTGCCAGGCATTGGAAGAAAGGTGGCAGACTGCATTCTGCTGTTTTCGCTGGAAAAGCTGGATGCGTTTCCGCTGGACAGATGGATGATCAGAGTTTTGTCAGAAGAGTATCCCAAAATGGCTCTCGGCCCTCTGACTCCAGGCCGGTACGATGCAGTGCGCGGCAGGCTGGTGGAATATTTTGGAGAGTATGCCGGATACGCCCAGCAGTTTCTCTTTAAGATGCGGAGGGAGGAGGAGAACGCCAAATGGTAGGGAATCGCTGCCGGCATTTTTAGAACCATTAAAATGAAGTCTACCCGCACTGCTGTGCGTAGGCCCGTAGCTCAGTTTGGACAGAGTGTTGGACTTCTAATCCAATGGTCGAGGGATCGAAGCCCTTCGGGCCTGCCTACATATTTATCCCTGCCGGCAAAGATCATAACGCGCCATGAAGGATATCAAGATCGAGCTTGCAGACGAGTCGATACGCCAAAACGACGAAATTAGCGGGAGCATACAAGTGGGCTTTCCAGGCAGGTATGACGGCGTCGTGATCAACGCCCAGATTCTTGACTCAAACGAGCATGTGCGATACCTCTCGTACAACGGCATCCCCGCATCAAGCCAGGTTGCAAGGCTCTTTGTTCCCAGAGACAAGATTGAGGACGGCATGGTGCAGTTTGCCGCGCGCATAGGCTTTGCGCCGGAGCGCGAGTACGAAGTCAAGTTTCGCGTATCAATAATTGAGCAGCATAAAGAAGTCGCAAGCGACATTATATTTGCAAGGTATCTAAAGGCGGAATAGCTCCGGATGCCTGGCATGCTTCGGCATGATGGAACTATTTCTGGGCTGCGCGGCAGGGCAAGATGAGAATACGAGGCTAACACGGTATGAACATGGCATCAGGATGACATCAGTAGGATGCAGGCATGAAGCAGCAATGAGCGTCCTGCATCTTTTTGCGCCATGATGCCATCCTGCCATGAAACGGCAGATCTGCCCAGGCAAATGTCCGGCATCTTTTTGCGCGCCATTACGTCTTTGAATCAGCGCCTGTCCGTAAATTTAAGATATCAAGAATGCGGCGCTTTACAGCAGATGCATTCGCAAGACGCAAAATTCTTCATGATGCTGCATGCATCTAGAATCTCTGCTTTGTTATAGACAGAGTGCCGGTCATCCACGGATGTGGTTCGCAGTGGTATGAAAATTCTCGGGCTTCTGTAAACAGAAACTCAAACGTTTCGCCCGCTCGTACAACCCCGTTTGAGCCAAAGTCGCCGCTGTACGAGTCGGCAAAGGGCTCGTCAGGAGTTACCGTATGCGCAGTGTCGTCTATGTTGTTCCATGTTACAAGGTTGTTGGTGCCCAGTTGAATGTCAACAGCCTGCGGCACAAAATAGTCCTGCTGCTCTGGGCTGGATGATCCTATGGCCATCTCTATTATCTGAGCGCTTGTAGGATGCAGTATGTGCTCGTCTACCGCCGGTTTTTCCAGCGATTCTGGAAGATAAAACGACTGGTAGAACACTACGCTGGCAGATACTGCAACTATCATGGTCATTATGCCAATGCCGTACGCATTGCCGGTTGTTGTAGTGG
>CAYGAM010000023.1:0-25755 GCA_964347915.1 uncultured Nitrosopumilaceae archaeon | reverse complement strand
GCGCAGGAATAGAGCCCAAGGAGATCAAGGCAGGATACATCTCCAACGTATTTGGCATAGCAGACAAGCAGGTTCATCTGGGTCCCGTAGTCATGAGCAACCTGGGCATTCCAGAGAGGCCCTCACTCTCAATCGAGTCGGCATGCGGCAGCGGCTCGGTATCATTCAGAGAGGCCTTTGCAAACGTGGCGGCAGGATTTTACGACGCCGTACTGGTAACCGGAACAGAAAAGGTAACCCATACCGGAACCGAGTGGACTACGACATACTTTTCATACTGCTCGGACTTTTTCTACGAGGGCCAAGCCGGAGCATCATTCCCAGGACTCTTTGCATCAATGGCAAGAGCATACCTGACAGAATTTCCGGCAACGGAAGAGGACTTTGCATACGTTGCAGTAAAGAATCACGAAAACGGCGTCCTAAACCCAAAGGCGCATCTTCAAAAGAGAATAACAGTAGACGACGTAATGAAGTCGCCTGTTGTAGCCAGCCCGCTAAAGCTGTACGACTGCTGCCCGTTCTCTGACGGAGCAAGCTCGGTCATACTCTGCAATGAAGCCTTTGCAAAGGAGCACGGCTCTGACTATATCAAAGTGATAGGCTCAGGACGCGGAGGCTCGCCGGCTGCGCTTCAGGGACGAGAACATATGACTACCATACCAAGCACAAAGATAGCGGCGGAAGAGGCATACAAGATGGCCAAAATGACGCCAAAGGATATCGACTTTGCAGAGGTTCACGACTGCTTTACAATTGCCGAAGTTGTAGATACCGAGGACCTGGGATTCTTTGAAAAGGGACAGGGATTCAAAGGGGCAAGAGAGGAGCACACTTCAAGGACGGGCGACATACCAATCAACCCGTCAGGCGGATTAAAGTCAAAGGGGCATCCCATTGGGGCTACGGGCGTAGGCCAGGTGGTAGAAGTATACGAGCAGCTTACGGGCCGCGCAGGCCAGCGAACCGTGCCAAACGCCGAAACAGGACTCACCCACAACTTTGGCGCAACGGGCGCCAGCTGCGCAGTCCACATATTCCAGAGTGTGTAAGAATGGCAAAGCAGGAATTTGTAAACGAGGCTCGCCAGGGCAACATACTGGCAGTAAAGTGCGCCAAATGCTCCATGCTTCAGCTGGGCACTGTCTACTTTTGCAGCGAATGCGGCAGCAAGGAGTTTGTCGATGAAAAAATCAAGGGGCGCGGCACCGTTGCAACATATACGATAATTACCGTTCCTCCGGCAGGATTTGAGTCGTACGCGCCGTACGCATGGGCGGTGGTAAAGCTAGACGGCGTAAGCCTTCGCGTATCCGGATTCATGGCAGGCATAGCCAGTACGTCCGATCTTCCAGTAGGGTGCCGCGTCAAGGTTACGGGCTTTGATGAGCGCGGCATAATACTGGAAAAGGAATGACAATTCGGCAAAAAAATCTTAATTATCCGCAGATCCAGCATACTGTTAATGTCAATAGACATAGCATGCGGCAGGTGCGGCTCCAAGATCATCACCACAAAGATGCTGCGATCTGCAAAAGATGTAATGAAAAAATACGACTCAAAGTGCCCTTCCTGCGGCGAGCTCCTCTCAACTACCGACTTTGAGATGGAGATAGAAAAGAGATAATAATTTAGCAAGCCCTCCGCGCAAAGATGACAAGCGTGCCAAGGGTAGTAGTTGCAGGAGCGAGCAGTGGAGTAGGAAAGACGGCCGTATCGTGCGCCATAATATACGGGCTGGAAGAGCGCGGATTCTCCGTGCAGCCGTTCAAGGTGGGGCCCGACTATATTGACCCGTCCCATCTTGGCGCCGTATCCAAAAGTCCTGCAAGAAATCTTGACTCGTGGCTTATGACGGATGCCGACCTTTACGCAAACTTTGCAGAAAGCTCAACAAAAGATGTCTCGGTAATCGAAGGAGTCATGGGATACTATGACGGCATCTCTGGAAGATCAAGCGCAGCTAGCACTTTTGATGTGGCATCAAAGATCAAGGCTCCCGTCATACTTGTGCTTGACGCAAGCAGGACAGCCCGCTCTATTGCCGCTACAGCTTTGGGATTTGCAAAATTTCACAAAAATTCCAGAATAGCAGGAGTCATTCTAAACCGCATAGGAAGCAAGAGGCACGAGCGCTTTTGCCGCGATGCCATGGCGCCGCTCAAGATTCCCATAGCAGGAGTCATACCAAGGGATGATTCGCTTGCCATGCCGTCAAGGCATCTGGGCCTGGTTCCAGCAGCAGAAGGCGGAACAGGCAGCATCGTATCGGCGGCAAAAAAAATGGCAGAGCATCTGGACTTTGACAAGATCATATCAATATGCAAAACGGCAGCGCCGCTAAGAATCAAAGCCCGAAAAAAACCGGCGCGCGCTCGCGCTGCAATAGCCGTAGCTCTGGACGCCTCGTTCAACTTTTACTATCAGGAGAATCTGGACGAGCTGCGGCGCAGCGGAGCCAGAATTTCATTCTTCAGCCCCATGTCGGACGAAAAAATCCCCAGGTGCGGCGGCATCTACATAGGCGGCGGCTTTCCAGAGGTGCAGGGAGAACTGCTGGCAAAAAACCAATCCATGATAAGATCGATAAAAAAGGCAGCAGAAAGCGGCATGCCTGTATATGCAGAGTGCGGCGGACTGATGTACCTTACAAGAGCCATACGATACAAAAAAAAGCACAAAATGGTCGGACTGTTTGACGCAGACACGGTAATGACCGGCAAAAGGACGCTCGGATATGTCGGAGCAGAAGCTGTCCGGGACAGCATTGTCTCCAAAGCCAGGGCGGGCATACGCGCGCACGAGTTTCACTATTCCATGCTGGAGTCTGTCCCGTCCGACGCAAAGTTTGCATACAGGATAAAGACTGGGCAGGGCATCGGCCAAAAGAGGGACGGACTGATGCAGCATGGAACGCTGGCATCCTACTGCCATCTTATGCTCGGAGAGAGGGCCGCGCGCATAACAGACGCCTGCGTCAAATTTTCAAGAAGATGAGCGTGCAAGCAGCATAAGCGCGTTTACAACGGCAGCGGCCGACGGGCTTCCGCCCTTTCTGCCCTTGTTGGTAATGTATTCAGTATTGGTCCCTGCAAGCTCCTGCTTTGATTCGGCAGCAGAGATGAATCCCACAGGCAGTCCTACTACAAGGGCGGGCTCTGCTGTTTTTTCCTTGATCATTTGTATTACCTCCAGCAACGCCGTAGGCGCGTTTCCTATTACGACAATCCCGCCCCGCATATCCTTTGATGCAGAGCGCATGGCAGCCTGCGAGCGCGTAATATCATGCAGCCTGGCCTCGTCAGCGACACCCGAGTCAGAGATGCGGCATATCAGATTGATGCCAAAATCGCTGATGCTTCGCTTGTTGAGCAGGCCGGCAACGCCGTTGACATCAGCTATTATGCTGCACCGTGAACGAACGGCTGATATTCCAGACGATACGGCGCCGGGCGAAAAAAGCATTGCATTGAGGCGCGCAAAGTCAAAGTCGGCAGTAGAGTGAATTACCCTTCGAACGATGGGCCACTCCGTATCATTATACCCGTGCTCGCCTATCTCGTCTTCTATCACTTTCATGCTGGCGTCCTCAATAGACTGGCCTTTTCTAGTCTGCACTCTGAACCTCACTTGCCCGTTCCAGAATCAAGTCTATCATCATGCTGTCTGCGCCGATGTGTCTTGTGATTACGGCGTTTGACTCTAATCCAAATTTTTTCAGAGCCGGATTGAGATCCTCATAAATGTCCCGCTTGACATGGGCTCCCTCGTGCAGGAAATAAAATACTATGGCAAGCGTGTCCGGATTGTTCTTTTTGCATGCTTGTATGCCGGCCTGAATGTCCGGCTGCTCTATCTCCAAAAAGCAGTGGCTCACATTTCGGTACAAGGGCCGCAGTCCGTCTTCTACATACTGTATGGAAATCTGCGCATTGGGATCCATGCTGCCGTGTCCTATTATTAGGACGTCCGTCTGCGATTCCAAGATGCTCCTGCCGCTCTCTCGCAGCGCAGATGCGACTCTGTTGCGCACCAGATCGATCATGGTGCGATGCATGCTCATGGGCCGCGTAACCAGAAACTTGGTAGATGTTCCAGCTTGCATCGACATTGCATCAGATACTGCAGCCTTGACCTTTTTGCCCGGATACAAAAAGTACGGCACAATAACGAGCTCGTCAAGACTGGATGCGAGCGCGTCGCCGATTCCTTTGCCGATAAACGGAGGCACTACTTCCAGAAAGCAGTAGCTGCAGTACTGGTATTCGCCCTTTTCTTTTACCGCGGCAGATATCAAGTTCAGCTCGTCCTTTGCCTCCTGCTCGCGGCTTCCCCTGTCGATTATGAGCAGTCCGCGCCTCAAGTTGTCATCCTCGCTACTGCCACTGTCAGGTCAGGTGGAAATTTTTGCTTTTGCACTATGAGCGTCCCGCCTGATTCTAAAATTGCGGCGGCTTCAGAAACGCTGGGCGTCCCCTCAAGCCTGTCCACGACATCTGACGGATTGGGCGCCTGCACCTGCGCCAGAGCCTCGCGCTCAATATAGCGCACCGGAATGCCGCTCTCTCTGCCAAATTCTACCAGCCCCTGCACATCTTCCGGCTTTTTTACAGATGCAATGCAGGCAATAGAATTTGCAGACAGATGAAACTTTGCAAGCGATTCTGATATTCCCGCCTTGATTTTTTCCTTGCCTGTGCCCTTGTGCAGTCCCACTCCCACTACGAGCGATTTTGGCCGGTACAGTACCGCGTTTCTTTGAATGGTACCATCCAAGATTTTATCGGATATGATGAGATATCCACCCAGGCTTGACTCGGCAAGCTTGCCTAGATCATCAAATGGTGCAATGTTTTCTGGAAGGGCGCCTTTCCACCAGCCGCGCTCTCCTGAGTCCTGGTACAGTCCTATTTTTTCTTCGTTTACCATCATCGCGCTGATTCTAGTTACGTTGGCATCGTCTTCTATTGTCCATCCCAGGTCTCTGCCTATCAGGTCTACTGCAATGGTCTTGTTGACATCGGCAGCTGTGGTAATTACCGGTGTAGCATTCAGAATTTCAGATACTGATGCAGTCAGCTTGTTTGCCCCTCCGATATGTCCTGAAAGAACGCTGATTACAAAGTTTGCCTGATCGTCTATTACAAGAACGGCTGGATCGGTCTTTTTGTCCCGGAGGTGGGGCGATATCAGGCGTATTACAGCGCCAAGAGAAAAGATGCAGACCAGCGCATCGTACCCGGCAAAGAGGCTTTTGATTTTGGCAGTAGTGTTCTCGTCGTACCATTCCACCTCAGAGCTGCCTGTTGAGAGCTTGGACGGAGCATATGCAGTGCAGTCAGGCATCTTGGCCGCCAGCTCGGCTGCAATTTTGACTCCATTCTTTGTTATTGCAAGAACGGCGCTGTTCACAGCCAAAATTCCCGTTCCTCCAATAAAATATCTTGGCATGCTAGTGCCGCATTTGCCAATACCGCGTGTGCCAGTGTCATGGGGAGTGGCATCATGTGCATTACTGCCAAGTGCATGCGAGAGCAGGGACGGCTTTGCAATGGCATGATTCTTGGTGCGGTTACGACATTATCAAAACATGAAATTCAGCTATGGCATTCTAGATCGCAATGCTTTGTAGACAATATCGATATAGTGGGATGCTCGTTCTATGTCGGCATCGGATTTGATTATAGACATATAGTCTCCACATCCAAGTTTCCCTACTTTAGAGACATCGCGTACAAAGCGGTTTGGAGTCAGTATTTCACCAGATACACGAATATTATAGTACAGATTTACTTGTGTCTGCCAAAGCTTGGTAGTGAAAAAGATTTTCGTCCTGCTATTCACGTAACAGGAAAATTTATTGTAATGCTTCGTTTCTCCATATTCCATGCCTTCTTGATCCAAGATGTATTTTTTGATCTTTTCATGAATTTCATTGCCTGGCAGATCTCCATCTTGACCACTTTGAGTATCAGATATTTGCGTCCTTGGCATAGTGCTGCTACCTGGCAGCATACCACTATTTTTAGAATCAAGCGTTACTATGCCGTCACCATACAGATCAATGTGATAAAGCCTAATGCGCTGCTCTCCAGCACATGCATCTACCAGCTGTCGCGACAAGTTGGATATCACAATAATCACATAAGAATTTGACCAGGACAGGTTTGTGTATTTGTCCAAGAATCCGCATTCTTCGGCAAAATCATGCCTTTGATTATCTATTGTTTGGAGGTATGCTTTGCACTGTGTCAATACACTGCCATGAGGATCATTCTTCTTGTATGCTATTATGGCAAGACAGTTTTGTCTGTTATCATATGCTACAGTATCAAAAATGTATCCTTGAAAATTCAGTTCTGTATTTACAAATTCTAAACCGTCAAAAAACTCTCCCATGTTTTTTTCTACTAATGTTTGAATGTCTTTGTCATCGCGAAATTCTTTGTGACGCAGCTTCAAGGCCTTGTCTTCAATGCGCTTGATTACATCCACAAATAGCAAGAGTTTCTTACAAGTATTTTAGCATATATCAGGATAGCAAAGTGCAGGCAGAATGCATGCTCAGACATCGGAACGGCTTGAAATCACAGGTTGCATGATCTTGGCATGGATCAGTATTGCAAAGCGTCTGCAAAAAGGCGAGTTGGCAGGAACAAAGCCGTCCATTATTATGAACGACGATCTCTCAGACTGCTCCATTGAGCGAAAATACGGCTTCTCTGATGCCGTACCAGCAAGCACGGGCATTGCAGCCAAAAGATAATCAGTTGTACGGATGGCTTGGAGCATAGTGCAGTTCCTGGGCGAGCCTGGAACGATTCCTGGGCAGCTTCGTACACAGTATCACTCTGGCATCGCATCTGCAAGCACGCTGCCGTCAAAGTCAAAGAGCAGTACGGATACGGGAACCCTGTTTTCGGCATGAGATATCATCTGTTCCCGCACGCGCGCCGCCAGCGCATCAAAGAATCCTTTGGTATCGCTATCCTTTACAATTTCCAGCACATGCCTGGCCGTATTTGCCGCTCTTATCCGGCCTAGTACGGCCGCATCTGCGCCGCACTCTGATGCAATGCCTGCCAGAAACTTCATGTCCACCTTGGAGCCCTTGACATGAGTCTGCTTTGTTCCCTTTGCCAGTTTTGCCATCTTGCCTATGAATCCGGCTACCGTAACATGAGAGACGCTCTTTTTTGCAGACTGCTGCATTGCATATCCGGCAAAGTCTCCCATCTGGACAAAGCAGTGGTCTGGAAGATCGATCACCTTTCTTGCAAACTCTTCGCTTCGTCCGCCAGTAGTAAGAACGATTCTAGAATCGCCCATTGCAAGAGCTACGTCAATGTTTTGGCGGATTGATGCCGCAAACGACGCGGTTGAGAATGGAACTACAATGCCGCTTGTGCCCAGGATTGAGATGCCCCCAAGTATGCCCAGCCTGGGATTGTCCGTCTTGGGTCCCAGCTCCTTTCCTTTCGGGACTGATATCACAATGCGGACTCCGCGCTTGGCAAGAAGCTGGCCTCCCGCTCTGGCAAGATTCTCTCTAATCATCCTTTGCGGAACCGGATTGATGGCAGGCTTGCCTATCTCCAGTCCCAGGCCCGGCTTTGTAACAATGCCTACTCCTTGCCCTCCGTCAATTGCAATATCGCGCGTCTCCGCAAGCGACACTTTTGTTACGATCTCTGCACCGTGCGTAACATCTGGATCATCGCCTCCATCCTTGATTACTGAACAGCGCGCCCAGTCTGGCCCAAACTTGCAGCTGTGCAGCGGTATTCTGACAGTCTCGCCCCTGGGAAGTACCACATCCGCGCTCTCCGTCTTTCTCTGGTTCATTATGGCCTGGAGTCCGGCAACAGCTCCGGCAGTAGCGCATGTTCCTGTAGTAAAGCCGGTTCTCAGTTTCTTCACAGGTATGATATCAGATTAATCTATTAATTCTTGTTTGTTTTTCAGCCTGTGCCATGACACTGCCCGAATGTGCAAAAGCTCCAAGACTCTTGCGGCCAAAATCGCCGCCGCAAAGAATGATGCTGTTTTCAGGCTTGCACGGAGCATTCCAGTTCAAAAAAAGCCGCGCAATCATACATTACACAATGCTGCACATCAAAGCTAGATTTAAAATTCAAAGCGGCATTTGCTCCTGCGATGATATCAGGCGTGGCGATAACCGGAGCAAGCGGCTTTGTTGCAAGAAATCTGCGGCTCCTCTGCGCAGAGCAGAATATTCCCGCCGTTCTCATATCAAGAAGTGCGGTAAAGCCGCACGCGCTTGAGCGGGTCATTCCGACGAGAGACTATCGCGATATCGACTTATCGGGATGGCAAAGCTGCCAAAGCCTGATTCACCTGGTCGGGACGGGTCCGCGGGCCGTCGGAGCAGAGTACGGAGCAGCGAACAGCGCCGCAGCAAAGGCGGCTTTGGATATCTGCAAAAGAACAGATACCGGACACATCGTATACCTCAGCGGCCTTGGAGCAGGCAGGGCAAAGACGCCATACTTTGATTCAAAGATCGGCGCAGAGCGGGAGATCACAAAGTCCGGCATCGACTATACCATATTCAGACCGTCTTACATAATCGGAGACGGCGACTATTTGACAAGAAACCTTCAGAGACAGATTAAGAGCGGCACTGTCACAATTCCGTGCAGCAGGAAAGCATCCGATTCCAAACTCGTCATTCAGCCCATGCGGGTGCGCGACGCTGTAAAAATAATTCTCAAGGCAGTCGGCAATGAGCGGTTCTCGCGCCGCATCCTTGACATGGTAGGACCCCGCCGCGTCCCTTTTGCAGAGTTTGCCAGGGAGTTTGCAGGAGCAGGCATGAAGATGAAATTTGTTGATACCGATGACGCATACAAGCTGGCCGGAAGCGATACATCATTCCCATATACGGCAGACGATCTTGACATACTGACAGGAGGCTTTACCGGCGACTATGACAGGTTGTCAGAGGCCTGCAGCGGCCCTTAGCGTGTCCGCCATGTCGGTCTGCTCCCACCTAAAGTCAGGATCGTTCCTTCCAAAGTGTCCGTACGACGCGGTCTTTTGATAGATGGGCCTTTTGAGATCCAAGCAGGATATTATGGACGATGGCCTCATGTCAAAATGCTTTCTTACAATGCTCTCAATATCCTCTTCCGGTATCTTGTTTGTATCAAACGTGTTTACCATGAGCGATACGGGCTCTACCATTCCAATGGCATATGCTGCCTGAACCTCGCACTCGTCAGCCAGTCCTGCCGCAACTATGTTCTTTGCAACATACCTGCACATGTAGCTGGCAGACCGATCAACCTTTGAGGGATCCTTGCCGGAGAACGCCCCGCCTCCGTGACGCCCGTAGCCTCCGTAAGTGTCCACGATAATCTTGCGGCCTGTAAGGCCGGTATCTCCGTGCGGGCCGCCAATCACAAACCGGCCTGTCGGATTTATGTGAATCTTGATGCCGTCGCGCCAGTACTCGCCCAGGACCGGCTTTATTATGCGGTCGATTATGACCGACTGAATCTCGTCGCATGACACATCCGGCGCGTGCTGCGTTGACACCACCACATCCTCAACTGACACGGGCCTGCCGTTCTCGTACCGCACGGACACCTGCGACTTGCCGTCCGGCCTAATCCATGAAATCTCGCCCGACTTTCGTGCGTCAGCCAGCCGTTTTGTAATCTTGTGCGAGAGCAGTATTGCAAGCGGCATCATTTCTTGAGTCTCGTTTGATGCAAAGCCGAACATCAGGCCCTGGTCGCCCGCTCCCTGCTCCTTGGCATCGTTCGGAGTGACGCCCTGGCTGATATCAGGACTTTGCGCATGGAGTTTTAGCGTTATGGCGCACGTATTTGCATCAAAGAGCAGATCCGGATTGTCATATCCTATCTCTCGTATGACGCGGCGGACCAAATCTTCCTGCGCCGTTTGGTCAAAGTCCGCCTTTGATGTTACCTCGCCTGCCACTGCAGCAAAGTCTGTTGTAACAAGCGTCTCCACTGCAACCCGCGAATCCGGATCCTGCTTTAGATACTCGTCTAAAAATGCGTCAGATATCTGGTCGCATACCTTGTCAGGATGCCCTTCGGTTACAGATTCAGAGGTAAACAGAAAATTCTTTGTCATATCTTGCACCCAAGACTAGAGTTCATCTTCTAGCTTGATGAATAGTACGTTGTTGCCGCGAACGATGACTCGGCCATAGTTTGCTACGGTCTTGTTGTCGCGCTTTTCTTCCGCATTCTTCATTATCAGATTCATGTAAGAGTCTACGTTGTCTATCTTGCCCTTGTACTCTACCTCGTTTTTGAGCCTGACTGTAACGATCTTCTTTGTACTCTTTTGCAGCGTTGTCAGGGGCCTCTTGGCTACGGATTGCGACACATTAACCACTTGACAAGTGTCAAGTTACGCCAAGATAAAAGCCTATCCATGAGCGCATTTTGAGCGAAATGCATCAGAGATCACGAAGCAAAAAGCCAGGCGCAAATATCAGCACAAGCCAAAGACGGCTGTTCGGCAGATTTCACTCTGCACTGCCAGTCTGAACTGTTTTCAACTTTGGATTTCGGACGGTCAGACGCTCATCCAAAGCGGCTTTGCAGGCTCCTGATTTTACGCTTCAGTCCTTTGACGGCTTTGCGGAGCTCGTCTCCGTCATAACAAGGATTGTGAATTATTCAAGCATGCTTTTCCAAGGCTTTGGAAAAATTCGCTGCGCTCTCGTCAAATTGCAGAGGCGGCAATTGTGATTTCATGCGTTCATAGACGCCTTTTACCGGCGCGTCATGCTTCAGCACTGTTGAATTATTATCCAGCAATCAGGATGCTGCCATGGACAAAACGAAGAGGCGGCTAAAGCGCAGCCGCGACCAGCAGTGTCCTAGAAATAGCGCATTTGCAGCTGCTATTGCCGATCATGCAGGAACAACATTAATCACAAAGATGCCAAGTATGTCAGCATCCTTTTCAATAATTGCAGAGACCAGCGCCCTTGTCCATTTTATGCACTGATTGCCTGAAGCATTGGCCGCCATATACTCAATCGCGATAAGCTGATAATCCGGAATTTCATAGTCATAATACACGCCAATCCGGGATTCTCCTGCATGATTCAGCTTGCCCATGAATGCATGCGCCACATCAAACACCATAGAAAGACGCTCCGGCAGGCGCGGAATGTCCAAGACTTCAGGAGTCAAGACAAACTCCCTTAGATTCTCTGTCTCCGCCTTGTCAAATTTCGCAGACGTCTTGAATATGGCCTCGTCCAGCTCCTTTACGGCGATGGCTTTGGCGGGGCCTGCATAGATCTCATATGGTAGGATGCCGTTATGCAATGCAATGCAATACTGCTCACTCAGGCAGCCGGACATTGATGCTACGCCTCTTGCCTTATGCAGCAGGTTCCATGCGTCGTTGTCCTGTTTGGATTTCATGTACTGTTCCGACCGTTTGGCAGTCTTGTCCGACTTGAAGGATGATTGTCTGCCATGCCTATCCTCATTCAAATCATTCATGCGCGTCATCTCTTCCGTGCCAGTGTCATGCAGGCGCCGGATGAGGGCGTATGTCTGCGTTTCTACCAGCCTTCTGGCCTCCTTGACTTTGTTGCAGCCGATGAGAAAATTAATTACAGACGTGTCTTGCTGCAAAAAGACAGACAGTGAGAAGCCAAAAAACTGCCGGTCGTCGCTTGCTATTATCATGTGCCCAATATCCAGGCGGGTCAAAAGGCGCTCCAATTCGCGCACGATTGCGCTTTTGGCAGATTCTCCCATCTGAAAGAATTTTTCGGTCAGCTCGGCGCTGAACGGGTGCGCGGCCTGCAGCTCGGCCAGTTTCGATTCGCCAAGCATCGTTATGCGATCCTGCGCGGCAAGTAGGGCATACCGGCGAGACGGCGGGATTTTTTTCACTTTGAGGTACTGAATGCCTGCATCATCCATTAGCCTGCAGGCGTCTGACTCTTCCAACAAAAGACGATGTGTGCGATATTATAAAAACACGCACCAGCGCAGCAGTTTCGCTTTTGGAAACAAATGCAGGCAAAAGAAACCGCGATTCCGCGCCAGAGCCTCCAAGGGTTCAATGCTGGAGCCGGAAAGCATCTCCAAACAGATCTGTTTAATTCTAGTCTGCGGCAAGATACGGCATGATCAGCACGGGGCTGGGCAGGATTGACGCGGCGCTGGGAGGCGGGTTCAAGGCGGGAATCATGGATGTCTACGGCGGGCCTGCCGCAGGCAAGACACAGTTTGTCCTGCATATGACAAAGCGCGAGATTGCGGCGGGCGGGCGGGCATTGTTCCAGGACACTACCGGAAAGTTTCGTCCCGAAAGACTGCGGGAAATGCTTCTTGCCGACGGCATGAGCGAAAATCTGCTGGAATCAGTTGACGTATCCCGCGTTACAAACTCCAAGGAGCAGCAGATCACACTGGACAGGCTCGGCAGGCATTCGCTTTTAGTCATTGACGACATAACAGAGCTCTTCTCGTTTGACTATCCGCACAAGCTGCAGCTGCGAAGAAAGAACATCATATTTTCAAGATACATGATGAAGCTATCCAGGCTCTCGCTTGAAAGGGAGATGCCCGTTCTGGCAGTAAACTCTGTCCGAAGCATAGACTCTGTTGAAAAGGAGACTATGTGGCGCGCGATGGACATGTTCACGCACATCAAGATGCGCCTTTCAGTGGAAGGAGAGCGGGAGGTCAGGCGCTACTGCACAGTCAGGCTTCCCAGGACCAGTCTGCGCGTACAGTACGAAATATCAGCTGCCGGCATAAAAGAGCCGCAGCTTTAAAGCCGGCAGAGCATCATTCAGGACGCAGGAATTTTCTGCTCTCGCACCGCCCAAAAGATCCGCAGCGCCTGCCCAGAGCGCCCGCCCCAGCAGTCATAACTGCCCTGCAGCAGATGCAGGAGTCAGGCAGCCGCTCCCTGACTCGAATAATCCGTCATCCGGGCGCGCCGTGCCGCGAAGACGGATTCCCGGACTGGAGACGGCCGTTCCCGGATCTCGCATTCCCGAACTCAAATCCCAATATATTTAACCATGCGCGCCGCTTTTAGAATATGGCAGATTTTTTTGACTATATACCGGCTTTATCAGTAATTCTGCTGACGCTCGGCCTGATAGGCGCATTGGTATATGAGAGAAGCAGATCAAAGACAACAGATGCAAAGCCTTCCTGAGACGCTGGCATCCAGGTTCAAGTCGCTTGGATTTGCAGAGCTGACAGAAATTCAAAGGCGCGCCGTGCCTGCAATATACCAAAAGAAGAACGCGCTCGTGATGGCGCCGACAGGGTCAGGCAAGACAGAGTGCGCAGTGATTCCAATCTTTGAGAGGATAAAAAACACAAGGCGCGACGGGTCCATCAAGGCGCTCTACATTACTCCGCTAAGAGCGCTCAACAAGGACGTATTCAGAAGGGTGGAAAATTATGCCCAGGACAGCGGGCTTTCCATCAAGATACGGCATGGAGATACGACGCAATCAGAGAAGCGAAAGATCACAAAGAATCCGCCGGACATTCTGATTACCACGCCCGAGACGCTTGTCGCGCTGCTGATTCAAGATGCGGCGCTCAAAGCCCTAAGGGATATTGAATGGGTCATATTAGACGAGGTTCACGAGATGCTCTCAAGCGAGCGCGGCTCGCAGCTCTCAATCGCGCTAGAAAGGCTGCAGTACAATGCAGGAACGGAGATAACCAGAATAGGGCTTTCCGCTACCGTAAGCAACGCGCAGGATGCTGCCAAGTTTGTGGCGGGCACAAAGCGAAAGTGCAAAGTAATACGGGACAAAAAGCTGCGAAAGTACGACGTAGAAAGAAGATACGTCAGCGGAAGCATGGAGGACGCCGCAGACGAAATTCTCCGCTACGTATCAGAAACAGGCACAAAGGCGCCCGTGCTGCTCTTTGCAAATGCGCGCGGCGAAGCGGAAAAGCTTGCAAGCATATTGCGGAAAAATTCGCGCTATGCAGTTGAGATGCACCACGGCTCCCTCTCAAAGCATGTCAGGGAAGAGACCGAATCCGCGCTGCGGGCGGGCACGCAGTCGATTACCGTCTGCACATCGTCTCTAGAGCTCGGACTGGACATTGAATCAGTTGAGACTGTAATACATTACGGCTCGCCAAAGCAGGCGTCAAAGCTGATGCAGAGAATAGGCAGAAGCAGGCATTCCGGCGGCGCCTCGGCCAAGGGTCTCATAGTAACAGACAAGCCTGCTGACGATATAGAATCAAGAGCCGTGCTAAGGCAGGCAGCAAAAGGCGCAATAGAAAAGCAGCGAATTCACGAAAATTCGCTTGACGTTGCAGCGCACCATGCAGCGGGGCTTGCGCTGCAGCTTGGCAGGGTGAGCGTGGCAAAAGCTCTGTCCATATTCAGAATGGCGTACCCTTTTCGCAGCCTCGCGCTGGAAGATATCGTATCCGTGCTGGAGATGCTGGACGAGAGCCGCGTCATACTGCTTGACCGCGTTTCAATGTCGTTTGAGGCAAGCAGGCGCGCCATGATGTACCACTTTGAGAACCTAAGCACGATACCGGACATTCTCAAGTTTCGCGTCAGGGATTCTGCCGGCAGCAAAATAATCGGCACGCTTGACCAGAAATTCGTAGGCGAGCATGGAAAGGAGGGCGATTTGTTTGTGCTGCGCGGAATGCAGTGGCGCGTGCTAAGCGTGGACGAAAAATCCTTTACCGTCAATGCAGAGCAGCACGGCGGCAGCTCCGCTTCCATTCCAATATGGGAGGGCGAGACCATACCAGTAGAGTACGCCACTGCAAGAATCGTTCAGGACATCAGGCGCAGCATGGCACGCGGCAAGACGAACGCGCATTCAGACATTGCGCCAGGCGCATGCGCGCATTACGCCCAGGACGGCGTCATTCCTGCGGAGAATTTCAGGTCAGAGGGCATGGTTGTCCTTCATGCATGCTGGGGAAGCAGGATAAATTCCGCCGTATCGCTGCTGCTCTCGTCCATACTAGGCTCAATGTCCGGCAAGGTGGACGCGCGGTCCGACGCGTACAGCATAACCCTCTCATCCAAGTTTCCCATTACAAAAGAGATGCTGGACTCTGCGCTAAGCGGCGAGTACGACATCAGAAAGGCAGCGTCGGCCGCGCTTGAGAATACGCACAATATGAGCTGGCATATATGGTGCGTGGCAAAAAGGTTTGGCGCCGTGCGAAAGGACGCCATATACTCAAAGGGGTATGCAGTGCACCTCTACAACAAGTACAAGCACACTGCAATAGTAGCCGAAGCGAGGCGGGAACTGTACCATGACAAGTACGATCTGGAGGGCGCAGCGCGCATGCTGGATGAGATCAGAAGCGGCAGAATCAGGGTGTCATGGGGCGAATCTGACGAATCAAGGCTAAAGGAGATCCTGCCAAGCTATGCTGCGGGTTATTCGACAGACACGCACGAAAGCATAATGAAGATGGTAAAAGCCAGGCTTGCAAAAACAAGGCACCGGCTGGTATGCTGCAGGTGCGGCAGATGGCAGATGGCCGTTACGACAATGGAGGTGGGCACAAACCTGAAATGCCCCAGGTGCCATGCAAGGCAGATTACCGCCACGTTTCACGCAGACTATGATCTTCCAAAGCTTGTCCAAAAAAGGCGAAGCGGAGAAGAGCTTGGTCCTGCAGAACGGCGCAAGCTGGACCGCGCATGGAAGGTGGCATCGCTGATTGAGAATTTCGGCAGAAAGGCCGTCCTTGTAATGTCGGGACGCGGCATCGGAGCAGATGCTGCGGCGCGCATACTTCGGGGCATGTCGGACGAAGAGAGCATTTACGAGCAGATTTACAATGCGGAAAAGCAGTATGCCAGGAATAGGGGCTACTGGGACTGATCTGGCTGCTCCTTGGGCTCAACCATCGTATACGACATCAGGACCAGCTCGGTCTGGCCGTCAAGCGCCGCCCTTCCTTCCACGCCGATAATGGATACTATTTGTCCTGTTTCATACGGAGTGAGCAGCGAGGCCAGGTTGCGCCAGCCCTTGACCCAGATTTGGCATGTGTCGTCTTCGACAAACATCTCGCCAAGCTGGATGTTCTCTTCCGATTTTGTAGATATTTCCCTAATCTCAGGCTTTCTTAGAATTATTGCCTCCGTGCAGTACAGTCCGCCTATCTTGATGTCCTTGATTTTGGTGCGAATGTCGCCCGCATGCGGAATCTCGGGATCGTCCTCTTTTGCGCTCACATACGAAGACTCGGTTATTGTAATGGAATTGCCAAAGGATTTTGACGGCATGCATTCCATGATATCGCCCCTCTTAAACTGCTCGGTCTGCCTTGACGTATCGTACAGCGTAAGCAGGTTTTTGTTCCGATCTACTCCCAGAATGACGATATTGTTGGAGGTGTCCCTGCCGTACGAGAGCACTCGGACAATGATGTGCATCGGCTCTTGTCCGCCTTCCATCTGTATTGCAGTGTCCTCGTTTCCATGGATCTCAACAGACCCCTGCCTTCCGGTTTTGGCGTATACTCCAAGAAGGCGGGTTTTTGCGTTTACCGGAACAGACAGTGGAATGTGTGACTCGTCCTTGCCCCACAAGACTACCGACACCGATTCGCCGCCCGCACCCTTGAGATTCATCTTTAGCGCCTTGCGGGGCTGCCCCTGCGCATTGGTAAAGTTGAGCTTGTTGAGGCGTCCGTCTACTGTTCCGACAACAGCCAGATTTCTTTGGCCGTCCGTTACCGACCCGACATCCCGCGTGATTGCTTCGATATCAGGAATGCTGCTCTCCTCTTCCAGCCTTTCAATCACAGTATTGGAGCTCATGTTTATTGCAATGTCGCCCCTGGTGTCCGCTTTTGTGTACACCTTGGACATTCTAATCAGATCGCCTGGCTTGAGATCGCCTAGCAGCGGAATGTTTGCATGGTCGTCCCACATGTTTACGGTTCGAGATACAGTATCATCATATACTATCATAGTTCGAAGCAGCAGGGGCGAGCCGTCCTTTTTGGTGATGTGCCGTATTGCCGAGACAGAGAGCACCTTGGCCTTGAATGTTGCTTCCTTGAGCCCTGCAGTCAGCTCCTTTAGATCAACTTCAGCAGCTACAGTCTCGCCGAGCGCTACGCCGTGGTCGGATGCCACAAGAAATACGGCTCCCTGGTCCGTGAGGTATCCGGCGCCGATCCGCTCCTTTTTGAGCCTGATTTGCTCATCCAGATCCTTCCTCGTAAGCTTAGGAACTTGCGACAGCAGGCTTTCGATAAGGCTTTCCAGTTCTGACAATTACAGTATCTGTGTTTAATGCATTAATAAAAATTTCACTTGGGTGCAGCCTGCTCCACAACTCCGCCCGAATGCGGAAAAAAAGACAAAAGTTTTGTGCCTAGAATCACGGTTGTGGAACGCGCCGGCTAGGGAGCTTGGCATGCAAGATCCGGAAAGCAGTTTCACCCTCTTCACTAGGCATGGCATTCTTATCCTGACTGCAGACTTGTTCATTGCACACACAAGAACCATGAATTCAAGCGCCTGCAAGGGCTCTCAAGGCAGATTATTGGAAATCTTTGGAGCCGGCATTTCAAATCAAGGTCAGGCTGCTTGGTACGCGCAAGCCGCTAGAATCTCAGCCTTGCTCAAAGATTCTTTAGCAGGAACCAAGCCAGCATTGGCTAATCAAAGCGGCTCGCTAAGAACAGCAGTTCCTTCAAGTATTGCAAAGGTGCTGGACTTGAGAGCATTGGCGGCCAAATAGAGTAAAAGTCAGAGCCAAGAAACAATGAATTTCGTATTATATTCAGCTAAGCAAAATGTACTCAGAGCAGTCATCTTTCTCTTGTCATCAGGCATGATTTCAGGCGCGTTTCAAATGCGTCTGGTTTATGTTTCTGCCTGATCTGCAGCACATTTCGCTTGGCTGATCTTGAACATAATTAAAAATAAAGGCATTAAAAACAATGCCTAAATAGATGAGGCAGTCAAGGCAGCTCTTATTGCCCCAACTTGGCATGCAATATTTCCAAATCACAAATATTCGCAGGCGCATTGCCTTGTCCTACCGACTCATCATTTTTTTGAGATATTTTTGATGATTCATGTCTCAAGCTGCAATTGTTGATGTGTTTTTAGGACAGTCCAACAGTGATTGCAAAGAACTTTTCTGCATCGCTATAAAAAATCAAGACTATTTGGGAGACAAAAATTTTTATTATCAGGACAGTTCGATTGTGCATAGGATCTATTATATAATAGTAAATTTTGCCGTCCAATACTATACACATGAGCTTGCATTCACAAAATGATCGGTGGATTTTTGTTCCTTACCACAATAAGAAAGTTTTCTTCATGTCAGATTTAGAACTAACGAGCATATCCAACTGTCATAGTATGTGAGCCAGCCGTGCGCTCAATCGGACACATCATATTCCAGAAGCCGGCCAATCAAGTCAAGTTTATTATGATTGAGAGAATATTGCATGCCGTAGCTGGTAGGATGTTTTAGTATCAGGTTTTTCTTTACCAGGTTCTTGATCGCTTTCTCAATATTCCCCCGTTCATGTGTGGGAACTCCACGTTTCAGATCATCCATTCCGTAGTGTTTACCTCCAAATACTCTATGCGAGATCATCTTCTGCAAGACAATTTCCGACGCATGATCTAAACTCATTATGTAATTAATTATACAACATACGCCATTTATCTATTTAGTTAACAAATTACCAAACATTGGATACATAAATATATGTTTAAATCGTATATAAAAATAATGTTATCATCAACTGCACAAACTAATGCGAAGGAACCTGACAAAGTTCTTGAGCTAGGCCCACTGGAATATGCATTCCCGTGTTCAAAATCAAAAATTCTAGACTTTCTCTGCGTGTTCAAGTACTATGACTATTCAGTATCAGATATTGCCAGAAATTCCGGAGTATCCTTCAAGACTGCGCTAGGTGAGATTAGGATGCTGGCAAAGGACGGAATAGTCGTACGCACAAGAATCTCAGGCAGGTCTCACATGTACAAACTTAATCTGGACTCTGCACAAGCCAAGGCAATCAACAAACTAGCTGTTGAGATAGCAATCAACAAGCAAAAGATGCAATATGCCATGCTGAACTCAGGCTCATGATCACCCATCTAAATCAAACAAGAATCGCATGCCGTACAGATCATCTATCAGACAATTCAGGTGCGGCTCAAAATCATCCCAAGCGTGCCAAAGATCAAGAAATCAATTGTGTGCGCATTCCGGCCATTCGATTGTCTTGAACAGTGGTGCCGCAATACCGATTGCAAGTATTGTCTCCAAATAGAAATGATTTGGGCGCATATTTCCACTTTGATATGACATTATTTCTAATTGATAGCATATCCATGCGGGGTGGAGAAGTTTTGCACATCAGATGTTTAAGACAGACGGATGTCCCCGAATATCATAGCGGCAGTTAACGTCTTTGATCATCAAAAATCATCTTCCTACGCAGACTACGCCCATGCGTGTGCAAGAACTTTTAGTCGTCGCCATGCGTCAATAAAACTAGGAATGTCCAAGGACTCATGGAAGCCCGCGCCGCTTGAAGACAAGCTGCTGGAAAAAAAGAAGCGGACAGATAAGCTCAGGACTGCATCATCCGCAAGCAGGCTGGAACAATGGCTTAGAACGCCCAAGGGCGAGATGACGCATTGCAAGAGCCTCAAAGATTACGCCGTTTATTGTAAAGTACGATCCCACAAATCGGCGGGTTTTGACAACTGCGAAACACCGCGGCAGGCGTCCCGCGTGAAGACGGCCGCAAGCGCAGTCAGAAAAAGCAATCCAGAATGTATCCAGGACGAAAATGATTATGTGACATCATTTTCGTACAATACACTAGGCTTTGCAAAGGCCTAGGATGTCCTGGCAGGCATGCACAAATCTTGTCGTGCGAACGCTTTGTCAGGACTTGGATTGGCCCGCCTTTTGCATAATCTCATGCATCACCCTTGCGCGTGCAATCTCCCAGCCTTCAGGATCAATATTCCAGACTATTTGCATTGCAAGCTTGTCAAACTCGGGGTCGCGCGGTTCTAACGCTTCTTGGAGCAGGCTGCTTTCCTGCAGATCCTCTTCCTCCCATTCGTACGTCTCTGGCAGAGCCTCCCAGACCGGAGTTTTGTCTGATTTTGCCAACATATCATACTCTGCAAGTTTGCTTTTATTCTGGAGAGTCAAAAAAATTTGACAAGTGCGTAATTTTTTTACACCTAATTTGAGCACAAACTGGTGCGGCAAATTCAGGCATGCTGACTGCAGCTATTGCCTCCGAAAAACAGCGATCTGTGCGCATGCTTGATGCCGCACCGCTTTTAATCAGGATGCGGCATGCCTCATGTACCGCACCAAGACGCGGTCGCCTGACAGCATTCTAGCAGGCGGCTGCACCGAGCGCCAATGCAGGCAAACGCAGGTTCCTGCCTTCATTTTGCGGCCTGTTCCTAGCGGAGCATGTTGCCATTGAGGTTATGCGCGTTCCCAGCCAAGCGAAATCTATCCAGAACAATCATCCCCAGCCTGCCGTCAGATGCGGCATGAGGCGCGCTGCCATTGCGCCTGGCTGTGTCTCTGCCTGATCTCCAGCGCATTTTGCCCGGATGATTCCATAATGGCGCAATCCCAGGCTCGCGCCCGGCTCACGCGAACTGACGAGACGCCGGCATGCGGGCTGCGGCATCGCAGATGCCGGCAAGGATGCTGCTGGCCTTGGCGCATGCCCGGAATCCAACCGATACAGATTTACTCGCTATGATTTCAGTCAGTACGGGTGCAATATTTGCTGGCAGTGAATGCGGCAGGTCTCGCAAAGTCATACAGTGAGGTAAAAGCGGTTGACGGAATAGACCTTGCCATTGAGTCTGGAACCGTCTTTGGATTTTTAGGCCCCAACGGCGCAGGCAAGTCGACTACAATCAAGATGCTGACTACGCTGATACCTCCAACGTCCGGAAGCTTGAAGATTTTCGGCATTGACGCGCTGTCCAAGCCGCTTGAGATAAGAAAGAGAATCGGCGTTGTCCTGCAGCAGTCCAGCTACGAGCCGTCGCTCTCGGTAGAGCGCTCCCTTGATACGTACGGCATGATGTGGGATGTTCCCAGGGACGAGCGAAAAAAGCGGACGGCGCGCATACTGGAAGAATTCGGCCTGGAGGACATTAGAAAAAAGAACATGGAAGACATTTCAATAGGGCAGAGGCGCAGGGTGCAGGTGGCAAGGGAGTTTATGCACGACATGGACATGCTGTTTCTGGACGAGCCGACCGTCGGGCTGGATCCTGCTGCGCGCAGGAATCTGCTGGACTATGTCAAGGCAAAGGCGGCAGACGGGCTGACCATACTGTACACTACGCACATACTCTCCGAGGCCGAGTACATCTGCGACAGCATAGCAATAATAAAAGACGGAAGAATAATTGCGCTGAATACGCCGGACGAGCTGAAAAAGATGCTGGGAGGAAAAAAGACGATAACGGTGCGCACAAGGACGCCTGACAAAAGAATACCAGGCATTCTGGACGGCATTGAATGCGAGGTAAGCTTTGGCCTGGGAACCGACGTATCCATATGCTCCCGCAATGCAGAGGATATTCTGCTGGACGTACTGAAGAGGCTGAGCGATCGCGGCATACGGATAGAGAATCTGGCAGTGGCTCCCGTCAGCCTGGAAGACATATTCTTGGAGCTGGTAAAGGCGGATGCATCAAATAATTAGGCTTGCCGTAAGAAACCTGACAGTATCCCTGAATCCGGGATTTCTAGTCTGGCAGGTCATATTTCCCATAATGTACATCTTCATTGCAGGCTTTGCGTACACCGCGCTCATAGACAACGTTTCGCTGGGAGAGCAGAGCGTAAGCTATCCGGCCTTTCTTGCAACGGGCATGATCGGATTTACGATAATGAACAGCACCCTGATATCCGGCATAATAATATGGAATGACCGCAGAAGCGGAATGTTTGAGCAGATACTGTCGGGCCCGTTTACAAGGACGCACTACATTCTAAGCAATGTCATAGCAATAGGAATGGTCGGCATGGTGAGCGCGGCTCTCATCATACTGGTGGGGCTGCCGGTATTTGCAGATCTTGCGTCGTTTGACGCTCTTACCGCGCCCCTCATCATATTTGCGTCGGTTGCAGGATCGCTTCTCTTCGGCTCCATTGCCTCGATCATATCCACGCGCCTCAAGTCCAGCGAGGGGTTTAACGTGGTAATCAATACGGTCTTTCTCTTCTCGGCCTTTGTGAGCACGGCGTTTTATCCCGCGCAGGGAGCGCCAGAGCTTCTCTCAATCGTATTTTACTTTAATCCGCTGACATATATTGTGGACATTATACGGGCCGCAATATTCGGCGGCGTCACTGAGATGATAATCATTGAGGTTGGAGTAGTGTCCGCGCTGGCAGCGGCGCTGTTTGGAATAGCTACGCGCCTGCTCACAAAGCTGGACTTTTAGGCGCATGAAGGCAGCATGGAAGGCGCATCCCGGTCGCGGGGCGCGGACCAAGGAGCCGTCTTGTTTTGGAATGGACGCGCAGTCTTGCCGGAATTTTATGCCGGGCTGCGCGATACCAAGTCAAAGATGGTATAGCCCGGCCCAGACTCGAACTGGGGTCTAGGGCTCCAAAGGCCCCCATGCTTGCCACTACACTACCGGGCTTCCCTGAAAGCCGCAGGCTTTCATGAACTGCAGGCGCCTGGGCATTTTGTCCAGAGCACTGCAAGGCGTTCTGCAAGATACCTGCGCCAGCATTTTGAGTGCGCCCGCTTCATCTATAAATTTGTAGAATCAATGGTGCATTGGGCTGCTGCATGCATTGCCGCCTGAAAAGAAATGACTCGTGCATGCATTTCGGCTCTGCGGCATTGCTTTTAATCCGGAGCATGACGCGTTTTTCAGAAAAATGCTGGATGTCAAAGGATCGGAATTGCCGGCGTGCGCGCATTCCCTGCCGGCATGCCCTGCGCGGATTTGGATGGGCGCGCATGCGCAGAACCTTTGGTATGGTTTTTTTAGCAACCATTTGCCACATACCGTATGCCAGAGGTCATAGTGACTGTATATGGACTGAGCACCGAGGGATATTCTATTGCGCGCAAGCTGGCTGCAAAAAATGTCAAAGTTTTCGTAATAGACGAGATATCGTCGTCTGCTATACTGCTGCCGCCAAACGTCGCCGAGTCATATTCAGATGTGGTAGAACTGAGGGAAGGCGAGCCGCTGCTCTCGCTGTGCCCGGCCAAGGAGGCAATATCAAAGGCGCAGTATCTCTTTTTTACGCCAATAATCAGAAAGCACCGCGAGGATGTAAGAGGCGAGATTCAGTCAAGGCTCAAGTCCATAGCAGCTTCGCTAAGTTCAGGCTGCTCAATAGTGTGCGGCTTTCCGGCGGGCTTTGGGGACAATGACGACAACATGAATCTGCTGGAGCAGGTTACCGGCATGGAGGTGGGCAAAGCCATGTCGTACTATTACTATCCGCTTTTGCGTCACAAGCAGCCTGAAATGGTGGGATCGCTTGGACAGGATGATGAGATTCTGGCCGAACTGCTCTCTGACGGCGGCGCAAGAAAGCAGTTTGCTACGATACCGCTGTCGGAACATGCTTACGCAATGGAAATTATGTCAAGGTTGACTCAGATAGTCAGCGTCCTGGAGATCTGCCACATTGCAAGAAAGAACGATGTGGGAAGGGAATTTCTGAATCAGGTTGGCGAAATTTATCTGGACGATATTGCGGACATTCTGTATGATGCGTACGCTCTCAAAACGTCACTGGAAGGCGCAGTCCCGCTGTACTATTTCATAGGCGAAAGTCAGAGATCCATCAAGAACTACATAAAGCGCATTGCCGAGGGGGTGCGCAGCGCAATAAAAAAATCCAAGGTCAGGGCAAACAAGTCAAGCTTGATGCTTTTGTGGGACATGGATCGTTCTGAGATGCGCGGCGAAAAAATTGCGCTGTGCCAGGACTTTCTGTCAAGGCTGGAGGGATATGTCGGAAGCATCAGCACGCGCGAAGAGCTGGGCCGAAAAACACTCCGCATCGGCGAGACCATGTTCATTCTGGCCTGCACAAGGCGGGATTTTGAGGCGGCAGTCAAGGCAAAGACCGAGCAGCAGATCATCATAAAGGCAAACCCGCTGTTTGAAGTAGTAGGATAGGCTGCAGTTCCAGAACAATGCGGCCTGATGCCGGCGGCTGCAAGAATTTCAGATGAAAAGGAATGAACTGCAGGCAGTCCGTTCGTATATGGTCAGGTCCAAATTTGATTGGTGCCTAGCCGCTGCGTATGTGGGATGCTGTTGTGCTTGCATATTGGTCAAAATGTCGTGGACCTGACCATATACGGCCGTTCCTTTGATGCTGCGCTGTTTTTAATCCGGAGCATGGCATCTAAGCGAAATGCTCCGAGCAGCCGCCTTTAGCCTGCCGTCAGGCATAATCAGATGCGCGCTCCAGGCGCGGCTTTTGCCTGATCATCTCCGGCAAATTCCCCGCCAGGATGCCTTGGCGGCGCTGCAGGCCGGCGCATTTTGCCCGGAGGCGGCCTGCGCCGCAGCTGCGGCGCTTTTGCAGTCATGTAACGGGCTTTTTAGGCGGACAGCGCCCTGATTTGAGCCGCATGAATCAGGATGCCTCCAAGCATGTTCCGGCAGTCCTGCTCGGCATTGAGAACGGCCGCTGTCATGCAGCCGGATCTGCCATGCTGCAGCGGGCTCGGCCTATTCCAAGCCTCCTGGCTAGGACAATGGCAACAGCGGCAGGAGCTGCCAAGTACATGCCCAGGTTCAGAGCTATTACGAAAGATCCCAGCGCCAGTACGGACGCCTCGGAGCCTTCGTCTGCCAGCGACATTATGGAAAGCGAGTGGATCATCGGGATGATCAGCGCTCTTACGGCGTCTCGGAACGCCGGACTCTCCCGCTGCATGTCCGCTATTCCAGGCGAGAACGCATAATACATCGAATTGAATTGGCTCACAAACGAGGCTCCCGATTCAGTGGATGAAAGCGTGCTGTCCCGCAGCTCTCGCAGCATCTGCACCTGCGGCGCCAGTTCGGTGCCGTACGCAGCAGTTGCAATCAGGCAGCCGCCGTCGTCTGCAGCCGGCGCCTCTGGGCTTGCTGAGTCAGTGTCAGGCTCTGATGCAGCAGGCGAATCTGCTGCAGCGGACAGTTCTGTTGAATCTTGTTCCGCGGCTGTAGATGGTTCCAGGACATCCGGCTGTTCCGCTGCGGGAACAGACGCAGAGCCGCGTTCTTCAGGCTGCTGTACTGCAGGCTGCGCGGAAACTGCCTGCACCGGCGCCAGAGCTCCGGGAACGTACCTTGAATATTCAACCTGGCCCGTGCATTGGCCGAGCGTGTTTACGGTCTTGGATGCGGAAGAGCCGTCGCTTGAGCTGACTTTGAGCAGCATGATATCGGCGTACGCGTCGGCGGCATAGGCGGTTCTGCCGTCCAGATTCTGAGCCGCGTCCGGTACGGGCGTGAATGACTCTGCGCCTGCAATCAGCGTAACTTCAGCGGCGAGATTGCTGTCCAGGATTACAGTGGTTGCAGGTTCATTGCAGTCCCACATTACAGAGTACAGTCCGGCAAATTCGGCTGGAGGTGCGGCGCCTCCGCCGCCTCCGCCCCCTCCTCCTCCGCCGCCTCCCCGGCTAGGCGCAGGCGCTGGGGACTGCGGAGGGAATCCGGCGC
>CAYGAM010000022.1:0-25937 GCA_964347915.1 uncultured Nitrosopumilaceae archaeon | reverse complement strand
CCCCCCCCCCCCCCCCCCCCCCCCCCCCCCCTCCCCCCCCCCCCCCCCCCCCCCGGTCTAATTGCCAAGACAGCAAAAACAAGACAAAGCTGTGGAGCGCTATGCACAAAAGCAAAAAGCGTTCAAACAATCCTCCAGCAGGACTGGTCAGCCCACATACTGATCCAACTCAACCACGAAAGAAATACTCGCATGATCCGCGACTTGATCCACAATTAGTCTGGTCCGGCAAGCGGGAAAGCTCAGAGTTTGTGGTGGACACAGTTTCGCTTCACATACATGAACGAATTGATCCATTGACCATTATTGAAAAGGCAATGATGCATGAGGATGCAGCACAGACCGCACTATCAAGCTTTTTTGATGATCCGGAGAATCATCTCCCATTGCGCAATGCAATCGAATTCTACCAGCATAAGCAGAATTGGTCAAACCGGCTTATTGCTGGCGATTCGTCACTTGTGATGAATTCACTTTTGGAAAAGGAAGGAATGAAAGGCAAGGTCCAAATGATCTACATTGATCCACCATATGGGATAGCATACGGATCCAATTTTCAACCGTTTGTAAATGAAAGGGACGTTAGAGACGGCAGGGATGGGGATCTAACTCAGGAACCTGAAACGATCAAGGCATTCCGTGATACATGGGAATTGGAAATCCACTCATACTTGACATATCTAAGAGACAGGTTACTTTTGTCCAGACATCTATTGAATGAAACTGGCAGCTGTATTGTCCAAATATCCATCAAAAACGCATGTCTGGTTCGCATGATCATGAATGAAGTATTCGGATCAAAAAATTTTGTTAATATGATCACGGTACAAAAAACAACATCATCCACAAGCAAAACCCTTGATTCTGTTGCAGATTATTTGGTGTGGTATGCAAAGGATGTGTCTAAAATCAAATACCGTGATCTGTTTACTAAAAAAGATCTGCCAATAAACGATTCAACTTATAGATTTCTTGAATTGAGGGACGGCATTAGAAAAAAAATGACCAGCAAGGAATTGATTAATCCATTTTTAATTCCAAATGATGCTAAAATTATGGGCTATAGCCGCCTAACATCACAAGGCAAATCTCAAGAAGATCAAACTTTTACATTTCGGGGCGAAGAATTTTGCCCTGGTTCCGACCGTCATTGGTCGCCTACATTTCCGGATGGTATGAATCAGTTGGCAAGCAAAAATCGACTAGCCAAAAAAGGCAATACACTGAACTATGTGCGATACTTTGACGACTTTCCTTACAGAGCCATCAATAATATATGGACAGATACAACAACATTCTCAAAAAAGATATACGTAGTTCAGACCAACTCAAAAATCATAGAACGAATAATGCTCATGACAACAGATCCTGGCGATCTGGTGCTTGATCCAACCTGCGGTTCAGGAACTACGGCATTCGCCGCTGAAAAGCTTGGAAGACGATGGATTACATGTGATACGTCCAGAGTAGCGCTCATTTTGGCAAAACAGCGGCTCATGACATCGATCTTTGACTACTATGAATTATCGCATCCGCCGGAGGGCGTATCCAGTGGCTTCAAATATGAAGAGGCTACACATATTACGCTTGAATCTGTTGCTAAAGGCGAGCCTCCAACTACTGAGACATTATATGCAAAACCACTAGTTCAAAAAGACAAAAAAAGAGTGTCGGGCCCATTTACCGTAGAAGCAGTTCCTGCGCCTACCGTAAGATCCATTGACGCGCTGTCTAAACAATCGGAACATGATACAACAGAAGATACAATGTCATCGCACCAGCAGCAATGGCGCGACGAACTGCTAAAGACAGGTATACGCGGCAAATCGGGCCAGCGGATTGAGTTTAGCAGCATGAATACACATCCTGCTACAAAGTGGCTTCATGCAGATGCTGAAACAATTGAAGCAAACGGCACTGCGTCAAAGCGGGCAATGATCTCATTTGGCCCAAAATATGCGCCGCTAGGAAAAACTCAGGTAGAACAGGCAATTCAGGAAGCCCGAACGCTGGTGCCTCAGCCTGATATGATAATATTTGCAGCCATGCAGTTTGACCCGGAAGCTTCAAAGGACATTGACGAGACAAAGTGGCCGGGCGTTGCGCTTCTCAGGGCAGAGATGAACAAGGATCTGCTTACAAACGATCTAAAAAAGAGTCGTTCCACCGACGAATCCTTCTGGCTTGTCGGACAGCCCGACATCGATCTACAGAGGGACAAAGACGGCAAATACATCATAACAGTAAACGGATTTGATTATTACAATACAGAGACAAATGATATTGAATCTGGCACTTCGTCCAAGATAGCCATGTGGATGCTTGATACGGACTATGACGGACGAAGCCTCTATCCGCAACAGGCATTCTTCCCGCTCGGGGGGGGGGGATGGAGTAAGCTTTCAAAGACACTGCGATCCCAGCTTGACGAACAACTCATTGCCAAGTATCATAGTATAGAATCAATACCATTTGAAGCAGGTCCAAACAAGCGGGCAGCTGTAAAGATAATTGACGACCGCGGATTAGAATCCATCAAAATCGTAGATCTAGAGTGACAATGTCTGAGATAGACAACCTCATAGTCTGCAGTCCATATGAAATGCCGGCGCGCCACTGGCGGTATGATCGCTCCCGCAGGGAATTTGATTTGGTAGAAGAGCGAAGATCTGCTGGATTTCTTACTGCGACTCCAGACAGCAAAACATTTGATGATCCTGGGATATTTCATGAGTTGGAACTAGTAAACCGCATACGCAAGAGAGTCGACGCCTGGAGGCAGAATGGATATCCAGGTGTCACAAGCATCACAAAACAACTGCTGGAGTTTTGGCATAATCCTGAACCGCGTGACAACAAACTGTTCTTCTGCCAGCTGGAAGCCATTGAGACTCTGATATGGCTGACTGAATCGCCTGAATCAGAAAAGCAGGGAATCAGCATACCGTCTGACGGCGGCAGCTTTGCGAGGCAATGTTGCAAGATGGCCACCGGCACAGGCAAAACCATAGTGATGGCAATGGCTATTGCATGGCAGGCAATAAACAAGGCAGCTTATCCCAAGGATGCCCGATTCTCGCGAAACATGCTTGTGATGGCGCCTGGGCTTACCGTAAAGTCGCGACTCAAAGTACTGCATCCGTCAGACGATGAGAGCATATATGATGAATTTAACCTGATACCAAACGGCTCGTTCCAAGAAAAGCTCTCACACGCAAACATAATCATGCACAACTGGCACACGCTGGTTCCAGAAAAGGATTCGACAAGAGGCGTTGTCAAGCTTGGCGCAGAAAGCGACAGCGCGTTTGCAAAGAGAATACTGGAGCACGATCTGGGCAACATAGTCGTCATAAACGACGAGGCCCATCATGCATACAGGGCCGACAAAACCCAAACAAAGGGCATATCAAAGCAGGAACTGGAGAGAGACAAGCTGTGGATCGAAGGTCTAGACAAGATTCATGCAGCGCGAAAAATCCTGCATTGCTTTGACTTTTCGGCCACACCATTCATTCCGTCTGGAAAAAATGTCACGGAAGATCTGCTGTTTGGATGGATAGTGTCCGATTTTTCACTTAATGACGCCATTGAATCCGGACTTACCAAGACACCGAACATATCGGTGCGGGATGATTCACACAAATTCTCTAAAGAATACAAATCCAGATTCTATCACATATACATGGACGACGAAGTAAAATCAGATCTCAACAGTAATGCCAAACCTCATGAGAAGCTTCCAGATCTAGTCACAAATGCGTACATGCTGCTGGGCCAAGACTGGACGGAGACAAAAAAAGAATGGGATAAGAGCAATTCTGACATACCGCCTGTAATGATTACCGTATGCAACAACACTCGTACTGCGGCGCGAGTGATGGAAGCTTTTGAGAAGAACCAGTTTGAGCTTGACGAACTCTCAGATCCGGAACATCTACTGCGCATAGACTCTGTCATGATGAGAAAAGCTGAAGAGCAAGAATCTGCCGGAACAGGCAAGGAAGAGGAGCTGCGGGAAAGGGTTCGCACAGTGGGAAAACCGGGAAAAACAGGAGAACAAGTACGAAACATCGTTGCAGTCGCAATGCTGTCTGAGGGATGGGATGCAAAAAATGTCACGCACATCATGGGCCTCCGTGCATTTTCAAGCCAGCTGCTGTGCGAACAAGTCATAGGACGGGGATTGCGAAGAGGGTCATACGATGTTGATGGCGAAACAGGACTATGCCGACCTGAATATGTCAAAGTATTTGGGGTTCCGTTTACGTTTCTGCCGCATGAGGGAAGCGGCAACGGTCCGCCGCCTCCAACGCCTACAACCATCATTGAGCCTGATCCAGATCGCATACAGCACCAGATATCGTGGCCCAACATAGACAGAATAGATGCAGAATACAAGCCAAGTCTTACAGTAGACTGGAAGAAGGTGAATGATCTGAATATTCGCAGCGATGCAATATCTACTACTGTCGGCATGGCTCAGGTACTGGAAGGAAAGCCGTACGTGAGCCGAATGTCTGAAATCAATCTGCGCAAGCTGAACAAAGAGATCCGGCTGCAAAGAATAGTGTTTATAGCATCCAAGGATGTGTATGAAAAAATATCACCAAACTGGAAGGGAAACAAGGATGTTCTGATAGCCCAGATTGTAAAGATAGTTGAAAAGTTTGTTGAATCAGAAAAGATCAATGTAGTTGATATTCTGGAGAATGATGAGCTGCGCAAAAAGATGGCCATTCTGTTCAATATGGGCAAAGTAGTAAGTCATGTCTGGAAATGGATAACAAGCGGGAGCAAGACAAATGAGTGGATCACTCTTAATCGAACAAAACCTGTAAAATCTACGTCAGACATGCGCATGTGGTACACCAGAAAACCCACCGAACATACCAAAAAATCTCATATTCGGCTGGCGCCGCATGACTCTGGCTGGGAGCTCAATGCAATGCATGACTTTGATCGGAGCAGCAGCGTGATATCGTGGGTCAAGAACGATCATCTTGGCTTCGTAATAAAATATCTGTACGAAGGAACAGTGTGGGACTATCTTCCAGACTTTTTAGTAAAGCTCAAAAACAATGTCATGCTGGTGCTGGAGATCAAGGGACAGGATACGGACCGCGACAAAACAAAGCGGGAATATCTTCAAAAATGGACAGATGCAGTAAACCGCAGCGGCAGGTACGGGACATGGACTTGCGATGTTGCGTTCCGACCAGGCGACGTTAAAGGAATCATTGCAAAGCATGCAAAAGCAGCCTCTTCTGCATTTGAGCATGCAAAACGACTGTAATGTGGCGTCGACTCCACATCCGTGCCTGATCTTAAGAAAAATTGGATGCAGATGCATGTTCGAAATACAAAGCCGCGAATACTGCCTGCCCTGTTTTATGATCGAATCTCAAAGACTATATTGCAATTGCAGTCATGCTGACTACGGATCGATATTCATTTGATAAATATAAAGACTAATATCTGCACAGGATGCGGGATAAAGCAAAGGCCATGCGTGAGAAGGATTTGACAGACGAAGAAAAAATCGCAGTAAAAGAGAAAAATGAAAAAGAAATCAGAGACATGATAGAAAATTTCGATCTATGGGATTATGTCGTACTGGAAGCAATACGGCGGGAAAATTTTATGGCATCCATCAAAATCGGCACCATGCGATACCTGACCGCAGCAGAAAAACTGCATTACTGCGGTATGATCAAATGGAGGCATGACTTGGACATAGACGAGCGCGAAAAATTGCAGGAGTTTTACGATTCCGTGCAGTACAAGGCGTACAAGGACAGGCTGGAAAAAGTTACAAAGTATGGCGAATTTGTCGACATCAACAGCAGAATGAAAGAATTAACTCATGGCAAGAAATATTCAAAGCCGCATCTTACTCCGCTTGGATTGGAGCACCTGCAGCAGCAGAGAGAAAAAACAAAAGTAGCATGGCTGAAATTAAAAGAAATGCGCGATAAAGGAGACATGGAAGCGTTTGCTGAACAGTCTAAGCAAGATCTGTTAATGATGCCCATGTTTTTGCTTTTTGGATTTGCAAACGGAGCGCTCTTGAGTGCGATGATGCTTGATGCAGGCATAAACGATGTTCCGTTTTCAGGAGAAATCGGAACAATAAACATGGCGCCGTCGTACGACAGCTATGATTATGGAATGGATGGCGGCGGCATTGACTTTGGGGGCTTTTTCTGATTGCGGCTTACTCCAGTTTCAAAACAATGTCAGCAGGGCAGAAACATAATGCATATCTCGTTGCTTTTTGGCGGCAATGTCGCCATATCTGGCATATTTGCAGCATGCTAGAACATTTGCCTTGCAACAAATGTATAAATTAGAATTTTGTCATCTCGCATTCATGCCTGTTGATCCGGTATGCGGAATCGAACTTGATGAAGATCTGGCAATGCTGCATGAGCACGACGGAAAAAAATACTTTTTCTGCTGCAACGGGTGCCTCAAAATTTTCCTCAAAAAGCCCCACAAATGGAAAAACAAGGTTTAGACAGGAAAGGCGCCGCACATTCTGCAAAATCGGGAATCCTGTTCTATGTCGTAACTGCACTGCGGACATTTGTGGTCCGTTCTTCCGCGCGGAGCTGCATAGTGCCGCCGAAATATTTCATAGTAGTGCAGTGATTCCTTTGTCCGCAGCATGACGCCGTCCTCGTCTTGTATGTGGGCGCGCCTTTCTGCAAAGAGCTGATCTGGAATCACCGCATCCAGCATGCCTGACATGGCGGCAGTTCCGGCGCCGTCCTGCATGGGGGATTTTGCTCGCCACGCAATGCTGTCTGGAATCAAGCCCTCGTACGATATGCGCAGGACCCATTTGCCAAACACAGTGCCGCCTCTTTTTCCCACAGCCAGGCCGGATGCCTGCTTTGAAATCTCGATCACTTTCTCATCCAGGTATGGAGACGCCACGCTTACTCCGAGCGCGCCGCCGATCTTTTGTGACGGAAAGCGCATTATTCTTCGCATTCTGCCAAGCTCTGATTCTAGTTCGGCGCCGCTCTTTTTTGCGAGAAAGTCATATCCTGCAAAAAGCTCGTCTGCGCCGTCTCCGGTTATGACTCTGCGCGTTCCTGCTTCTTTCAGGGACTTGACTGCAATGTAGATTACGGCAGCGTTTCTGATCTCAATGTCATTAAAGCTGCCCAGTATTCTTATCACTGCCTCAATTGCGTCTAGAATATCTCCGTCGCTTGCCCATATTATCTTGAGCGGCACATTCAGCCTGCTTGAAGCTATCTGACAGTATGCAAGATCTGTAGCAACATAGTCCTTTGCAATTACAGCAATGCCGCGAGGGGACATCTCTTTTGCATGATATGCCGCAATGGTGCTGTCAAGGCCTCCTGAGAGGCAGACAGCAGAAGCATTGCATGAAGCAACAGCCTCCTTTAGCGCTTCTCTGACAGCCAAAATTGTATGATCCGGCACGCGCGGCTCTTTTTCAGCCATGCCAGCAGTGCGCTGTCATGCCTATAATGTGTTGGCGGTCTTATTGCCGGATGACAGCGCGTCAAAAACAGCTTGCGCACAGGCTTTGCAACATGGCAGACAGCGCCGGCAAATCCTGATCGTGCGCGAAAAACCGATTCGCCCCTGCGTGAAAGCCTGACTTACAATCATTCCAGAGCGCAGCAATTCTAGTACTCTGCAATTCCCGCACGCAAAGATATACTTTTAAATTCCTTGCAAAATATATGAATATATGCTCCTGCCTGCAGAAATTGAGTCAAAGAGCCTGATTCCTGCATTGCGGGCAATACTCTCCAAGCGGCTTGCTCGCGAGTATAATATTCGCGAGGACGAAATATCCAAGATGCTGGGAGTCACCCAGGCCGCCGTAAGCAACTACATACGCGGCATACGGGGAGATCAGCAACTGATTGACAAGCTTTTGGCCGATCAGCATGTCTCAAAATTGATAGACGATCTTAGCTCTGATCTGGCATCTGATATGGCGTACACTCCGGCCAATCTTGCAAAGTTTATCGGACTGTGCAACTACATAAAATCCAGCCTGCTCATATGCGACATACACCACAAACTGGAATCCAACATAGATGAAAAAATCTGCAAAGAGTGCGAAAACATGCTTCTTCGGGGCGGCTCGGGGATATACTAAGTTCGCGCCAGCGTTATTTCAATCGTAGATATCATCCTGCCCATGCCTTCGGGCTCAATGCTGTCCACTTTGACGGCTTCTATCTTTGCCTTTCCTTTCATGAGCATCTTTGTTACAATGTTTGCAACGCCTACTGCATTTGGTATGGCGTTGCCTCTAGCTACCAGCATAGTCTTGCCGTGCTTGCTGATCTTTGCCATTGCCTCTACTGCAATCATTCTGGCTCTGTCGCGTTCTGTACAATTGATCTTCAGGTAGCCGGCAGCCGTGCTCATTTGATCTGTGGGTATTTTGGTATGTATTTTTAATTTTCTATGGGCGATTTTGTTTGCAATGTGAGAAAATTATGCTGCTTGGCAGCCAGGTGGCATGCAAGAGGCTGCTTTAAGCTCCACAGATCAGCAAAAGAAATGACTAGACTGACAGGCAAGAAGATACTATGCGCAATACAAGAGTGCAAGAAAGGACGAAAGGCATCCGAAATTGCGGCAGAGACTGCCGTCTCGCAAAGACGCATTCAGCGCTCGTATGCAGAATTTTGCAGAACCGGTACGCCGCACACGCCCGGCTTGCCAGGAAGAAAACCAGTTCAGACAGCAAAAGAGAAAATGCTCGTGGTACTTTGGCACTGCAAAAAAGAAAAGACGGGCGCGCACTATGCCGCACAGCGACTGAAAGACGATGGTCAAAATATAATCTGCTATGAAGCGTACAAAATCATACAGGAGAATGGTCAGATAACGCCGTCGCCTGCAAGCCAAAAAGGCGCAAGCAGATGCGATATGAACGCAAGCATTCCAACTCAATGCGGCGCGCAGACCGGCACATGCCAAAAAATTTACGCCCAAAAAATTCCAATTTAGCGGTTTTTTTGGATGATGCATCAAGGCGCATCACCGGATTTGGAATATTCTAGCATGCAGCATTGAATAATGCATCTCTGGTTCTGCGCAAAACAATACGAGAATTTGAAAGTCCAATCCAAATGCTGTCGGACAATGGCCGGTGTTTTGCGGCGGGAAAAATGGACGGACCAAAATCAAAGTGGACGCCTACCGCGTTTGAAAATGAGCTGATAAAGCACAATATCATGCTGATCACCATGAGGCCGTATCATCCGCAGACAAACGGCAAGCTGGAACGGCGGCTTAGAACACGGGAGGACGAGATGGCACATTACAAGAGCCTTGAAGATTACGTTGACTATTGCAACAAGGTGCGACTCCACAGATAGCTTGACTTTGACAACTGCGAAACGCCGCGGCAGGCGTTCCATAGGAAGATGGCCAACAAAGCACTCCGAGAAGGCAGTCCAGAATGGGCGGAGGAAGACGAAAATGACTGGGCGACATCATTTCCGTACAATACGCTTACAACTCCTCCACACCAAACTTATATCGTTGGGGGTGGCATTAGTAATAAGATGGCAGAAGATATAGACCCTGAACAGCTCTGGGACATTGATAAATACTGGAATTTTGAATACTATGATTATTTTGATGATGACAAATTGGATCCAAGAGGGTTGTGGCTAGCCTCCCATTCTGGAAAACCTGACGATTAACCATAAATTCATCATACCTGAATTTAGGGTTCTGTAACATAATCGGGATATGAAATTCAATGATATGTTTTTATTGCGATTGTGCCTAGATTTTGTGTGCTGGCCAGCATTGTTGCGGACGCGCACGCGTAAGACTAAGGCAGGCACATTCTATATCACGATTATGTTACAGAACCCTTTGACATTGAACTTATATAGTACGGCAAAGTATTGTCAGCATGGAATTGAAGGAATACACAGATCCTGAGACCCAATGGGATGTCGAAAAATACAGAAAGTTTGAATACTTTTATTATGATGATGATGCTGGATTAGATTTAAATGGTCTGGGACTCAACTCTGATTCTAGACACCCTGATGCATAGTATTTTAGATTAGAACATGCATTTCCACAGTCTGAAAACCAGTCTGTCCTGCGGTGGAGTCGAACGATTTTCCGGGCTATGGAAACTGATTTTCGTTTTAGAATAGTTTTTATACTTTAATTACTATTTTTATAAAATATAATGCCTAATCTTAACGAAATTCAAAAGGAAATGCAAAGGCAGAGAATTCCTGAGACGCCATATGACACAGTAAGAAGGAAATATCTTAGGATGCTGTCTGAGATGACAGGTCGAAATACAATATTGTACTACTCGGGTTGGCTGCAAAAGCCATTCAAGAGTATTGGCACATTGCTGTCAATTAATGACAATGACAAAAACGGTTTCATGAGCGCAATACATGGATTGGATGCTTCCAAAGGCGTTGATATAATACTGCATACCCCAGGCGGCGGTATAGCAGCTACGGAATCAATAATAGATTATCTCAATCAAAAATTTCATGGAAATATGAGAGCAATTGTACCGCAGCTTGCCATGTCCGGCTGAACGATCATGGCCTGCGCATGCAGGGAAATAATAATGGGCAAGCAGTCCAGTTTGGGACCCATTGATCCACAGATCATTGGCCTACCTGCATCAGGAATCTTGTCAGAATTTGACAATGCAAGCAAGGAAATAAAGCATGACAAGAGCAAGATCCATGTATGGGGCCCAATCCTATCCAATTATCCACCATCGTTGATTGAAGCCTGCAAGAAAGCAATATCATGGTCCCAAGAACTTGCATCAGATTACCTGTCATACTCAATGTTCAAGGATGACTTAGCGAAAGATTCTAACTCTGCCAGAAAAAAATTGCCGACATCATGCATTTTTTAACAGATCAGGACGTGAACAAATCACACTCAAGGCACATTCCCATGCCCGTATGTCAAAGCACCGGTTTGAAAATAGTTGAGATGGAAAAAGACCAGAACTTACAGGACAACATCCTTTCAATACATCATGCTTCAGCATTGACAATCTCAAATACTTCTGCTGTAAAGATAATAGAAAACCATAACGGACAGGCATATATTCAGACATACTCCAAAACTACTGCATGAGTATGGATGGTCTGCCACAGCATACTGTGAGTGAGCATGAGTCAGTACATGTGTACATAACATTGTGCTTGAACATCTTCCAATCTACTTGAAATGCGCGATTGGAATATTCTGATAGTCGCCGTTTGGAAGCACACGCCGTATCGTGATTGGGATAGCTTTTATCTCCAGCTCCTCCATTGCAATGTCCAGCGATGTCTGCGCCGTATCGGGTATGGGAATGAACGGCGGCGCGCCAAGCGACAGCTGCAGCGCCCTTGCGCCCATTATTCTCGCCTTTTCAAATCTGGTAAGCGTAGGCGGACCGATGCTGATCTTGCCGTCAGTGAGCGGAATCTCCTGGGGTTCATGCTCTGCATCCGCTTCAATTATCTCTCTTTCATCCCTCTCTTTCAGCCTCTTGTCTATTTCATCCAGCACTGTCTGTATGCGCGCAGTCTCTTTTTCGTCTTTGGACGAGTCAAGCTGCTTTTTGTAGTTGATTCTGGCCTTGTGCAAGTCTGGTCCTATTTTAGCAGCTATCTCGGACTCTTGAGCTGCAACTAAACTTTTACGGCTTGAATCTGACAAGTATTATTTCAGCCTGAAAATATCTATATATTTTGTTCGATTTTCTTCTACAAAATCAACAGACGTTAATATGACACAAGTCAGGCAATATGCGCATTGAATGGCGGCTCTGTCTCAAAATTTGATCTGATTCTGGAGATGCGTACGGGAAAAGCCAATGCGTCTGGCGGGCAGCCAAAGACTGTCAGATGCGAGCTCAAGCGGCACCTATCTCCTAGAACAGTTGGAAATATAATGAGATCCCTGCCGTTGCGCGGAAGCGCGCACATCTTTGCAGGCGGCATGCTGTACATTGAGACGCGCATAGATTCGGGCATTGAGCGTCCGCGCCGCTCGTTTGAGGAGGGCGAAATAGCATTCCTGCCTTCTGGCGGCATCATTGGCATTTTTCTTGCTGACATGACGCCGGGAAAGACAATGTCGCCGATTGGGAAGATATTGGATGACGCATCGCACCTGCGCGAGGCAAAGCCCGGCGATGAGATTCTGCTCTATTCTGCAGACTGATAAAGATAGCAGCTGCCGTGCCCTCCGGCTCTTGCTACCTCGCCGCTCTCCAGCCTGCTTTTAAGAAACGCATTGGCGGCAGAAATTTTGACTCCTGTTTGCCTGGCCAGTTCCTGGCACGTAATGACCTTTGAAGATTTTATTATGCTCATGGCCTGACTACTGTCCAGCGTCACAGTAATCTCGGCCTGCCTGGGCTTTGACTCTTCGGTCTTTTTGCCCTTTTCTTTCAAGTCGTCCGCCCCAGACTTGCCCAGGGGCTTTTTCTTTTGTCCGCCCACGATATCAGGCAGGACCATCCTCTTATAAATTCAGTTGAGGCGGCATCAGCAAGAACTTGTCACTCATTGCCGCACTTGCGCAAGCCGCCTCATTGCACGCGTAAGACTCATGCAGTCCTGGGCGCTTTCGCGGCATAGGCGCCTGGGATGGCAGCAAAAACATTGCAGCCAAATTCACCATTGCACGGCCATGCATTTGGCGCATCAGAAAGGCTCGGCGCAGGCTGTGCGGCTTTGTGCCTGCCACTCGCATGCTCCGTGGGCAAGCCTGCCATTGGGATTTCAGCTGTCCGCACTGCAGGCGCGTCCAAAATGGACGAATTTGGGCGTACAAGCTTTTTTGGAATTTGATGCGCAGCAAACTTCCTGCACGGCATGCCTGCAATGCTAATATATCTCGCATTTGAGGTGCAGTCATGGGCATAGTGGCAAAAGGCGCAGAATGCGATGTAGACGGCTGCACTTCTGACGGCACGCGTTCGCTAAACCGCGGACGAGTAGAAGCTGCCGGCTTGCGCATTTCGACATCCAACAAAAAGGCAGTCCTGTGCAGAGAGCACTACAAGGAATGGAAGAAAGAGACAAGGGAAGATCGGGATCTTGAGCGCGCGCGGTACGGCAGGGACTAGCCTCCAGCTGAATTCCGTACAGCACGGCGCCAGTCATCAAGCCTGGGCGCATTGCAGCAAAATGCCTGCAGGAAAGCCTGCATCTTGAGAGCCAAGGCCGGATTAGCGCCTGCTCTTTTTTGGACGGAAGCTCCTCTTTGGAGAATAGTCGTCGTCCAGCAGATCATAAAACGCGTCATCGCGCGCAAAATAATCCTGCTTTAGCTTTTCATACATGCTGCCAAGCTTTCGGTACAGCCTTTTTGGCTTTCGCGGCCTCTGCCTGCCCAGGACGTAGAGCGCCAGTATCGGAAACGCTATCGTAGCATCTGCGTACACTGTAACCATGCCGCTGTGCGCGTCGTGTATCTTGCCCCAACTCTTTCCCTCCTGCAATGTGGCGCCCGACAGCCCGCCTGTGTCGGGACGCGCGTCCGTGATTTGAATTATGTAATCCTGGCCGCCGTGCCCGCTCCGAAGTATCTGGTCCAGCAGCGGACCTGTCTGCTGGGCCGTATTCTTGGGCACGCCGCCCCCAAGCTCCACTATGCCTGACTTCTTTGATCCGTACAGTATGGCTCCCTGCTCAAGAATCTCTCTTGCTACGTCTACGGTATAGCTTTTGCCCCGCAGCTTGTGAACAGCAAGGTTTAGCGCCAGCGACGAATCCTTGAGCGTTGATACGTACACCGGCACATCATGCCTGTATGCAGCTGCAACAAAGCTTCGCTCAGGATGCCCGGCCCGCTCGCTTGTTATCCTTCCTATCACGTTGCAAAATTCGGCTGTCGTAAAAGGCTTGTCGGTCAATGTGTCCTTGAATGTCTTTTGTATTATCTGATCCTGCGACTCTAGCGTCTCATAAAATTTGATGTAGACATCCCTTATCCTTACTATTTCGTTCTTGTACAGTATCATGTCGTCCACATCAGAATGTCCCTGCCGGACTGGAAGCCCCCATGCAAAATGATCCTCGTGATAGACATTGGCGCCCGTGGTTATCATCCAATCCACAAAGCCGTTCTCTATGAGCTTTTGAAATATTCCGCCAAAGCCCACCGGAGTCATTGCGCCAGATACGGTAAGGCAGATGCAGGCGCCCTCGCGTATCATTTTAGCGTACAGCTTTGCAGCTTCGCCGAGCCTGCGTCCGTTGTATCCTGTACCTGCATACATCTCCACCAGGTCGTCTATGCTCGTGTCGGGTCCGATTCTGATGTGCGGGACGCTTTTGCCGTGAAACTTGTGATGATCCACGATTCAATCTTCGCATCATGGAATTAATTAACACTTTGACGGCCCATGCCTGCTCCCTAACTGTGGTTCCAGGCGCAAGAATCCTGCCGTTTTTTACGCATTCCTACCATGTCATGGAACAAGATGCCTGAGGCAACATGCCATGCAGAGCGGCGCAACGGCTTTTAGTGCAGTGCGGGAAATCCATGCCATGAAGTTTTACGACGTGCAGAATGCAGGCTTGCTCAAGGCAAAGCCTGACGCCGCCGCAGTCCTGCTAAGCGAAGGCAGCTATCTAGAGCAGGGCTTTGTCATAAGGCGAATCAGCCTCTGCCAGTACCTGGGTTCGTATGATGCGCGCCTGGGACAGTTTTCTCTTATTACTGCCGTAGTAGAGACTGACCGGGGAGCGATAGAGATCACGTATGATGAGGGATATCGCGGGAACAGCGCCCTAAGCGACGCCCAAAGCCTGCTTGTCTCAAGCCTCGGACTGTCAAGCCTGATTTTGCGCGCAGTAATATCGCTTCGCGGCCATCTGCACATTGACGCAAAGTCTCATCCATGCTAGAATCTCTGCGAGCGCCAGAGGCTGCCAGAAAGCGAAGCGAAAAGACGCCTTTTGCCGAACGCGCTTTTGCAGGGACCTGGCGATGTTGCGCGCATATTCCAGCGCGGGGAGCGCCAGCATGAATGCAAAAGCAGTTCTGTCAAAGGCGGCATTATTTTTGATCAGGAGCGTAAAAGCCGTGCCGATGCCGAGCCGGGACTGCATGGAGTTTCATGCAGAGCAACATTTAATTCATTTTCGATAGCGCACTGAAATTGTGCGAATTTTGCAACTGCATTGCGACAGCATGGAGTATAATCCGGTAAAAAAAGAGATAAAGGCGGCAGAGGAAATTGCGCCCGAGCCGGTGCGCCTGGAAGAGCTGGTTGTAGCATTTGTAGCAGTCGAAGAGGGCGACAATTCATCTGCGGCCGCGAGAGCCGTATCGGAAATCCGGAAATTCATGGACGCAATAGGATGCGGTACGCTGCTGCTGTACCCTTACGCGCACCTAAGCTCGGACCTGGCCCCGCCGGGCAAGGCTCTTGCAATGATGCATGAGATGGAGCGGCTGTGCAGCGGCATTCGCGTATCAAGAGCGCCGTTTGGCTGGACAAAGTCGTACAGCATAAAAGTTAAGGGACATCCGCTTGCTGAAAGCTACAAGACAATACGCGGAGACGAGACGCAGGCATCGCACGCTCTAAAATCCGAGTCTGAGATAAAATCGCACTGGTATGTGATGTCGCCTGACGGCTCAATGACCGGAATATCGGAGTATGATTTTGCCAAAAGCCAAAATCTGGAAGTTTTGGCAAAGTATGAGATTGCAAAGAAGCGGAGCGCAGACGAGCCGCCGCCTCACGTATCCCTGATGAAAAAGCTGGCAATTGCAGACTATGAGCCGGCGTCCGATTCTGGAAATATGCGGTTCTATCCAAACGGCAGGCTGATGAAATCCCTCATTGAAGAGTACGTTACGGACCGCGTTCGAGAGTACGGCGGGTACGAGGTAGAGACGCCGATAATGTACGACTCGCACCATCCAAGCATGGAGAGCTACTTTAACAGGTTTCCGGCGCGGCAGTACAGCATTGACTCGGAAGGCAAGAGCCTCTTTCTTCGGTTTGCGGCATGCTTTGGGCAGTTTCTTATGGCAAACGATCTGCAAATGTCGTACCGCAACCTGCCGTACAGGCTTTACGAGCTTACGCGGTACAGCTTTCGCAGAGAGCAGTCCGGCGAGCTAGTGGGACTTCGCCGGCTGCGGGCATTTACAATGCCGGACTGTCATGCGTTCTGCAAGGACATGCCCCAGGCAGTATCGGAACTAAGGAGCCGCTTTCGGCTCTCAAAGGATGTTCTGCGAAACATGGAGATAGCAGATGAAGACTATGAGATGGCAGTAAGGCTTACGCGCGGCTTTTACAGCGAGAACCGCAGCGCGATTGAGGATCTGGTCAGGGAGCACGGCAGGCCGGTGCTGGTTGAAATGTGGGAGGAAAAGTTCTTTTATTTTGTGCTGAAATGGGAGTTTAATTACATAGACGGACTCGGCAAGGCGTCGGCGCTTTCGACGGATCAGATAGATGTTGAAAACGGAAACAGGTATGGAATTGAATTTGTGGACGAAAAAAATGAGCCGCAGCATCCGATAATACTGCACAATTCGCCTAGCGGGGCTGTTGAGCGGATAATCTACGTTCTGCTGGAAAAAGCTGCCGCAGACTCCAAAAAAGGCAGAAAGCCGCACCTTCCCTTCTGGCTCTCGCCGACGCATGTCCGAATAATTCCGATATCCGGCGACTTTCTGGACTTTGCCTCGCAGCTGGAGCAGAAGCTGTCCGAGCATCGCATACGCACGGACATTGACGATCGAAGCGACAGCCTCGGGAAAAAAATCCGGCACGCCGAAAAGGACTGGATCCGGTACATAATAGTTGCAGGCAGGAAAGAGGCGGAATCCGGCATTTTGAGCGTAAGGGACCGCGAGACCGGCGTCACGTCAGAGATGAGCCTTGACAGCTTTTTGACGCTGCTCAAGGAAAGCCTCAAAGGCAAGCCGGCGGCAAGGCTGAACATGCCTGTGCTGCTCTCAAAGCGCCCGCAGATAATGGTCTGACGGCGGCCTGGAAGGGCGCGCCCGCCGTGACGATTCAGCAAATGCCGCGACGCTTGGATTGTTCCGCGCAGCGCCGCATTCTGCTGCATGGTATGGCACGTAGCGCGGTATGGCACATAACGCGATATTTCATCAGTGCAATGCAACATGATATCCGGCGCAGCATCATGCGCATTTTATGTATGGGTGCGGCGCACTCCAGGCATGCTAAACAACCTGCGGGGATCGCTTGCTCCCGCACTGGAGCGATTGGGGCGCGCGTTTGCATCAACCGGACTTCCGCCTGCATTTTGGACTGTTCTTGGATTGGCATTTGCATTTGCGTCAGGAGCAGCCTATGCGCTGGCTGATATTTCATACGCGCTCGTCCTGGGCGGAATATTGCTCCTGGCATCCGGATTCTTTGACATGATAGACGGACAGGCAGCCCGGGCTGCAGGCAAGGCTACAAGGCGCGGAGCATTTCTTGATTCTGCATTTGACAAAGTGGCCGAGGTTGCCATATTCATGGGAATACTTTTGGGCGGACATGCCGACCCGTATCTTGTCGCGCTGGCAGTTTCGCTCTCGCTGCTGGTGAGTTATGCACGGTCAAGGGCGGAATCGCTTGGAGTGAGTCTTCAGGGCGTAGGAATAGGAGAGCGCGCCGAGCGCCTGCTGGTAATTGCAGTGGTGGGCATGATTGGATTTATGGACATTGCCGTGGCAATTGTTGCCGTTATAGCAGCTGTCACATTTATTCAAAGAACAGCTGCTACTGCAAAGCGGCTCTAGCGCGCAGTGCCTGTCTGCGTGAACGCCTGATAATCTGCTATCGCAGGCGTCCGCGCTGCCTTCTTGAAGACTCTGAGCGAATCTTTAGTATTCCAAAATGAATGGCGCATGATATGCAGTACCACTTTAGCACTCTTGGGGATGCAATGTATGAGCCCTGGGCTCTTAGTTCCTTGGCAAGCGCGTGCTCAACCAGGTTGAGCCTGGACGTGACCTTTTTTGCCTTGTCCTTTGGCACGGTCTGCCCGCAGTTTGTGCATTGGACTACGCCGGATGATCCCTTGCCTCCCTTTTTTCTTCCTCTGCTTGCTCTCTTCAGCGGCATACGACTGCCTGGGAAACCTTCCCTATAAATTCGATGCCATGCCCAGTAGTTCAGCTTTTGTTCAGCGACAATAGGCCGACTTTCCGGCAGATATTGGGATCAGCTGCCGCCAGGATCGTAAGCCCACACCATTCCTTCCAGAGCACAGACTAGCGTCATCAAGGATGAAAGCAGCATGTCCAATGTGAGTTCTCTGTCTTGCGCTAGTTCTTCACGCTTCCACAGACTGAACATGATCATTACTATGCAGAACAGCATTATTCTGACGGATGCATTCTTGTTGGTGGCGTGCGGGCGCATCTGCACTAGGCATCTGTACGCGGCTTCAATTCCCCATCTTTTCTTGCATTCTTCCGTAATGCGCTCCAGCATGCTGGCCGGATCGCTGTACATGGTATTTGTTGTAAAAGCGAAATAGTCTTTTTCCTTTTCTTTGTATACCATGACAAGATTAAATGTAAATTTGCGGCCGTCCTGAGATTTCATAGCATACTCGGATACGGCGCCTCTTTTTCCTTTCTCATGCTCCCTGATTGATTTTTTTATGCTTTTGTTTTTAATTGCGGGCATTATGAAATTTTGGCCAAGCTCGCGCATTGTTCTCATAACAGCTGCTGAATAAAATTCTCTGTCCATCAGAAACATGCGTACTGATATGCCGATCTTTAGGCATTTCTGGACGATTTTACGCACAAATTCGTCATCAAAATGGCCCCGGTCGACCTTGCAGCAGGCAAGATTAAACCTGGTAAACCATGCAACAATATCAACAGTCATGTATGTTTCAAAAGTGCAGGTTCCGCATTCTGACTTGCCTCTTGTCGTGTTGTGTTTCATATCGGCAGGCTTGCCGTACCGCGGAATCAGATGCTTGTCTATTGCAATGGCAACTGGCCCAATGTTATAGATTTCTACGAACTTTAATGCCGACTTTAGGCTGCGAGAAAGCATTTTATTGCATCTTTCGGACATGCTGTCTGGATCAATCGTTTTGATCAAGCGTAGCAGCCAGTCAGCTTGAGGACACCTCATTTCGTTTTGAAGATATGCGGCCGCTCCTCTGAAATAGCGATTGTTTTCGCACATTGCAGCAATAATGGCCGCTGCCTCAATGAGTCCATACTGCGCATTCTTGCTGTTAGAAAATGGCAGACCAAGAACAGACAGAGCAGCGCAGAATCGTTTAAACACTCTAGAGCCTATACCTTCATTGCATATCTGCCCTCCTTTTGTCTACTCAACAGGGAGGGTAGGTACGCCTTGTCAATAAATATGCCGGTCAAAAAAAGTTGACAACCAGCTTAAAAAAAAGCTGACACGATTTGGCAGTAATTGAGCAAAGTTGGACAAAAGCTAAACTACTGAAGATAAGATTACTCTTATATTGTACACCAATGGAGGAATCACCAATGCCGGTTTTGGCATTGTCAATCTGATTAGGGAATACTGCAAAAATTTCTGTGTCATCGTTCCTTTCAAATGCCTCAGTACTGGCACCCTTATTGCGCTGGGAGCAGATGAAATATTGTTGTCAAAGGTAGGACAGTTAAGCCCAATCGATCCATCCACATTTCATCCTTTGGGGCCCTGTGCAAAATACACCCGTTCAGGGATTGCCACTCCAACCAATTTCAATCAATGTAGAAGATGTCGTGGGTTACTTTGAACTTGCTCGCGACGATGCAAAAATCGATCCCAATAACCTTGTTGAGATATTCAAAATACTTGCATCTAATGTTCACCAGGTTGTACTGGGTGCGGTGAAAAGGGCTGAAAGCCAAGTCAAACATATGGCAAGCACGCTACTAAGGCTTCACTGCGCTGATGATGAGAGGAATGCAAAAATTGTCAATGAACTGTTAAAGGAGCGATTCTCGCACCAATATCTGATTACGCGACAAGAAGCAAAAGCGATAGGCTTGGCAATAGGTGACATGTCTCCAATTGAGTCATTGGTTATGAAACTATATGGGGGATACAGTGATTATCTTGATCTACAATCTGAGTTTAATCCTGATCATCTTTTAGGCAAAGAAAATCAGATATCAACTACGATAAATCAGGCAATTATTGAAAGCGCCGGAATAACTAATGTGTACAAAACATCATTGGAGTTGATGTCCATACCAATCACGATTAATAGACCACGCTCTTCCAGCTCCGACAGTTCACCAAACATCATATCCAGGCAGATACAGGAAAAACGTATACCATGGGGCTGGACGCGTAGTTAAGATTTATATTCTATTGTGTGGCTTAAATAGCATGAATCTTCCAGAAGATGACATACTTGAAAACACAAGTCGTCTTTCAGACAGACAAGAATCCGCAATTGACACCGGCGTGCATTACACACAGCCATACACCGGAGATTTTTTGGGTGAACCACTACAAGATGTCGTAGTAAGCAACGATAGGACATCAGCCCGTTAACTTTTGTTGCATGTCCGTTTGGCAGTTAACATTGCGCATATTTTGCGAAGATGATTATTTTGGAGTGTTACAGGAGTTTTTTGACTCAAAGTAATTTCATATCTGTTCCTCAACTCTACCAAACAATCTTCTGATCTGGTTGGGTGGTTGCAACTGTGCTATTTCTAGGACATTGCTGGCCATGGTCGCGACTTGGTCTGTTTTTATCTTTTCACGGCGGCATCCTATAGTACAAAATCATGTGCGGCACGGAATATGCAAGGTAGCATCTCCTTCAGCATCGCGCGTCGTATCTTAAGTTTAAACGAGTTTTTGATTGCCATTCAAATGTGGCAAATTGCTGTACTGTAGCTTGCAAGTATTGTCGCCAAAAATCAACGATCTGCGTGTATATTCGTGCTTTGATGCGACATTGTTTCTAATCGGTAGTATCGGTAGATGAAAATGTACTTTTCGGGACAGTTGGTTTTGAAGTAATGACATGCCCGGTGTCCAAAAGATCTATAAGTGGCAGTATTCTTGCTTGTCTTAATGGGTTCCAAAAAAGGCTTGCAGGAACGCGATATGCATCCCGGCAGCCGCGCATTTGAGCTGCTATACGACGCAGTTGATTGTCTTGGAATGGAATTTTCCACAAAACACAACGCAAAATGGGGACCCAAGGAAGCAACTCATATGATTGGTACAATGTCCATCCATTCCATTTGCGCGAATCAAGCGTCAGAAATGCTCAACGACAAGCCAATTAACAAAAAGGCAGCTCCTACCGCCCAGTGGTTTCTTGCCAAAGTGCAATCCGTGGATCTGTCCGAGGTAGAGGAAAATGTGATGCTATGCTTCGCAGTACCGTAGCAGATGCTGTCACCACTGAGCTTGACCTTCTTCAAAAAGAAGGCCGACCTGCAATTCTCGCAATGGACGGAACCAAAATTCCCAGGCATGACGAAAATCCGGACATGAACTATCTGATAAACTCAAGGAGCGACAGCGGGACCACCGTTTTTGAAGAACACGAGACAACAAAGCTGCTATCCGTGGGAGGGGCGGCAGTTTACACCGCCCGCTGCACTATGGCAAAAGACGGCAATCGGGCTGATAATGTGCGTAAAATGCTCAAAGAAAGCGTTGATCTGGGCATTTTGCCGTTGCTTGGAAAAAGGCGCAGCAGTCCTGCTTGACCGAGGATACTATTCCGTAGATGTCATGTCTGCCATAAATGATGCCGGATTTGCATTCATTATGCCTGCCGTCAAAAACAGCAGGATAAAGGAGGCAATAAAAGACTACGCGAACGGGAAAAGGCCTGCAGTCTCACTGTTCACTATGAAATCAGCAAAAGGCAAGAAGTTTACATTTTTGCTGATCATCAACAGAAATCGAAAAAAAGCGAAATCGAAAAACATCGTTGACAGATACTATGTTTCTGCAACTACGCTGCGATGCCGCAATTACACGGAGCTAAAGAAATACGTGCCCCGCGAATATCGAAACCGGTGGGACATAGAGATGGGATACCGCTGCGTCAGGAGTGCCATGCTCAAGACAACCAGCCGGAACCCCATTGTCCGCCTCATACTGTTCTACCTATCGTTCGTAATCTACAACATCTGGATGATAATAAGAATCTTGAACAATCCGGAAGCCAATAACATCAAACTGATCGTGATGTTGTCCAAACTAATAAAGGCCGCATATTATTTTAAGCCGCAGGTTGCAGCGGACAAACCCAAAAGCGGATTAAAGCGCGAGCCCGGCTAGCAATGTCCTAAAAATGGCACATTTTCATCTACTGAGTATAGATGGCTCCGTAAATCATTCAAACTACCGATCCTTCGCATGGCTTGATCTCTTTACATTTGGTTATTGGCTGGTGTACGCATACTTTATTTTCTGTAGATTTTCTTCCGGATGTTGGCCTCCACAACAAAAATCACCATGACGCTTTGCCGCAACTCCAAAATAACCCTGTAATCTCCCACGCGAAGTCTGTAATATGGAGAGTTAACCAGTCTTGTAGTTGCCTTGTGAGGATCTCCGTGTGAACATTCTAGAACAGCATCATAAATCCGTCGGCTGTGCTTCCTGTCTATTTTTTCTAACTGCCTTGCTGCTCTGTCAGACCACTGAACCTGCCATGACATTTCATTCGAATCCCAATCTTTCTTTGACCTGTTCGGATGTGTATACTCGTCCTGCCCTTATGTCTGCAATGCCTTCTGCAATGCCCTGAATTGTATCCGGACTCAGTTCTTCGTCATCTTGGGTCATCTCTAAAAGTCGGGTGATCGTCATTTCATAGGTCTCTTCGGGGTGGGTTCTTCGTTTCTTGAGATCGTCTTTGATCTTTTGGGAGATATTTATTGAAACTTGACTCATAATTCAATATGGCATATGGCTGTATATAAGCCTGGTGGATGCATTGGCGAATTCTATTACACGAAAATTACTTTCGTTTGCAGTTGGACGCCTGGCAAAGGATTATGCTAATCTATAGCCGCCAAAGCATGCAGCAAAGAAAAGCTGACAAAAAAAATATAGCACAAACAGCGGAGAAAAAGGGCTGGCCGGTCTAAAGATGCCATGGAGATGAAAACAACACCCATGATGGAACGACAATTTAGAGCGCTTGAGGAAATTGTACATTTTGGGAGCCGGAATGAATTTGTAATGCTTTGCAGGAGACAAACTCACATTTCATTGCATATGAAATCTGGCCAGATCCTTCCCATGACATTTCATGCCAGAAAAGCGGCAAACGAGATTCGAAAACCGAATCCAAAATGGATAAAGGCGCAAATGACTGTGCTTCCACTCATAACTATTGTCGCCGAAAAGCAGCGATCTGTGCGTTGATTCCTGCTTTGATACGACGCCGCTTTTGAGCCGAAGTATGGGCGGAATTATTTTCATACAATACGCTGCCAAGACAATTCCAAAAAATCTTTAAGGCGAGTTGCCGGAGGCATTCCATGAAGCAAAAGGCGGAACAGCGCAGAATCAAGGTGCTTGTGGCAAAGCTCGGATTGGACGGGCATGACAGAGGCGCGCTGGTCTTGTGCCGCGCGTTTCGGGATGCCGGAATGGAGGTAGTATACTCTGGACTCTTTGCTACGCCGGACAAAGTGGCCAGAATAGCAGAAGACGAGGATGTGGATGCAATTGCACTGAGCCTTCTTAACGGAGCGCACAGCACGCTCTTCCCGCGCGTAGTCAAGGCATTGCAAAAAAAGAAGATTAGCGATGTGCTGGTTGTAGGGGGCGGCGTGATACCGCAGAGCGACGCCGACAGCCTGATGCAGGCTGGAATCAGCGGCGTCTTTGGTCCAGGCACGCCGCTGCCGGCAGTCATAGATCATATAAGCCGCGGAGTCAAAAAACTTCGCAAAATCTAGGGGCCGCTGAAAACGCAAGATCTTACTGTAGAGAATCCTGCCATTATTTTAGGATGCAGGCATGGACAGTCATGTCGGGCATGTAAATTTCTTCATTAGAGCGCGCATTGCGCCTGCTTGCTGCTGGATGCAAGATCTATTCTTTAGAGTCGGGCCACATCATCTTTCTCATCTGCCTGCCGACTTTTTCTATCTGGTGATCTTCCATCTTTCTCATGTATCTGTCAAACGACTCTTTGCCCTTTTCTCGGTACTCGCCCACCCATTCGTCATTGAATGTGCCGTCCTGTATCATTTCCAGCACGCGCTTCATGTTCACCTTTGTTATTTCGTTCATTACCATAGGCCCGCGGCTTAGGCCGCCGTACCTAGCAGTCTCGCTTACCCGCCTCCACATTCCGTTTATTCCGTACCGCTGAATCATGTCCACTATCAGCTTTAGCTCGTGCAGCACTTCAAAGTATGCAATTTCGGGCTGATAACCGGCTTCGACCAGAGTCTCAAACGACGCTTGAATCATTGACGCGCAGCCGCCGCAAAGATCAGCCTGCTCGCCAAACCAATCTGTCTCCACCTCTTCCTTGAATGTAGTTTGAATGAGTCCGGCTCTTGCGCTTCCGATGCCCTTTGCGATTCCAAGCGTTCGGTCCCACGCGGTTTCGGTATAGTTCCTGTGCACTGCTACTATGGACGGCGTTCCAAAGCCTTCCATGTATGTCTCTCTGACCTTGGAGCCGGGCCCCTTGGGAGCTACCATGATTACGTCTACATTGTCCGGCGGTATGATCCATCTCCAGTGTATTGCAGCCGCATGCGAAAATGACAGCGCCTGGCCTTGGCGCAGGTGCGGCGCAATCTCGTCCTTGTACACTCTGGCCTGCACCATGTCTGGAATCAGAATATGAACGATATCGGCATTCTGTACTGCATCAGAAACGGACATTGCCTTGTGCCCGTCGGCCGCTGCCTTGTTCCAGCTGCTGCCCTTCCTTGTTCCAACTATGACATCAAGGCCGGAATCCTTTAGGTTGTTTGCCTGCGCATCGCCCTGAATGCCGTATCCTATGACAGCTATTGTCTGGCCGCTCAGCGGCTCCAAGCTAATGTCGCCGTCCTTCCATGTTCTTGCCATGATGCTGCGTACTAAATGTTCAATATTAAGCTAAATCAAGGCGGCCGGCCAAGCAAAACGGACTCTGATGCTGCGCCTGCAGGAAAAGCTGTCTTGGGACGAATCCAAATTCTATTTTTGCGCGTCCCGCATGCGATCTTAGATTGGCTGAAGCGGCGCGGCTTGCGTGCGCAAGACCGCTAAAAAATACGCCGCGTGCGGTACGGATGCAAAGACGCGCGCGGAAACGCTCCTGCGGCAGTAATTCGTTTTGATCTTGGAACGAGCAAAGCATCGCATTCTGTCAGACTAAATCATTCTGTCATGGAACAATCCCGGCATATGCTCTCATGTCCGGATTTAATTCATGCTTGGCGTCTGTGTCTGCGCAATGCCGTCGTGATTGCACATTGGCCAAAATGCAGTAGGCCCGATCTTATGACAATCAGGCATGGCAGCACCAATTGCCGGCTTTGCGTTTGCCGGCTTGTCCGACAGGCTGACAATATCCTGTCCTGATACCTTAGTCTGGGGCTGTTTTTTACTGCAAAGACGCGTCAAATTTTTTCAGCCAATTGACGGCAGGCTCAGATGCTTTTCAGACTGCGCTGCCGATTGCAGATGCCGCAGCCGAAAAGCAGCCATTCGTGCGCATATTTCTGCTTTGGCACAGCATTATCTTTAATCAAGAGCCGGATGCAAAGCTCGCCTAGAAATTACTTAAATATACCATGACTGATGAGTATAATACTATCATGAATAGGCTGTGCACTGTTTCCTATAGTTTGCACCTTTCTAACCTGTCGGCTGGGGGGGGGGGGGGTCTAAATTTACCCCCAAATGCCCGCAGCCACCCCCAGGCCACAAGCTGGCCCGC
>CAYGAM010000021.1:0-26127 GCA_964347915.1 uncultured Nitrosopumilaceae archaeon | reverse complement strand
TTAAAATAAAATAGAAAAAGATTGGTTGCCACTCAGAGTGGCAGAGTTGGAACTATTTCCCACAAAGGCAACGCTCCAGATTCCTGAATCTCTGCTGCTCTGTCGTCAGTGTACAGTCCGTGCACATTGAGTGCAGGATGCTCAATCGTGTTCATTCCTGCCGGTGGTACTGCGTCGCTTGGATTGCCTAGCACATATGCGTACGACGGCACTGCCGAGTCGATAATTTCTTTATCAATCAGCACTTCGTTGAGTCCGAACGGATCGCCCGCCACAAAGACAGTAGCGGCGCCGGTGTATATTGCTGCATAATCGTGGTTGACTGCGGCATATGTTCCTGGATTGTCAAAGACTAGATCCACAATCATGTGATGCGAACCTCCAAGATGCCATGTCTCAGTAGCTGCCGACTGCACTCTGTTGCCCGATACAACTCGATCCAGAATCTCGCCCACAATGTGGAAGAAAACCGGTTCGTTGCCCTGGTTCTCAACAAAGATTCTCACGTGCTGATCAGTCTCTACATACAAGAGCTGCGACTGGTACTGCTTGAGGTCAAGCGAGTTCCACGGCTGCGCTACAAAGATGTTGGAAGCTTCGTCGCCGGCAATGAGCAGGTTGTGTACTCCGTTTGGCACGTAGTTGAATGAAATTCCATTTACTACCGTGTGCGTATTCTGGTGTCCAAACATTGCCTCCACATCATAGAATCCTCCAGGCGTCAGGTACAGTTGGTTGTACTGCAGTTGGAATTCCAGTGCGTCCGCGTCGTATACTTTCCTGTCAATCTCGCCGCTGCCGCTAGTCTTTTCAACTATCAGCTTTTTGTATCCGTCTGCCGGGTCGACTATTGTAATGCCGTACATGCCGGACAGCACATGCTGATCCATTGCGGCAAGGTCAACGCCGGAGCAGTGGTACTTGAATACTCCCGCAGATTCTGCGATGTAGCAGTAGGTGTCGGATTCGCCTGGCTGAACTGCGCCAAATTCTGCAGATGACAGCTGCGATGCATGCATGTCGACTCCGTGCGCCGTAGTCTCATTTGCAGGTATTGTAAGCGTCACCTTGATGACATCTCCCTGCGTTACTCTGAGCGTCGGGCCTGGAACCTGCTGATTAAAGGTCATTGCCTGATACAGCTTTGGCTCTTCTGCCGTGTGTCCTAGTACTGGCAGGGCAATGCTCTCGCCCACCAGGTCAAAGGTGTGAACAGTTCTGCCGCTGTTCTCCAGTTCTTCGCACGTACCCTGAGCAAATGCGCTGGGCATTACAAGTTCTAGTCCGCCCATTGCGTGAATCTGGTCTAGAATGTCTGCCTCGCCGGTGCTCATTGATTGTCCTGAGATCTGTGTTTGCGTGAATGTGCCTCCTAGTAGTGTTGCACCAATTGCTGCAACTGCGGCAACAGTGAACATCATACTTAGACGTTTATTCATTAGTTTGAGAATTGTACCAAACTATATAAAGATAGGTTTTTTGCAAGTCTGTTCCATAACCATGGTTTCAGGCGCAAAAGATCTTGCTGTCTTTTGCGCATTCAGACACGGTTATGGAACATGATATTTTTAGGTTTTGCATAAAATTCTGTGGAGGAGAATTGTCGCCAAGGCCGTCACGCCAGTCAAAGTCCAAGCTGCCTGCGATCTCTGTTATACATCATCAAGCCAAATACAATCGCACCAAGCATGAATACAACAAAAAACGCAACGCCGTATTTGTCAATTGACGTAATATTCAATCCAAGAACAATTGCCCATACTATGATAAAGCCGGATATGAAGCCAATCGCAGTTCTAAGACTCATTGTACTGTCTGACAGTACGGGTCTAGGAATATAACATTAGTTCATCCTTTGTCAAATCTTGTTCAGCTACTGCCAAACCTTGTCAACTTTTTGCTTCGCCAGCCAATTTTTTCGGCCGATATTCGTTGTCAAGGCATGCCTGTCCTCTCAGATGATGAGACAAAAATGAGGGCAGATGCGCAAGTACAGCGTTGGCTCAAGAGCGCTTAAACTGCTCCAAATTGCATTGTCCATTATTGACCTGTCCTTTTCTAACAGCAGCAATGCACATCACAAACCCAAAGAAGCGACGGCCAGAATTTCTGCAATATGCGAAAAGAATCACCATTTCAGGAATGCAGAACAGCTTCAAGACAAAATGAAATGTCCTAAAGCCGCATGGCGGCCGAAGATGATCAAAACGATCAAGTCTGACAGCATATCCTCCTGATGCGACAGAGTGCTTTACAGCACGCTAAATCCGGCAATGAGGACAGCAGCATCCGTTCCATTGCGGCAATCACAGCTGCAACATGCAAGCATTTGATTCCGCAGTGCGGCAGACCTGCACGAAGCGCGGCACGGCAAAAGACAAGCCAAAAGGCGGAACCAGTGCTTGAAACATGCACTGCTGCCAAGATTGTTGAGGGATTTCTCAGGCTTAATCTTGCTTGCAATGCGGCGGACATGGACTATTTTAACTGCGAGTTTGCGCGTAAAATTGTCAAGAGATGCTTGAAAGGCGGCATGCCAATACCGCATGGTTTGGCTGGGAAGGAAATTTTATTCAGCAGCTGTTATGAGAGCCATGCTGGAGATTGGCCAAAACTTCATAATGCCCGCAATTAAAAACAAGGACGATAACATCGCAGGACGGCGGCAAATTTACATTTAGTCCTGTCATGGCATCCAATGAAAAATGCAAGGAATATCACGTCTTTACGGCAAATATCACGCACAGAAATCCGTCCAACATGCCAGAGCTCATTACAGAAGAATACAAGCACAGGTGGAGAATTGACGCCGGATACAGGCGCATAGAGCAGATGCTCCCACATGCCGCCAGCAAGAATGGATGTCAGAATACTGCTGTTCTACATGGCGCTGATCATGCACAACCTGTGAAAGGAAATGAGCAGTGCAAAACCAGAAACTCACATCTGGCATGGCGCTTTCATATCCGATGACGCTATACTTCCGCTCATAACTATTGCCGCCAAAAAGCAATGATTTGTGGGCATATTTCCGCTTTGATACGACAGTACTTTTGAGTGGCAGTATAGTCTGTGCTCTGGAAGAAATACCGCGGGCGCACGACATTGGCGGCGGCTGACTCCAATATCTGCTGGAAAGTTGGCTTGTTGCAGTCTGGCAAAAGATAAACTGCAAAGGCGAAGACGCGCTTTTGCTTTAGGAATACTATACTTTAGAATCAGCCGGTTGCAGGATGCGCAGCGCCGGCATTTTGGATTTTAGCAGGCGCCCAAGCACTATGACGCCGGCCAATGGCGCTGCAACATATGCTGCAAGATTCAGCGCTATTACCAGCATGCCGAGTCCCAGCACATGAAACTCGGAGCCTTCTTCTGCAAGCGTCATTATTGAAAGCGTAGACAGCATTGGAGCAATCAACGCTCTTACTGCATCGCGGAAGAGGGGGTTTTCACGCTCCATGTCCGCTATTGCAGGCGAGAATGAATAGTAGATGCCGTTGAATGATTCCATGAATGTTGCGCCCGACGCAGTGGAGAAGAGCGTGTTATCGCGAATCTCTCTCAAGAGTTGCACCTGGGGCGCAAGCTCGCTTCCGTACGCAGCCGTTGCAATCAGGCAGCCGCTGTCATCTGAAGATTCCGGCTCTGCGGCTACAGGCTCAGGCTCCGATTCCGGCAGCTCAAGAGTCTCTAGTTCTACAGTCTCCGGCTCCTCGTCTACAACATCCGGCACTACGGGCTCGGATGGTGCGGGTTTAGTAGGCGCCTCTTCCTCTTCGCCCTCTACAACGAATACAAAGTCGGCATACGCAGGCTGGCTGCCATACGTTGCCTGTATCTCATAATTGCCAGTGGCCCATAGCTTGCCTCCAGGAGAAATTGTGGTAGAGAATGTACCGTCCTCTGCCACAGACATCTGATCCACGGCGATGAGCTTGGGGACATCGCCAGACAATTGAATCTGGATTACGACAGGATTGGGTATTGTGCCCGGTTTGTTTACCACGCCGGACACCTCAATTCTGTCCCCTGTAGTGTAAGTGGACTTGTCAGTGGTTACGACAAGCGGATATTCCGTCTGCTGCGCATATGCGCCGCTCAATCCGTATGAAACAAGAGTTATTGACAAAATGACTAGTCCGAGGTATCCCGCGCTTCTCATATGGGCATAAAGTGCAATTTGCTATATATGTCTATATTACGTAAGTTTAGTTCGCAGAATGCCTCAAGATTCCACAGTAGAATCAGATTAATTTCGCCTGAGTCGCTGGAATATGACGATTGTAGAGGCAGCAGGAGATGCCAAGCACGCGCACAGGTTCAAAGCTATTACGAGAGATTCCAGTGCCAGAACAGACGCTTTGGAGTTTCCGCCTGCCAGCGGCATTATTGAGAGCGAGGAGATTATCGGAGCATTCAGCGCTCTCATAGCACCTCTAAAGACGCTGTTCTCCCGATGCATGCCGGCTGCCCCAGGCGAAAACGCACAGTATGCGGAACTGAATTTGCCCACAAGCAAGGCTCCCGAACCTGCAGAGAGAAGAGCTCCGTCCCGCAACTTTCTTGGCATGCGCGGCTGCGGCTCATAAGATTCGGCCGTCCAAATTCTGGACAGAATATGACAAGCGCGCAAGCGATTCCGAGTCTGCAGTCAGGACAGCATCGCGCAGGCTCTGCAAAACAATGAGGCGGAATGGAGCCGTGCAGTCTGCCCGCAGCGCCTGTCCGATTCAAAATGCGAAAGCGGCGCTGCCAGGGGCATGCCGTGCGTCATGCAGGACAGCGGCCTGCAACAGCTCATACAAGAATGCTGGTAAGATACATGACAAGCATTCCTGCTGCAAAGCCGGCAGCGGCGGCGCCGCTGGACAGCCCTCCGGCTTCATCGCGCATCCATTTGAGGACGAGCGCGATAACCTGGAGGATTGCCCCCGTCCCTACGGACAGAAATATCACCGACGCAAACGGCGAGTATGCAAAGCCGCCCATCCATGCGCCGAATATTGCCGGAGTGCCGGCAACGGCCGCTAGCCCGCCCAGCCGCAGCAACGATGTTCTGGCTTTGGACGCAGGAGCTGCAATTGCAAGCCCTTCCGTTGTATTGTGCAGGGCAAACCCGACTATCAGAAACGCAGAGAATGCGGCGGAACCCAGCACGACAGACGCGCCTATTGCAAGCCCCTCTCCAAAATTATGCAGCCCTATTCCGACTGCCACCATCAGGGCAACGGCCGCCGGTCCCGCCGACTTTGACTTGGAGATCGCGCCCGACGCATAGTACAATCCCAAAAACGACAGCAGCACAACGGTAGAGATGAGCAAAACTCCGTTGAAGCTTCCGGCAATGCTCTCGCTTGAAATCTCCAGCGCCTCCTCAGTCGAGTCGATTGCAAGAAAGAGCAGCAGGCCGGCCGTCAGCGCAAGAAAAAAGCCGTACCTGCTGCTGCCCAGCCTTCGAACAAACGGCAGCCAGAGCATTCCGATGATTACCGGAACAACGCCGACAAAAGTCCCGATTACGGCAAACGAAGCCGCCAATTCCCAGCCAGGCTCAAGCGCTGGAGCGGCTGCCTCTACCGCCCTCTCAAACCGCGTCCCGTCGTCCGTTGTAACTCCGACAACGTACGGCTCTGCCACATTCCATTCGTACGGTATCCGCACTACCGCGGTCTCGTACCTTTCAAGCGACTTGTCGGGCTCGATTGCGGCGGGCTGTATCCTGTCGTTTACGTCGGCCACGGCTATTTCAACCGGAATTGTTCCGGTATTTCGGACAGTCGCCCGAATTTCAGATTCTGCAAAATCGATTCGCTCTATCGTAACTTCAGGAAGCGGGACGCCCAGGTCAAGTATCTGCGATCCAGGCCCCAAAAGGTACGCTGCCAGTACAAATGTCAGCGCAAGCGGTGCGATGCCGCTTGCCGCAAGCCTAATCTTTGAATCTTTTTGCATGTCATGCGCCCTCATCCTGAACCAGGAACAGTCCCGACCAGCCTTTTTCCGAAAATTCTACCTTGTGGGCATGAAAGAGGTATTTGCCGGGAAAGTCGTACGCAAACTCGATTATTCCACGTTCCGTCTGCGACAGCGTGATCATGTCCGTATAAAACGACGGAACGGTCGATGTCCCGGTAGGATAATAATAGTACAGGTTGCCGTGCAGGTGCAGGTTGTTTATGGGATCAAACTCCACCATGTTGACTACGTACACCCTGACCAGATCGCCTGTTCCGATTTGTATCGGATGGTGCTGGTAGTAAAACGGGACAGTGTTTGCAGCGTAAAAGTTGTTTTCCGCGTCAAAGTCTGTGTCAAATCCGTTCAGAACCATCACCATCTCGTCAGCCGGCGGCCTGGGCTCTTTCGGGTCCACAATGTACACGCCGTACAGCCCGCGCGCAATATGCTCCTCAAGCGGCATGACATGGCAGTGGTACGGATGCACTCCTACAGGCCCTGCCACAAACTCGTAGACAAACTGTCCGCCGCCGGCCCCTACAATCTCAAATACTCCGTCCATGTCGGCAGCGTGTATTCCGTGAAAGTGCATTGTGTGCGGCTTGGAGCCGTTGTTGATGAAATGTATCCGCACGATATCCCCCTCCGTGGCCCGGATTGTGGGTCCTGGAACCGTTCCGTTGAATGTCCACACGTTAAAGAAGACGCCCGGCGATATCTCCTGCACAAGGCGATCATCGGCCACTATTGTAAACTCCCGCAGCACGGTTCCATCCTCAAGAACGGATGTCCTGCCGTAGTGAAACTCGCGAAGATACTGATCAGGATCAAACTCCACCGTGGATACGGCATATACGGGATCCAGCACGTCGCCGCTTGTCGTTATCACCCCGCCCGAATGAGTTACAAACGTCTGTTCTGCGTTCTGAGCCTCAGACTGCGGAACAAGCATCATTGCGGCAAAGCCCGCAAGAACGGCCGCCAGCGCGACCGCCATGACAGCCGGCGTCCTGGGAGAATGCATTGCAATGCACGATGCCGCTGCGGCTTATATAAAATTTAGCCTAGTCTAACTTTTTTGCATAAGGCTAAATTTATTGCAGCAGGCTAACTTTGGCTGACATTCCCGCAAGCCCATGCCGGCAAATGCACAGCGGCATTCAGTTTTTATTCAGTCCGCGCCCTGCGCAATGCATGGGCAAGACGGCACCCATGCTTGCAGCTGCGGTAGCGCTCCTGGCGGCAGGCCTGGTACTCTCTTTTTACGGCTCGCAGCTCGTGACAGCCGACCTTGCAACAGGCACCGGCATCATAGGACAGCAGAGCGCGCTGGAGATTTCAGCAGAGTTGGACGCGGATGTCAGCGAAACGGGAGTGTACGTGGTGCAGATAATGAACTTTGAGGACACGCAGGTTACTGCAAGCTTGTACGATCCGCTTGACATCAAGATACTTGAAGCCGGCATAGCCAAAGAGACTCACGAGGAAGTGTTTGATATAATTGAGACCGGATCATACAGGCTGGTAATAGGCAACGCGGGCGCAGAGAGCGAGGTGATAGGCGTCCTGGGCCACTTGCCGGACCAGAGCACTCTTGCAATCGGCGTTATCGGCTTTTATGTAGTGCTGATGGGACTGGTTGCAATGGGCGCCCTGGCAGCATACGGCTTTAAGCGACGCCGCCAGCTAAGATAGATATCCGGCGCAAAAAATGGCGCCGTGCGCGCCTGATTCGCAGCGCAGTCAGTTGAGGTAGCTGTCCATTGTGGTCAGGCTGTCCACTGCGCCGTCAAAGCTCTCGCTTCCTTCCACTATGGATGCAAGCTTGTCGCCGTCGGCTGCAAGCGTCTTGCCGCCGTCTTGGAGCGCGACAAACTTGTGCTCTAGCAGGTACGACATGCTTTCCAGAATCTGCCCTTCGCTCATGCCGGACTCGGCAGCAAGCAGCGAGAGCGCCTTGGGTCCGTCTTCCAGCCTTGCAAGAATGCCGGATGTCGAAGGGTCAAACATGCATGCGACAACTTTTTCCGCATCGTACTCTTCCATCGTATCATATAGCGCCGGCGCGGCTTAAAATTTTTGTGGCGCCCCGCACATAGTCAGCAATCAGGATGCGATCCATTCCGGAATCCCGGATATGATACATCCTGCCGCCGAGTGCGGACGAAAAATCTCGTATGTATCCCAGCAGTTCCTCCTCGTCGCTTACCACTATCGAGTCTATTTTTATTCCGCGTTTCAGGCACTGCGCGGCTTCGCGCATGGTAGCCTGGCTTATTCGCCCGTCTATCTTTTTGTGCCGGTAGCACAAATAGACGATTTTGTCCCGGTACTGACCGAGGCTGACGCCCTTTTCATCCAGAATTCTGGACAGAAGCTTTTCGTTTGGCGCGTAAAAATTCGAGTACGGCTTGTCAGAGACTATTTCGTTACGCTGAGCCTCGCTGTCCACAAAACATGCCGACGGCTGGCCGTCTGTTATCAGGACAATTCTCTTGTTGTGTGCGGCTGATCGAAGAAGAAGCTTGCGCGCCAGCCGCAGAGCCGCCTGATAATTTGTATAGTGGAGAAAGTCGTCCCTTGCATCATACGTGCCCAGGTAAGGTATGCCGCCGGGACTGATTCTGGAAGCCAGCGACGCGAATCCGACTGCGAATACCTCGTCCCCTGGAAAGAACCTGCGGTTCAGCACATACAGGCTCCAGAGCGCCTTTTTGGCAGCAGAGATTCTGCTGGCGCCTCCGGCCAATCTGTACCTCATTGTGGAGCTCTGATCGATGCAGTACGCTACCGCAGTTTTCGTATCGCGGTACTGCTCAAACTCTTCCATGTCAGACAGCTCCAGATGCACGGGAATACCGGCAGTCTTTTGGCGCATGACCGCGTTCAGCAGAGTGGCCGGAACGCTCACGTTTGAGATATCGCCGCCTTCATCCATTGCAGCGGTAGAGTCTGCTGCAACGCCGCCCTCGCCGTACAAGTCAGTCTCATGCGCGCCGCGCTCGCGAGCTTTCAGGCTGCGGAATACATCCTGGAGCATCCGCATGCCGAGCTCAAAAAACCCCTTGCCGGTAAGCCATCTTTTGCCGTCTTTGGCGTATCCGCGCTCCTGCAGGAGCTTGGTCATTGGCCTCGGCATGTCCTTTCCGCCCTGCAGGCCTGCCGACGACTCTTGCAGAATGTACTCTAGATCTTCGGCAGCCGGCGTCTTTTCCTTTACCATCTGCCTTCCCAGCTCGTCCAGAATCTTTTCCAGATCTTCTGCAGGCTTGGCAGGCGTGCGCGCATCCTCCGCAAAGTATGCTGTTTCTCTGATATCATGCCGCGCCATATTCCAGATCCTTCTTGTCCAAAATTTTAGGCGAGGTATGGCAGAGTCCCTCCAGGATCATCTCAAGCAGGAGCGCGTTCAGCTCCTGCCTTAATTCAAAAGTCAGGCCGGCTCCGGCAATGCCGCGCCGCCCCGCCCGATTCGCCCAGTCCTGCTGCATTGATTCCAGCCAGCCGCGCCTGGAGCGCAGCGCCTCTGCCAGGCTCGGGTGCTTCTCCAGCCGCTCCTGGTAAGATATCCATGTCATCTTTTGCGATACTGAAAACCCCGTCTCTGCAAGCTCTTTTCTTATCAGATCGCGCTGATCCTGCTCTAGCCCTGATGCTGCCTCAAGCGTCATTTCCCTGATGGCGTCTTCCAGCATTGTGCCAAACACCCGGCTTCTGGACTTTTGGTCGTCGTCAATTGCACTCAGCTCAAACTTTGCCACTTGTCCCAGGCAGTGCATGTCTGTCAGCCTGGGAATCGGCGGCGCGTGATCCGGCCTGCATCTTTGCGCCTCGCCGGCCAGGATCTCCAGTCCATGTATTCCAAGCCTCGCGCTGACGCCGCGCTCCTGGTTTATTGCGTCAGACTTTCGCATCTTTTGCGCCAGGGATGCAAGCACGCGGAGAACAGGAACAGGCGCCAGGGCGCCGCATGCATGCGCCTCCTGCGCTATTATCAGCATCTCATCCTGCGCTGTACCAGGATAGTGCGTGTGGATGTGGCTCTTGAGCCTGTCGTACAGGGGCTCGATCACCCTCCCAGAGTGAGTATAGTCTATCGGATTTGCCGTTGCAAGAAAGATTGTCCTGGGCTCAAAAGTTACCGGGTACGGTCCGGTCGTAAACTTTCCTTCCTGCAGAACGGAGAGCAGCGCTACCTGCTTTCTTGGGTCAAGCACTGGAAGCTCGTCAATGCACAAAATGCCGTGCTTTGCCTGCATGAGGTGTCCTGGAGAATACGACTCAATACGGTGCATCTCGACGCCCTGCTTTGCTATCTTTATCGCGTCAATGTATCCCACCAGATCCTTGACAGACATATCCGGCGTGGCAAGAACATACCTGTACCGCGAGATGCCGTCGGCCCAGGCTATGCGCGTATCAAGCCCGCTGTCCCTGATTCTCTTTTCGCTTTCAGGGCTGATGAAAAAGTGCGGGCCTGACTCGCCGTCCCTGTCGTCAAGCAGCTCCGCAAGCCTGGCTTTTGGAAGATCAAACGGCGAGTCGTTTGTCAGGCTGCGCTCTATTACCGGCATGGGCGACAGCAGGCTTTCGGCCATGTCTCGGGCAATCCTTGTCTTTGCCTGCCCCATCTGTCCTACAAACAGGATGTCATGCCCTGCAAGGACGGCCCTAAACACCATGGGCAGGACATCGTCGTCATATCCGATTATTCCAGGCAGTACGGCGTCCGAGCTAGTGCGCGCATTCGATTCCTGTCCTCGCACCTGAAGCCTTGACATCAGGTTCTGCTTCATCTGCTCTCTTGCATCCATGAACCTGTACTCCGAAGCGAAAAGGTCGCGGAGCGTGCGAATCTCCCGATAGTTGTCCGGAACGCCCGCCGCTTCAAGCCCGGTCAATGCATCGCATCTCCGTCCGCAAATTTCCATAAATCCGGCGCCGTCCAGCCGCGCATCCGCATGTAGCGCCGCTTCCAGCTGCACAATTCAAAGCCAACCACGCATTAGTGGGTTTCAGGGCTTAATATCAATAGTGCCGGCGGCCGGATAAAATGCATACAGAATCCACACTACAGATTAAACAATGCCGCGCCAAAGCGAAAATGCAGGCGCAAATCGCCCCTTTCCGACGGCAGTATTTGCAATCACCAGCACAGAGGCGGCAAAAGCAGAGCGCGGGCGCAGCGGCATGAGCGATTCTCACACATGCAATAAGGCGGCTGGCGCATGGCCGCTAAGCGCAAGCGCCTGCTGCGCCGCGCCGGCAGTTCAGCTTTTGTTCCGGGGCAATTTTGCAGCAGATGCTGCAGTCAGCAGCCGCCGGGGCCGCGAGCCCGCCGCATTTTGTCCGGTGAACCTACCGTGCTCCCTATTGCAGCCAATACCGCGCCAAGCCGGAAATATTTTTGGGCGTTGGAATTAATATTTGCCGCACAAAAAAATATCCAATATTTTCAGGCAAGCCTGGAAATAAAATTGAGGCTTTGCGCAAAATTAACAGCTAAAATTATTGTCCCATATTGGAAATATTTGCAGATCAAATGCGTTAATGTCCAGAATATAAGAAATGATGAGCACAGCAAGACAGCAAAGAATGAAACTGGCTCCGCCGCACACATGCGCATGCGTGACGCACTTATGGCACGCAAATTCAGAACAAGGGTTGCAGCAGCGCATGCAAAAAACTCTCAGATTATCATCCAAAGGCGGCTGAAGAACGGCAGAGTGAAAGAAGCGAGCGGCCTGATCACCGAAGAAAAACACGGTCATCTGCTTCAAAACAATCAGATCCAAAAGCAAAAATTTTCTCAACTGCTGACCGGAGCTGCCGCCAGTCCTGCTTTAGAACTGCGGCGGCGCAGCATCCGCCAAATTATGACAGCAGGTCCGGCGACGTATATTCCGGCAATGGCAGATATTGCTGACACGCCAAGAGTCACAACATGAATCTCAGAGCCCTCTTCTGCTAATGTCATTATTGACAGTACTGCAACCATTGGAGTAATGAAGGCTCTGACGGCATCCCGGAAAGCCGGATTCTCGTACTCTGCCTGCGCTATTGCCGGCGAGAATGAATAGTATATTGAGTTGAAGCCACGCATAAACAGAGCGCCGGAGTGAGTGCTCAGCAATATGTTGTCGCGCACCTCGCGCAGCATCTGGACATGAGGCGAGAATTCGGATCCGAAAGAGGCAGTCGCAATAAGGCAGTCGCTTGCATATTCCGGACGCTTTTCCGGCGGATCTATCGGTATGATCCATGGACAAAATACGCCGTAGCAGTCCTCAATGGCTGCCGGGTCATATACGCACATGCCGTTTTCAAGACTGTGTCCGATGCCGCATCGCGGCTTCTCATGTCCATATGCGGCATACTGTAGAATCATCATACCGATAAAAAAGAAAGCCACAATGCCTGCCGCGATCGAAGAGATCGCCGCGGCCTTTGCCCTCCTGCCCGGTCCAAACGCGACGTAAACTGCTATCCCAATCATAACGGGAATTTCAAGCATCGTAAAAATCAAAGGCGCCGCGAACGCGTCAAGAGGAACCACCGGATTCTCAAAGGCCGACTTGGCAATAGACCTTGAGATAAAGTTGTCAGCACTCCACAAAAACATCACGGCCAAAAAGCCCATGATGCAGGATACTGCCAGCTTGGATGATATCACGTCTTGTTCTCCGAGCTTTTCCAGGCATGGGTGTTTTTGCGCTCAAGCATCAAAACTCGATCCCTGCCCGCAAGTTCTCCATTTTTGATACAGGGCATGCACAAGCGCATTAAATCTGAAGCATTGGCGAACAAGAGACATCTACCAGCTAGTTTTCTCTACTGAGGCTCTTTGCGTCTGCAATTATTTTCTCAAGATGCTCTGCTGGCGTATTTCTGCCTGGATTATTGTCCAGCGCGCCTCTGTTCGCAGGGGTGTCTGCAAGCACGCCCGCATGAACAGACGTTACTGCCAGTGCAATTGCTACAGTTGCAGACAGCATCAAAGAAATTGTTATTCTATCAGCCACAACAGCATGGTCATTCTCATCGATATAACTTTTTTAGGCTAAGCTGAATGAATATTTGGGGACGATTTATTTCGCCAAACAGTCCCATGCTGCCGATTAGTAGTGCAGCATCAAAGCGAAAATATGCGCGCAGTCCGATGCTTTTCGGCGGCAATGCTTGTAATAGGCAGCGTATGCACAAGCATGAGTGCCAGCATGGTGCCAAGTCCATGCCGCGGCATTTTGGCCAATATGCAAACGCGGCATCATTGCAGAGACTCGGATGTAAAGCGCGAATTAAGCTTGAACCCGAACATGTACCTCGCATGATCTTCTGACGCGGCGCTGTTTCCAGTCTGGAGCGCGAATCCGCGCTGATTCTGCCATGATGCAGCAGCATGGATCGACTCTTGATTTCTTGATTCTAGCATGGTTTTTATCTAGGATTGCTCAAATTTGCCATACTTGGCTGAACAAGAGTACAGGCACATTGTAAGGATTTTGGGCAACGATGTGCCTGGAGACAAGACCATGCTGACAGGCCTCTCGCAGATAAGAGGCGTCGGGCACAGTTTTGCCGCAGCCGTACTGGACATGACAAGCATTCGCTCAAACTCCCGCATCGGATACCTGACAGACGAGCAGGTGCAGTCGATTGAAGGCGTGCTGCAGGACCCAAAGTCCGCAAGCGTTCCAATATGGTTTCTAAACAGGCGCAAGGATCCCGAGACCGGCCAGGACAAGCATCTGCTCAATTCGGATATTGAATTTACCATACGAAACGACATAGAGCGGGAGAGAGTCAGCGGCAGCTGGCGCGGCTACCGCCACATGTACGGGTTAAAAGTAAGAGGGCAGCGTACGCGCACCGCCGGCAGAAGGGGAGGCGCGGTCGGCGTTGCAAAGGGCGGCAAGGCTCAGCCGGCCAAAGCCGGAGGCTCCAAGTAATTGGGAGACCCAAAGCTGCCTCGGCGCAACTGGCGAAAGCCAAAGCGTCCGCTTAATTATGATTTGAAGATGGAAGAGCTAAAGACGCTTGGAGAGTTTGGGCTCAGGACAAAGAGGGAACTCTGGAAGGCGCACACCGAACTCTCAAGGCTAAGAAAGCAGGCTCGCGCGCTTTTGGCTCTAAGGCAGGAGGAGCGGAGCGAAAAGGCGCCGATACTGCTAAACTCTCTGGCGCACATCGGCCTGGTAAAAAAGGATTCCACTTTGGACGACATACTGAACCTAAAGGTGACAGATCTCTTAAACAGGCGCCTGCAGACAATAGCAGGAAAGAAGCTTGGATTCAAGTCGCCGTACCAGGCCAGGCAGGCGGTAGTTCATGGACATGTCTCAATTGAGGACAGAATAATAAGCATTCCGTCGTACATTGTGTCCGTAACGGAAGAGAATGCCGTCAAGTTCACGCCAGGCTCCGGCCTCAAGGACGCGCAGTCAAAGCCAAACCCGACAGAACTCAAGGCGGCTCCCGAATACGAGGCGGAAGACAGCGGCGCGGCAGGCGCAAAGACAGATGCAGAAAATGTCCCGCAATAGGGCGCGCATGCTTTGGTGCAGCGCGCATGCGCCCGATGCGGCCAGCCAGTTTGAGGCAAAACGGCGCGCAGCCGCACGCCATGCAGAAATTCCCATGCCGCAAAACATCCTGCAGGGCAAGGCATGTGCTCAATAATAGGATACCTTGGAAAGGACAGCGCGGCCCCGATTCTGGTAAAGGGGCTGAGGCGCATGGAGTATCGCGGATACGACAGCGTCGGCGTTGCCACAAGGCCCGGCGACAGGATATCGGTAAGAAAGGGCGTAGGCAAGGTAGATGAAGTAAACGCTTCGGCAAAGCTGGACGAGATGGCAGGCACGGCCGGAATAGGGCATACCAGATGGGCGACACACGGCGGAATAACCCATGACAACGCGCACCCGCATGCCAGCAGCGGCGGCAGGCTGGCCCTGGTCCACAACGGCATAATTGAAAACTATATGGAAATCAGAAAAGAGCTGGCGGCATGCGGCTTTGCGTTCCAGTCGGATACCGATACCGAAGTGCTGGCAAACCTGCTTGAAAAATGCTACGACGAGACCGGCAGCGTACTGGCGGCAATCCAGAAAGCGGCAAAGAGGATACGCGGAGACTATGCGTTTGTGGCAATGTTTGAGGACGGAACGCTGGCGGCTGCCAGGCTGCACAAGTCGCTCATCATCGGAATCGGAAAAGACGCGTACTTTCTCTCAAGCGACGTGCTGGGATTCATAGAAAAGACAGACGACGCAATATACATGGACAATGCAAGCATCGCCGTGCTCGGCCAGGACGGACTGGCAATGCATGATTTTGACGGCCGGACAATAAAAAAACAGATAACCAAAGTCTCAAAAGAGTTTGCGGACTCGTACAAGGGAGAGTTCGGACACTATACGATAAAAGAGATAACAGAGCAGCCGGGCAAGATACTCCGCTGCATTGAAGAGTCGTCCGTTGCTGCAATGAATGCGGCCGATATCATCATGGATGCCAAGACGGTTTACATTACCGGCAGCGGCACAAGCTACAATGCGGCCATGCTGGCAAAGCACCTCTTTGCAAAGCACACAAAGACAAGGCTGGAGCCTGTAATATCAAGCGAGGCCAAGTTTTCGCTAAACGCCGTCGAGCCCGATTCTGTCCTGATTGCAATATCCCAAAGCGGAGAGAGCGCGGATGTCATGGAAGCGGTAAGAATAGCAAAAAAGGCGAATGCCAAAATAGTATCGATAGTGAACATGCTGAATTCGTCGCTGGTTCAAGAGTCGCACTATGTGGTGCCAATGAACTGCGGGCTTGAGATCGGAGTTGCAGCGACAAAGAGCTTTGCCGCCCAGCTTGCCATCATATACCAGATGACAGAAAGGCTCTGCGGCAGGTGCCTGAAGATCAATTTTGACGAAATTGCAAGAATGGCAGGCGAGATGCTGTCAAACGCGTCAGCCGCAAGATACATTGCAGGCGAGATCAAGGACGTAACGGACATTTACGTGCTGGGAAGCGGCATTCATTATCCGGTAGCAGTGGAAGCCGCGCTAAAGCTAAAGGAGCTTGCATACATACACGCAGAAGCCATTGCAGGGGGCGAGTTAAAGCACGGGCCTCTTGCGCTGATTGATTCAAGCGCATACATAATCGCAATAAACCCGCAGGATTCAACATACCAGAGCATGGCAAGCAGCATCAGCGAAGTAAGGGCTCGCGGCGCCAGGGTAATCGGCATATCAGATGCAGACAATAAAGACTATGAGCACTGGATCAAGATTCCAAAGATGCAGGAAGACCTGTATCCCATAGTAGAGATTATTCCAGTCCAGCTGCTCTCGTACTATACCGCGCTGAAAAAGGATGTGGATCCCGACTATCCAAGAAATCTTGCAAAGTCCGTAACTGTCTAGCCGCCCCAGACTCGCTCATACTCTGCTTCCGCCAGCCTTCGCAGTTCTGGAACGGTAGCGCTGCCCCGCGCAACAGCCGATATCATCAAGCCTCCGGCTCCCGCGCCCTCCTTTGCAAAGCCTTTGGAAAACGCCTGCAGTCCCGGTATGCCCGACTGCTCAAGTCCAGGATCAACGGAAAGGACTGGAATGCCTGCTGCAATCTCGGTCAGGTTGGCCGTCCGGTCTTCGATTACGTATCTGGTAGTGCCGAGCGCTGCATGTGCGCGATCAAAGCCCAGAATTTTGGCCAGCTCCAGGACAGCCGCCATCTGCGTGCCTCCGGCCAGCAGGACGCCGCATTTTTGGGACGCGGCAGACAGCATGCCGGCTGCAAACGGCAGCATTGGATCGGCAAGCGCGGCCGCCCGGTCCAGATCGCTGCCCGGAGGCAGCCTGGCCATTGCGTCCCGTATTATGCTGTTCTTGATGCGCGTCGGATTTTCCGGCATGCTGGAGCTTGACCGGGCATTGATTCCCAGGCCCTGCAGTACGGCCTGGGCTGTCGTGGTGCCGCCCGGTATGCTCTCGCCTATGACAATGCATTCAGCCATGGATGCAAGCATTTCTCCAGTCTCTCGGCCGCGTTCTATTGCGCGGCGCATCTGCTGCGCCGAGAGGCCGGGCTCCCTTGAGATGTCTTTTCCTGGAGCAACTCCTGCTTCAAGAAACGGCATCTGCGGGCGTATGACGCCGCCCGCGTTTATTGCAAGGAACGGCATGCCGGAGGATGCTAATGCGACGCGGGAAAGCAAAGCAGGCGTCGGCTTGCCGTCGGGCGTTGCTGGAGCAAAATCTATGCTTCTGCAGGCTCCGTACCGTATAAACTCGGCATCGGCGGGCGGGGTGTACTTTATCATCTCAGGCGAGGCTCCGGCAGCAGTAATGCCTGGAACCTTGCATGTATCAGTATACGACATTACGAATGCAAAGATGATGCGGCTGCGCGAGAGAAAGTCTGCAAATTTTTGCCCCGCCGCCCTGTCTCCGAATATTCCAATGCCTTCGGCGGCTATGCCTTGCGCGCCGTTCAACTGCTGCCCATCCTTTTCACTGTCCAAGCATTCTTAGAAATTCCGTCTCGGTCATTTTTTGCATTACCGGATTCGTCTTTTTTTCGCGCCCCATAGTCGAAGTAGGCGTCGGGCCGTAATCATGCCCGGGAAAAACCGCAAGATTGTCGTCAAGTTCGTACAGCACTTTGAATATGGTATGGTACAGCGACTTTGCGCTGCCGCCTGGCAAGTCGACGCGTCCGCAGCTTCCAACAAACAGCGTATCGCCGGTAAAGATCTTGCCGTCTCCTGCAAGGCAGATGCTGTCCTGGGAGTGGCCTGGAGTGTGCAGTACGGAAAAGGCAGAGCCGCCAAACTCGATTTTGGAATTGTCTTCTACTGCGATGTCGTGGCGCAGGCCGGACGACGCATGCTGCACAATAGGCGCGCTTGCGGACTTTGACATGGCCTCGTTGCCCAGGGTGTGATCAAAGTGGTGATGCGTGTTTATGATGTATTTGATGTGCAGGCTTTTGCGCCTGATTATCTCCTCCAGCTTGTCCAGATCCCATGACGGGTCAAGCAGAATGGACTGTCCCGTATCTTCGTCTTCTATTATGTAGGTAAAGTTCATCATGCCGCCGACAGGTATCGTATGAACTATCACAGTATCCCCTCTTCTGCATCAATTGGTATTCCAATCTTTTCCACGTATATTGTTCCGGCAAGGCGCGGATGCTTTAGGATGCCGCGCTTCATTCTGTGAAATATGACGGTCATGTTTGACATTGCGCACGGATTGGCCATGTCGCCCGTATCCGGATTGAGTCCCGACGGCGCGTCCACTGCAATCTTGAAGGACTTGAGCGCGTTAAAGCGCCGTATGGCTGAATAGTACGGCTCCCTTAGTTTGCCGGCAATGCCTGTTCCCAGCATTGCGTCCACGGCTATGCTCCATGCGCCCCTGGGAATCGTGCCTTCTACGAGCCTGACTGACTGCATGCGTTCCAGTATCTCCCAGTTCCAGCGGCTCTCTTCTGTCCTGATATCATCGCTCCTGCCCAAAAGCGCGACGGTCGGCCTGGCGCCATACCCTGCAAGATGCCTGGCCATGACAAGGCCGTCGCCCCCGTTGTTTCCAAGGCCTGCAAATATCAAAACCCGCCTTGATTCTACGGGAACCGCTTCAAGCAGCCTCCTGGCTGCTATAGCTCCGGCATTCTCCATCATAAACTTTTTTAGAAAACCCATTTTGTGTCCGCTTTCTTCAATGCGGTACATTTGATCTACGGATATCTCCATCAGAATACCGAAATGCCGCGCATAAAATAAGAGTTGCTAATGGAGCCGGCAGGGTTTTGTTCCATGCTGCTCGTCCCTGCCCCTGCCGGGACTTTGCCAAATTGCTGCCGCTAAAAGACGCGCCGCGCCGCCTTTTGCCGCGCCCTTTTGCAGTGCTGCCGGAATTTGCTGCCCCGTGCTGCGCATCTGCGGCAGGCAGCTCCAAATCTTGCTTTCGCATCAAGGCAGGCCGGCGCGCGGCTTTGGCAACCAGGCGGCTCAGCGCCTGCATTATTTTAGGACATTGCATGGGGCGCGGCAGAGGGCATTTGCGCCATGCGCCGGAATGCTGCGCGCGCAGGCGCTGAAATTTGCGCGGCATTTGTCTCTGACGCATTCGGGACGCTGTGCGCCGCGCCAAAACTGCACTGCTTGAAACTGCCTCCGCAGGCACAATCAGTTAATATACTTGAAGCGGCATATAACAGGCATGGAAACCGTATATGTGCTTATTCAATGCGACCTTGGAGCAGAGATCGAGATCATAAAAGAGCTCTGCATGATTCCAGAAATAAAAGAGGCGCGCGGTACGTACGGAATCTACGACATATTCTGCAAGATACAGTCCGAGAACAAGGAGGCTACGGACGCCATAATAACCAAAAAAATACGCGGCATCAGAAACATCAGATCAACCATCACGCTGCACTGGATTCCTGCCCAGGGTGGAAGGGGTTGACGGAGAGCGAGTTTGACAAGGAAAAACTGTACAACACGGTAGTGCACTTTTACATAGACAAAAAGGGATACTCGAAAGAGCAGGCAAATTTAATTGCCCAGCGGGTCGTCAAAAGAGAGGTTGAACGGCGCATATGCGCAAACCCAGAGTGCGGTCATCAGCTTGCCGACCACATAAGGAATACGGACACATGCCTTGTTCCGACATGCGACTGCGCCAAGTTTGAGCCAAGGCAGGCATCAAAGGGCGCTCCTGCGCCGGGCGGAAAGGCCGCCGAGAAGCGGCCAAAAGATATTGCGGCACGATGAGACCAGGCGGTCGGATTTCAGAACGCTCCAGGCAGGAATGTTTTCAGGACGGCGCAGTCGCGCTATGCAGTTTTCCGGCAGGCGCCGCGCCGCCAGCTTGCTCGCAGAAGCCGCGCTGCTGCACCAGGCATGAATTGTCATGGGCGAAAAGAATCTGCTTCTCTTGTGCGATGCGCAGGGCGTGCTCATTGCATGCATGTCTTAAAGCGCATGCCGATGCTGCGCTAGGCAAAGTTCTCAAGGCAGTCTTTTCTGAGCGGCTGCGCGTCAAAGCCCAGGCGCTGAAGGTGCGACGCAAACTCGTTGACGAATCCGTGAACAGTATAGATCTTTTCCGCCCCAGAGTCGATTATGACTCTCATAAGATCGTTAAAGTCGCAGTGGTCGCTTAGCGGAATTGAAATGTCGCATCCCCGCCCAAAGGCAAACTTGGTTGACTTGGCCCAGCCGCTGAATCCGATTGTTACCGCGCCGTACCTTTCCTTCATGCGCTGCACGAATCCGCTCCTGCGCGATTGCGGCGGCGCTATCATCACCCAGGGCTTTTTGTCAAGCAGTCCTCTCTTTTCTGCTTCCGTGTGGCCCATGGCGTCCTTGAGCGGAATGCCCAAGCCGCGGTGCAGGTCGTTGACCTCTTTTATCTCGTCGTGGTAATAGAGCGGCTCCCAGTGATCAAACAGTTCTGCAAGCATCTGAGCCTTGCCAAGCTTGTACCCCGTCATAATGACTGGCTTTCCCTTTGCGTACAATTCTGATATCAGCCGGTTTACTTCGCTTACCACTCTGTCCAGCGGCGGAAATACAAATTCCGGCATGCCAAAGGTGCACTCGGTTATCAGCGCCTTGCACTTTGGGACTCGGGCTCCCTTGAGAAAGCCCCTGTCCCTGACGGATATGTCGCCGGTATAGAATACGTCGTCCGCCAAGAGCCCCTTGGAGCCCAGTATGTGCCCAGTGTCCACAAGAGTTATGCCGCTTACTGACTCGGTGTGGCTGTCCATTTTAACGCCGCGCATGTCTGCTAGCATGCGGGTCTCAAACGACGTAAGAATAGTTCCGCTGCTTGATGAAGGCAGATGGTCAAAGTGCGCATGCGATACAAAGTTGATTCCGGACTTTTGCGCCCGCTTTGGGTCAAGATGTATTGTGCGCGAGCCGGTCAGGCAGACAGCTCCCGAACTGGTCATCTTTATCGTTCCGACCATTGCAGGAACGGCATTTGTATGGTATATTAAAGTACAGATCTTAAAATAGAGTGGCGCGCGCCTGCATTTGTGAACTGCAAAAGGTGCCACCATGCCAGCGATGCGCATCGCTCAGGAGACAGTGGCGATTCCATGCTGCAGTTTGGAAGATGCCAAATTCCAGACTGCTCCTGCCCTGGGTATGTTGATTCCATAAGAAGGCTGGACGAGGAACTGCTTTGAGGTTAATATTGCGCGGCATGCGCCGTACTGCATGAAGCACGCTCCGGCAGATCAGATGAAAAAGGATCTGGAAATCCTGCTGGCAAGAATAAACGCATTGGAGGCTGCCGCGCGCGACGAGCACCAGCGGGGCTCAGTCAAGGTCATGCGATCCTTGGCTGAAGGGCAGATGCACGCGCTGGGCGAGATTGAGCATCTCAAAAAGGCAATGGATCTCCTGCTGGCAGAAATCTGGAAGCTGCAAAGCAGGGCGCAAGCAGGGCAAAAGCCGCGCTGAGAAAATGCGCAGGCTTTGCGTCTTTGGCTTCCGCGCGCATGATTTGTCGGGCTTGCCGTTGCGCGTCGTATCAGGACGGCTCCTGAAAGTTGCATGCGGGCTTGTATGTGGATACGATGCGGGCCACGGTATCGCGCCTCTTTCTTTCGTCGGAATTAGGCATGGGCAGTATGCAGATGTAGAGATTTTTTTCGCCGCCCGCCTCTCTTAGCCAGTTTTTGAAGAGCGGATTCTTTGTAAAGTAGTCGTTTTCCTCAGTCTTTTTGCACTCGTCTGCAAATATCAGGGTAAACCTCTCCTTGCTTCTAGACAGCAGAGCGTACACGGTCTCTGCCATCGGCGGACCCCAGTCGGAAAGCGGTATCGGTCCCAGAAATTCGTGGTGCAGTATCTGAAGCGTCATGCGCATTGCAAGGCGCGGTTACTTTTCTGTGTTGCCAAAGATGCTCAGGGAGCCGGCAGCGCAGCGGTGAAGCTTTTACCGCCAGATGATCTCAGTCTGCTTTTGGCCGCATTTCCTGATTTTTGCGCCGCCATGCCCGCTGCTGGGCGCCTGGCTTGATGCCCCGCAGTCGGATGCAGTCAATGAGAAATGAATTCTCATTGTACGCTAAAATGAACGGTCAAGCTTTTTGCAGATCGTTCTTGCATTCATAGCGGCGATTAAAAGTTCTTGCACACGCATGAGTATGATCTCAGAAAGATGTTTTTTGATGATCAAGGACTTTCAATCCGCACCGCAACAGGCGCGAAAATTTGCCACAAACCAAACAGTTCCATTTGGTCATGGGACTGGAGTCGAACTGATCTGTCAATATTCCTTTAGCAATGTTTGTTTGGGCTTCCAATTCTTTGATACAAACTCGACAGGCAGTTCTTTTATGAGCTTATCCGATTCAACTCCAACGTAAACTGCCCGTTCTATGACTGCAAGGATGTCGGTTCCCGTGCACGGATCATTTACAATTCCACTCTCCTTATCGGCTGTGATCTTGTAGCGATCAATAATCCATTCCAATGGAGTTCTTCCATTTACTTGATATTGTACGGCAGGTATATTTTCAAGAAACAGCATCCGGTCAAGAAGGATTTTTGTTTCATCAGTCGTTGATTTGCCGTTCTTTTTTATCTTGGCAAATGCAAGCTTGGCAAACGTGCCGGGCTTGAACAATGGTTTTAATTTGTAGCGCTTGCATTTTTCATAATTCAAGTGCAAATCTGCAAGCTTGCTGCCAATACCGTGAAAACTCTCAAAATCGGACGCAAAAGGTATGTGCGGCAAATCTTTCTTGAGATTGGTTTGATATTTTTTGCGGTATTTTGGATGATGCAGCATGCCATACACATAGTAAAAAATGTCCTTTTTTGTGATTTTGGAATTTTGGTAAAATTCTTGAAATTGATCAAGGGTGTCGTCTGTAATATTATCTTGCCTTTTGTTGCTTTTATACCGGAAAAGAGCAAAGCAGTGAGAAGGAGACAGTGCTCCATAATCCGGTATCGCGTTAGTTATGAATGCAGAAAATGCCTTGTTTTGCTTGTGCGGCACAAGTATTAGCAAATTTTCAAGGCTTGTATTCAAGAAAAATTTTGGTATAATTTGATCTCGGTGGTTGAATACGCTGTCACAGTACAAGTATTGCTTAAAGAACGGTCGGTACAGGGCAGATCTAATCTTATTCTTATCGAATGTTGGAGGTTTTCGCTTTAGTCGGTCAGATAAATCTGATGTCCATTTTGCCTGCTTAGGATCGATTACCGGATCAAGCAAATTCTGCTGATTGCAATAATCAATGCATTTACTCATGTTTTTGCCAAGAACGCTGCCTGATGAATTATACGCCCAAGCATCTCTTGCAGTCACAAGCCCAATAGAGCGCGAATGGAAAATTTCCTGTTTTGAAGTTGATGTTGTTCCCAGAGACAAGTATTCATAGAAACTGTTATCTCGTTGATTTATCCAGTCATAATGTCTGTCTGGTTCAATGATTTGCCAATCTTTTATGCCTTTTATGGATGCTAATTCTTTTACGCGGTTACGTTTATCATCGCCAGAATAATACTCATCCTCCAATGCAGCATAATATATGACGCAACCTTTTTTTTTGGGATTTTTGACAAGTGTGACAATTGCAACAGGCGTACGAGTTCCACCCGCATTTTGGCCTGGATACTCAAATATACTTCGGCCATCACCAGTCATTCTCCCATTTCCTCGCAGATTAAAGCACCAAACTTCGTTAAACTCTTCTGCAAGACAGGCGCGCACTCCTGCTGTTGTTGATGTGCGTATAAAGCTGGCATTTGTGATTAATGCTATAACCCCAACATCTCCCAAACGATCGCTTGCCCATCGGATTGCTCGTATGTATGAATCCCGAAGTGCATTTTTTGCTCTCGATTTTGTTTTTTGATCATAAGTTTGCCGTATGCGCTTGTCAATATTGGGATATGGCAAATTCTTATTTTGATCACTGTAATTTTTCTGTCCTATGGAATATGGCGGATTTCCAACGATGACCATGATATCCGATGTCCTTTGCTTCTCAATTCTCTTTTCTGTTGCAGAGAACATTCCTTCTTCCCATGTATCGTCCAGCCTTTTCTTATGAAACGTGTCAGTCAAAACCAGCCCGTCAAACGGAATAAATTTTCCAGTAATGTCTGCATATGTCGATTCGCAATTCACTGCCGCCACATAGTATGCCAAAAGAACAATTTCGTTTGCGTGCATCATTTCTTTGTATTTGCGTTCCAGATCTTCTCTTCTAATCAAATCCAGATCTTTGCTCATCATTCGCGTGATAAAGCTGCCTGTTCCAACAAACGGATCTATGATCTGAACGCCGTTGTCGGTCAGGCCCTTGCCAAAATTGTCCCTAAGCGCTTTGTCTGCGCTGCGCAAGACGAAATCTACAACCTCAATTGGTGTGTACACCATGCCAAGCCGGTCGGCCGTTTTCTTGAAAGCGTGCTGAAAAAACTTGTCGTACAGCTCGCGTATGGCATTCTGTCTGCCCTCATGCGATGTAATTGAACTGACCCTGCTTTCAACATCCTTGTAAAACCCGTCCAGATCTTTTAATTCGGAACCAAGTCCGTATTTGCGAAGCGTCTCAACCATGGTATTCATCACGATGGATATTGGATTGTCTTTTGTGAACGGCGCATCCTGAAACAGTGCGTCAAATATGCGGCCTGTTATGATGTGCTGAGACAGCATTTCTATGGCTTCATCCGGCGTGATATGGTCGTTGATTATTTTGCGCAAACCATCATGATACAAATTAAATTCCTTGGCTGCCTGCTTGCTTTCAATTGAAAGCAAGATTCTTTGCTTTATCCGTTCGGTAATTTTTGCAACATCAATTGCCCACGATTCAAGATATCTTCGATCGCCCACTTTTTCCGCCAGCTTTGTACGCAGTATATTCAATAGTTTTTTCAAATCCAATTGCACGCCTTCGGCAACACGCTGTTCAATGCTGTGTTTCGGTTCTTTATTGTCAGTTTTCCCATCGTCAGAATGCGGCGATTTAACGACCAACAAGTTTGGCACATTTCCAGATATCAGATATTGATCAATTCTGTCATCATGCGAGCGCAACGCTCTTACTACTTTCCAAACATTGCCAAATACTTCATCATCTTCCAGGGCCGTTGCCACATCGTCTTCCGTTTTTACTATTACCGGAATTATGATATATCCATACTTTTTGTCGGGCGACTTGCGCATTACGCGACCGACTGCCTGTATTACGTCGATTGCAGAGCTGCGCGTGTCCAAAAATATTACAGCATCCAATGCCGGGACATCTACGCCTTCCGTCAAGCATCTTGCATTAGACAGTACGCGGCATTCCCTGTCATCTGCATGGCTTTCTTCCAGCCAGTTTAGCCGTTCTCGTCTCTGCAGTGCATTGTGCTTGCCGTCCACATGCCATACAGAGCAGGTAGAATCGTCCGTGCTGGCAACGCTCACGATAAGAGGAAATTCGTTCATAAAAGACTTTGAGTCTCGTATATTTTGCGAAAATGCAATGGCTCTTTGCAATGGATGCGCGCGTGCAACATAGGATGCTCTGTTGTTTTCGCCAACAGAATGACTATCTTTTTCCGGATCGCGCAAAGCTCTCCAGCAACCAATCATCTTGGCGGCGCTGACAGTATTAATATTTCCTCTCAGAGTTTGGCTTAATTTAGCCCCCTCTGCTTCGCTTACAGTCAACGCAACCACGCGATAATCAGACAGCAGTCCTCTGTCTATTGCATGTGAAAATTTAAGCGCGTGCAGTTCCTTTCCATATATTTGCTCATCATCCATTGAATACAGGAGAAAGTCTTTGTCGTATCGTTCTCTAGCTTTTTTGACTACATGCGTCTGGTAGACTTTGGGTGTGGCCGTAGTGTACAATCTTTTTTTAATTCTAACATATTTGTCATTGTGCACTGCTTGAAAATAAGATAAGTTTTGATTGAGAGTCCCCGAAAGCTGCGTCTTTTGTTGTTGCTTTTTTTTGAAAATTGCGTCTTCTAATGAAACTCCTGTAGTTCTATGAGCTTCATCCATTATTGCAAGATCAAATGACCACTCTTGCTGTTGCTTTCTGGGGGCCCGCCCGGCGGGGGGGGGGGGGGGGGGGGGGTGGGGGGGGGGGGGGGGGGGGGGGGGTGGGGGG
>CAYGAM010000020.1:0-27094 GCA_964347915.1 uncultured Nitrosopumilaceae archaeon | reverse complement strand
GCCACCAGCTCAAGATGACTGTACCTGCTTTTTCCCAAAACAATCTCGTCTGGCGTCCTTACATAGTATATTCCGCGAAAAACTCTTACCAGGCGCCTGCCCCTCACCAAGCTTTTAATCACCAGATCATAGTCAAAGCCCCCCTTTTTGCAGTACTGTTTTAGCTCCGCGGACGTGACAAGCTCCTTTTTGTCTATTTGCAGTTTTTGAAACAGCATGGTAGATTTCAATCTGTATTATAATATCCACTTTTTATCCTATTTTAATATATATTATAACATCCATGATTATGGATGTTCTGATATATGACAAGCGCATGGTGCCAAAGGGGTTGGATGTCGCCCAATTCCACTTGTTTGACTCAATCTGCACACTTTTCTGAATTTCCGCCTCTGCACGCCTGATCCATATGGTACCTCAATGATTTTCATGAATTCTGGTGAATTAGGCGACAACCCACCCCCTTACAACCACCCGATCCGTAGCACCGTCCGGGATCACCCGAATAAGTGGCAGAACTATTCCCCGTATGATTAATATATATCACTAGTGATATGAAACTCAATGATAAGCGAATGGCTGTCTCGCGTGGGCAGTTCCGTGCCAAGAGGATTTTCACGATACTACATACTGTCCATCCTTGATCAGGAGCCCTGCACAGGCAAGCAGATTATCGATCAGGCAGTGCAGCAGAGCCAGGGAATCTGGAAGCCGTCGCCCGGACTTGACTATCCGCTCCTGGGCAGGCTGCTTGACGAGAAACTGATTGAGGAGAACAATGACGGCAGGTACAAGCTTACTGAAAAGGGAAAGACCACCACCCAGGACATAAGCAAGGTAGGAGACATTGTCAGAAAGCAGTTGGATGTTCTGTTTCGTCTGGGAAGCGTAGGGCGCTTTGCAGCTGCGGATGTGATGGTGAGAATGTCGTTTATGGGCGCCATTCTGACATCCAATGCAAAGAGCATGACGGAGCAGGAGATTGCAAAGTACCGGCAATTTCTGCGCTCTGAATTAAAGGCGCTGGACGGCCAGGCGACCGAGTCAGAAAGCGCTGAAAGCCAAGACGAAGATCCAAGCGTCCAGGAACAAGGCGGCCAGGAAATTAAAATAAGCTAGGACTCTGCCAGGATAAAAAATAAAAGTTGTCTGAAAGATGCTATTGCGGCTTTCCAACCTGCCAGAGAGCCAGGGCGTTTCCTTCGGTGTCCGTCACCTGGGCATACTTGCCGTATTCTCCAACATTCATCATTGGAATGATGGTTTTGCCCCCTGCAGCTTCGATCTTTTTCATTTGGGATTCAAGATCCGCTACGCCGATAACAATGGTGGGCGCATGCTTTGGGTCCTTTCGCTTCATCATGCCGCCGTTTATTGCGCCGGGATTCTTGGGAGCCATCGTTTCCGGATCCGTTTCAGTTGTGGACACCATGTGGTAATCCATGTTGGGCACCTTTGCCCATTTCCAGCCGAATACATTTTCGTAAAATTCCTGCGCCCTTGCCTGGTCGTCATACGGAATTTCAAAATGAACTACGCTGTCCATTGATGCTACAGCCACGCCTTTCACTTATGTATTTTTTGAAGCTGCTGTCCAAGTCTCGGACATCTTGGTCGCAAGGCATCAACTGCAGCCAAGCTCGCGCCTGCAGCAGCCTGGACTTTATGCGTGCTGTACGCCGCGTCCGCAGTCCAGGCGCTGCACAACTGCGGCTGACGCGCGCCGCGCATGGTGCAGCTGCTCTAAAATGCGATGCCTTGAAATGCTTCCATGCAGCATCCCATGCTTGGAATAAGCGCAGCGCCTTTGGGCTTTTCCGGCCTGGGGCGCGCCATGCAGGCGATGCCGCCAGAATTGCCGCAGCGCGCAGGCACAAAAGGCTGGATCAGCATGGCTTGGCAGAGCATCCGTACAGCAAAATTCATGCCTACAAACTGTGGCGGCTCCCGCACTTTGCCAAACTAGTACCGCATGCCTTTATTTTATCATCCGTGCAGCATTGTACCATGCTGGAACAAAAAGACGCGGCAGGCATTGCAGCCGAACTCGCAAAGAATCTTGCAGGCGTATCAAGAAATGAAAAAAATTTTGAGCGCCTGCCGGACAAATACTGGGGATACTTTGCGCGGGGGCACGATGCCAAAGGCAGGTTTGCCGTCATAGTGGCATACTCTGAGTCAGAGTCTGATGTGGACGACTTGATTGGCATGTACGAGGACTGGGTTGCAAAAAGCCGCAATTGAAATGAGAAAGCTTTAAACTTGAATTGCTGGCAGGATATCCAAGCCCTTGTAGTATAGCCAGGTCCAGAATTCGGCCCTGTCACGGCTGAGACGCGAGTTCAAATCCCGCCAAGGGCGCCATTATCCTTTATTCAAATCCCTGGAAGAGCCAATCGCCAGAACCGCCGCGGCAAAAATGGGCTTTAAATAAAAACCGGACTTTGTCCTCAACTTTACGCATGACCGAAAAGAACCCGGAAGACATCCGCAACTATGCGGCCAAGCTGCGCAGGATCAAGACCAAGCTGGCAGGCATCGGGCAGGGAACCGCTGCGATCAGATTCCTGGACACACTAAAGCCGGCAGGCAAAAGGAACGGCAGGCTGGCGTACCGTGCAGACCGGCTGGCGCCGATCCTGCCGATGTTTGAGACAAAGTTTGATGCGCCCGTGCCGCTTGGGGACGCGGCCAAGGCAGACTGCGAGTAGGCCCTCTCCGAAATCATAAGCTGTGATCTGATCCGGGGGGAGGCAAAACAGGCATATGCAATGGCCCTTCTGAGGCTAGCGCACTGCCAAGACCGGATAGATCGGCGATCGGGACGAGAACACGTACGTGCCGGAGGCGTCGCGGATAAAGCCGCCAAGTACGAGGTCACCCCCCGTTAATATCTGGACACAAGTTCAGTCCCAAAAGTTCTCCGTAAAACGGCTCCAAGTTTGACGCAATTCAGATTATGCTGTATGCAAATCCGCCGCACGCTGCTGCCTGCACCATTCGTGAGTCGGGTTGCATTTGGGAAGACTGAGCTAACCAGCCATCCTTAAATGCAAGAAGACCACCGCATAAGGCATGCCCAAGACAGAGCATGTCGACGACCTGACCCCGGAGGAGATCAGCGCCATTGACGAATTCTATGCAAGCGACGAGGGCAAGGTGACATTTGAGCCTCGCGAGGATGTCATAAAGTGGCTGCATGATCAAGAGCAATGACTCGGTAGAAAACTGTCCTTGGGAGAAGATTCCTAAAACAGTACAAAAACCTTGATGTGCAGATCAAGCAGAGAGCAGATCACGCGATTGAAGAACTAAAAAACTCTGATAGCCCGGCAGCACTGGGAAGATGGAAACAGAACAAACGGGTGTTTGCGTACTGTGGGAAAGTACAGGATCATATACAGCATTGACTGGGGCAATAATGCAATTGAGTTTCTCTATGCGGGCGCTAAGTCCGCATACGGCAAGGACTAGACATCAATACAATGTCTGTCCAGATTGGAACTTGGCAACCGCCTTTGCTGGGTACCGCCTTTAATCAGCCGAGTCCCGCCAAGGGAGCCATTACTGTTTCAGCAGCTCCTCTGCAATTTCCGCGCAGCTGGCGGCCACAAACGAGAGCTTTGTGCCGTACGCGAATCCGGAATCCAGCGGCAGCATTGCCTCATCAAGCACCACGCCTCCCGCTTCTCTTACTATCAGGCACCCTGCCGCAACATCCTGCACTCTTATCTTGCCGCGCAGGTCAATCAGCATGTCCATCAGTCCGGATGCCACCATGGACATCTCAAGAGCGTTTGCGCCAAAATGCCTGGTATGATTGTATTCGAATACTGGCTGCAGCCTCATTAGGAGTTCGGGCGTAGAACCGGATGTGTTGACTCCGATTATGCTGTAGATTGGATTGGCTCTGCTTGCCCTGATGCGCCTGTCGTCGCAGTACGCGCCGCCTCCTTCGCTGGCCCAGTACTGCTTTGCATTGGCAAGGTCTGTTACTACGGCGTCCGTTACGGAGCTTAGGCGCTCCTGCGGAGCAAAAGCAAGCGAGCAGCAAAAGAACGGCACGCCCCTTACTGCATTTGCAGAGCCGTCTATAGCGTCCATTATGACGAACCCTCTGTTCTTTCCAGGCACCTCAACGCGTCCGCACTCTTCGCCCAGGACGGTGCACCCAAAGCCTGCGTCCTTGAGGCATTCCAGCACGGCTTCTTCTGCCACGATGTCTATTCTGCGGGATATGTCGCCTCCGGCCCCCCTGCCAAAATCTCCTGCCGCATCCTCTGTTCCGGCCATGCCTTTGACCGTATTGTACACCGCATCTGACGCTTTTCTGAGAACCTCTATTGCCTCCACGCCTGGAATTTTGGATATGGTAATTTATAGGATGTAACGGCTCTTTTGGCAGGCGCGGGCAATTCTCACGCATGCAATGAACCGGTCCGAGCAAGTCGGGCCGTGGCAGACTGACGCTCTTTTACGCATAAATACCAAGGAAGAGTGGCAGATTTGTGAGCGGAAAGGATCGGTCTGTAACAAGCAAAGAGTCTCTTGCAGGCACAAAGCCCGGAAAGCAGATTCTCAGGCAGGGAATGTTCAAGTCAAAGGGGTATCGGGCATTTGCAAGGTACAGGAACGAGGCGCACAGCGAGCTTCCGGCATTTTCAATGCGGTTTGCATCTGACCTGCTGCTGGAGATAAGGAACGATCAGAATCCCGCGTCAGCGCAGGAGGAGTTTGCCCAGGAGATTAAAACTGATGCAGTAATGCTGGATTCGCCTGCGATACCCGATGTCAAGTCCAGGCTGGAGAATGCCGACACCCTGCAGGATCGCGTAAACAGAATACTCAACTCCAACTTTGTCAAGATGACGCTGCCTGTGTTCAGCGCGCTGTACGACGCGGCCGGCGAGGATCCGCAGCTAAAGCAGGACATGGTAGACGGGCACATAATGGCCATAGATCTTAGCGAGCCTATGGATAGAATAGTGGACAAGGACGAGGATCTTGAATATTTGGACGATTATCGGCTCATGTGCCCGTACATTCTGCGGCTTGCGAGACGCAAGATATCCAAGGGCGGAGACCTGGTTTTAAAAGAGTTTGAATCGGGATTTCAGGACGCATTGGACGGACAGGCAATGGACACAATGCTAAAGGAAGCTCCTGCCGAAATAACCGACTCTGCGATGAACCGCTGCTATAAGAAATATCGGGCCATAATGGGAACGGCGGGGCGCAACATGGCGCTGGCCAGACGCCCACTGGGAGAAATATTCTACCTCGGCATGGCAAGGGCTGCAGAGAGCGCTGGATGCGGAAACGAGATTGAGGATTCGCTCAAGGGCGAATTTGTCAAGGTTCCGTCGTGGCCGCTGTACTATACGCACTTGTCCGGAGACATCAAGGCAGGATTTGACGCTACGCTGCAAAAAAGCAGGCTGTACCTGCAGGATGCAAGACTGGCGCTTGAACTGCTGCCGGAAAGCTTTTCGCACCGGGAATTTCTTGAATTTCTGTTTCTTACGCTGGAGCACTATAACGAATTTTGGTACAAGCAGCTGCACAAGGCAGGCATATGGCAGACGCTTGAGTCAAGGATGCCGGTGTGATCTCATCATGATGTGGTCAGAAAAGCACCGCCCAGGAACCTTGCGGGAGATGATTGGAAACGAAGAGGCCCGCAGCGCCATCCTGAACTGGTTCAAGGCATGGTCTGCTGGAAGCAAGCCTCTGCTTTTGGTGGGCCCTCCAGGAACGGGCAAGACTACATCTGCCATGCTGGCAGCAAAGCAGTTTGGATACGACATGGTTGAGCTTAATGCAAGCGATGTTCGCACAAAGGCCAAAATAAATGAGATTTTAGGATCTGCAATTCACAATGCCGGCCTTTTGGGAACTCAGATGATCTTCATAGATGAGGTTGACGGAATTCACGGTCGGTCGGACTATGGCGGAGCGTCGGCCCTGACTGACATGCTGAAAGAGCCGCCGGTTCCGATCGTTCTGGCTGCAAACTCTGATGCAGCTTCCAAGATGAAGAACATCAAAAAGGCCGCAAATGTCGTGCATTTCAAGCCACTTTCGCCCAGGCTGCTGCGTCTGCATCTTGACAACGTACTCAAAAAAGAGAATGCCAGGCTGGGGCCTGGCGCGATAATCAGAACGGTAACAATTTCACGCGGCGATATCCGCTCAATGCTGAATGCCGCCCAGGCGCTTGCCACAGGTTTCACGCCTGACGTAGGCAAGTCTGCAGAGATGCCGACTCTAGAGGACGGCATAAACGCATTCTTTGGTGCAGAGTCTGCCGGCGAGGCGCGCCGCATACTTGGGATGACTCGCGTAAATCCGCAGGACAAGCTGCGGGCGTTTCACGCAAGCATATGCATGTCAAAACTCACTCCTGATGCTAGAAGCAGGATGCTTGATGCCGTATCCCAGGCCGACATGCTGTACGGCAGAATAATGAGAACGCAGCAGTGGCGCCTTGCAAGGTATCTTGATACGATTCTGCTCAAGGCGTATGAGCCTGGCACGGGCGTAAAGTATGAGCAGTACGGCCTGCCGTTTAGCGTAATCAGCAAGATAAAATTTACCAGCAAAAAGATGAATATCCTCAACGACGTCATGGCAGGGGCCACTCATACATCAAAGAGCAATTTTGCCTCACTGCACCTTCCATACCTGCTCAAGCTTGTCCGCAAAGGACTGAAATTGGATCTCCCAGAGGAGGCGGCAGACACATTGAAAAACGAGGCAAAGAAATGAGCTGGGTCAAAATGCCGATGAGATTTCCTGGCAAGTGCCAGGAATGCGGCAAAAAGATCGATGCCGGGCAGGTGGGCTTTTGGTCCAAAGGCGTGGGAGTAAAGCATGAGGCCTGCCATGAACCTGAAGACATCCCTCAGCCAGAAGCGCAGCACACTTCAATTCGATGCATGGTGTGCGGTGCTCCTGCCGGCTGCGACTTTTGCGAGATGCTAGACGACTGTGATCTGAAAACAGTCTCTAAAAACTGCATCTGCAAAAAGTGCTTGTCAGGGCCTGATGCATTTGAGGCGTATCAGCAGGCGGCAGGATCCAAGTTTCCAATTCTTAAACAAGACTTTTAGATTCTGGGCTCATAAGATCTTTTGTGGACGCAAACATTCTGGAACTGCAAAATTTGCGGCAGATTTTCATGCATGTTGAGCATTAACGTATGGCCCACCAAAGAATCAGGCTGAAAATGTGCACTCCAAATCACATCCTTGCGGCTGCGTTTTCTGGGTTGTCGCGCAATTCCATCTGCCATGATCAATCCGTACATTTTTGAATTTTCATCTTTTTTCCATGTTCGACCATATGACATAGCATGGTTTTCAAAAATTCTGATGAATTAGGACAATTTCTGCACTTTCCCTGGTTTTGCACGCATGAAATTCTGCATGCATATGATTCATAAGGTAGCGGCCATAAGAAAGAATACCGCATTTTCGATCACTGAATAATATTCAAGCTTTAAATTTAGTCATTGAAAGTGAGTGCCGTGGTCTCAGATAACATAGTAATGGAAATACATGAGCGGTACCTGACTGCAACTAATGAGCAGGTTCTTCTAAGAGAAGAAAAAAGAACCGGCAGGCGCGTATACATCGGAATCATTCAAAAAAACCTGGACAAAGCGCTTTCGACGATAAATAATGCTGGCAATTCCGGAGATAAGGAACGAGACTTGATTGAAACAGCCGCTCATATTATGGGGACAATTGCTTTGGAGCAGCCATTCATGGACGGCAATAGAAGAACTGGAATTGTCGCAGCATGCAAGTTTCTGCGCGATAATGGCTATGATTTAGATATTGATCCGGAAGAGAATCTGGAATTAAGGCAGATGTTAAGAAGAATCAAGGATCAGATGCTCACCTTGAACCCAGAAGTCATGAAGCAGTTGTCTTTTTATATTTCCAAGAGAATGAAAAGCATGAGCGCAGAAGAGCGGAAAATTAACGAAGAGCTTATGGAGAAATACTCTAAGCTTTTAGATGATCTCGCCGACGACGATTAGCCTCCAACCTCTTTTTGAAATTTTTACGCCAGATCTGTCAATGCCAGCGCTGGAATTCTTGCAATACGCTCTGACAATCATAAATCGATTCAATCTGGCAGTCTGTTTCATGACCTTGTCCGAATGCGTAAAACAGCCAATCTTTTGTACCTTGAATCACAGTTATGAAACAATGACCAATATGGTGCGGCGTATGGGGTCATACTCTTTGTTATGCTGGCGATTACAGGCGCTGCCGCCGGAAAACAGCCATCCATGTTCTGCATGCCAAAACTCCACAAGGCGCCAACTGCAGAGAACAGCAGCATGTTTTCATCTGCCGGACATGACAGCCTATAGAAAATTTGACAGTTCCAAGCAGGAATGCTTCGCACAACTTTTTCGCAGCTCCAAGTCCTGCCATTCAGAACAATCATGCTGCAAGACAAGTACATTTTCAACTGTTCCACGCCAAAATCTAAGAAGCGTCATGCTGCAGTTCCGATGGCGTCATGCCGGCTGTGAGACTCAAAAGAGAGCTTAGGATTAGCACTTAAATTTCCGCGCTTCCTGCTCGGCGGCGGCCGCGATTCAGCATGAAGCCTCTGTCCTTGACCGGCCTGGCCTTTCGGATTTTTTGCCCGCATTGCGTTTTGCGCATATCGCCTGAGAAATCCTGCATAATCAGCCTGTACAAAATGATCAAATTTTTCTCGGACAAAAACATCATGCAAAATCTCCGATTTTACGCATGCACTGACATGCGCCGCCTGCCGCAATGCGGACATTATTCGAGCTGAAATGCCGTCCTAACGCAGGTTCAAAAATGCGCGCGCAAGGCTGCAGCGCGGCAATACAGCCCCGATGCAGAAACGCAGTACGGCAATGCCGCCGCAAGTCATATCTTGAGCTTTTTCCGCCGCTCGGACATAATCTTTCCGATGAGTCTATGTCCAGATTTGATGGTTTTCATGGCCTCATGCAGATTGACCAGCCCGATTACAACATTGAGATCCTTTCGGTGCATTTCAATCATCTTGTCCATATTTGAGCCTTTGATGCCGTCGCCGTGCCTGGCCGGCGCGCGCCCGTACTTTCCTTTTGGCATGACTATCTCCAATCTCTCCAATTCAGGCCACGCCTTGCACAGCGCAGTCTTTGAGATGCCTGTCCCTTCTAAAATCTCCTTTTTAGAATAATGGCTCATGCTGTCTAAAAAAAAGTCAATTATTCTCATATTCAGTGTCGCCAAAATGCCTGATCAGCAGCGTCTTATCCATGCCTTGTACTGCAAGCATGCTGCGTGCAAGCGCGCCCATACGCGGTACTCAACGCGAACAGTTTCAGATTCTCATGCGGGCAAATAAAGGCGCGTACGGCGCCGCGTCAGATGCAGACTGGACTATGCTTCCGCTTGAAACTGTTGTAGCTGAAAATCACAATCCATGCTCGTATCTTTAGTGCAATGCGGCATTGCTTTTAGTCTGGAGCATGGATGCGTTCCGGCCTTCCAATTCAGGCCAATACGCGCCAGGCTCAAGCGCTCCAAATAATCTTAATATAAAGAGCATATTTTCGATCATTTGATTCATGTCCAAAGAGATATTTGCCGATACCATTCAGACCGACCACAAGGTAATTACTGAAGAGCTTGCAAAGTCCGTGCTCAAAGAGTACGGCATAGCAGTGCCGCCGTTTGCGCTGGCAAAAACAGCCGATGAAGCGGTGCAGGCAGCCCAGGATATCGGCTTTCCGCTGGTCATGAAGGTAGTATCACCGCAGATTCTGCACAAGACGGATGTCGGCGGCGTCAAGGTTGGAATAGAGAATGCTGAGCAGGTCAGAGAAGCGTTCAACGACATGCACGGCAGGCTGTCGGCAGTACAGGACGCTGACATCAAGGGCATACTTTTAGAAAAGATGGTTCCAAAGGGCATTGAGATTATCGTCGGCCTGCAGAATGATCCGCAGTTTGGCCCCGTAATAATGGTCGGCATGGGCGGCGTAATGACAGAGGTCATAAAGGATGTCGCATTCAGAATGCTGCCGATTACTGCAGCTGACGCCAAGTCAATGATACGGGAACTAAAGGCATCGGCGCTGTTTGATGGATTTCGGGGAAGCGAGCCGGTAAATCTGGACATGCTGTCAGAAATGCTTGTCAAAATAGGCCGGATCGGAGTGGACAATGCGGACTATATCAACAGCATAGACTTTAATCCGGTCATGGTATATCCAGACTCGCACTATGTGGTGGATGCCAAAATAATCCTAAACAAAGAGGTAAAAAGCGGCTCAATCTCGGCTGCAGAGCCTGATTCTTCGCACATGGAAAAATTCTTTACGCCCAGAACGGTCGCGCTCGTCGGCGCATCCTCGACTCCGGGCAAGATTGGAAACTCAATACTGGACAGCTTGGCCAACTATGAATTTGACGGAACCGTATACCCGATAAATCCAAAGGCGGACAAAATATTCGATCTCCAATGCTATCCGTCCATCAAGGACGTGCCTGGAGACTTGGATCTGGTAGTAATATCTGTGGATTTGTCGGCAACCCCGCCCGTTCTTGAAGAGTGCGCGGCCAAGGGCGTTCACAGCGTAGTGATAGTTTCAGGCGGCGGAAAGGAGCTCGGAGGGCAGCGGGCAGACTATGAAGCCCAGATCAAAGAGCTCTCTGACAAGCACAATATTCGCATAATCGGGCCCAACTGCATCGGCATGTTCAATGCCGCAAACCGCCTGGACTGCGCGTTTCAGGGACAGGCCAGAATGGTGCGCGCGAGGCTCGGCAGCGTAGCCCTGCTGTCTCAGAGCGGCACGATGGGAATCAGCTTCCTTGAGACTGCAGACTCGTTTGGCCTCTCAAAGATGATAAGCTACGGCAACCGCTCGGATGTCGACGAGGCCGACATGATCTGGTACCTGGCAGACGACCCCCAGACAAAGGTGATCGCACTGTACGTAGAGGGCTTTGGAGACGGCCGCAAGTTTGTCAATACGGCAAAGCGGGTTATGCGCGAAAAGAAAAAGCCTGTCGTAATATGGAAGAGCGGAAGGACCGAGCTTGGAGCAAAGCAGGCGGCATCGCATACTGGCTCGCTTGGAGGCTCCAACGCAATAATAATGGGCGCATTCAAACAGGCGGGAATCATTTCAGTCGACAGCTATCAGGAACTGGCAGCCGTCTCAAAGGCGCTCGCATGGCAGCCTCCTGCAAAGGGAAACAGAGCAGCCATGACCAGCAACGGCGCAGGGCCCATGATCGGAGCAATCGATCACTATGACAGGCTGGGGCTAAAGCTGGCATCCGTCTCCGATGAATCGCTTCAAAGAATGAAGGATCACTTTCCGCCGACGTACGTTCTTGGCAGGGGAAATCCTGTGGACGTTACGGGAGGAGCCAGCGCTGAAGACTACAAGTTTGTAATGGATGCGTTTGCAGCTGATGCCGGAGTTGATATTGTAATGCCTTGGTTTGTATTCCAGGACGATCCGCTGGGCGAAGTGATAGTGGACTATCTGGCAAATTTTTCGGACACCCAGGACAAGCCTATTCTGGTGGGAGCCAACGGAGGACCTTATACGCAAAAGATCTCGCGCCTGATTGAGGCAAGGCGCGTTCCAGTGTACGACGATCTGCGGGACTGGGTTGCAGCGGCATCGGCGCTTGCCCAGTGGGGACGCATCTTAGCGCAATAGCCTTTTTTCGTACCATGTCGGGCAGATTGAGTGAAACAAGCCCCTGCTGGCTATTGCGGACATTGCCGCCAAAAAGCAGGCAGTCTGGCGCGCATCTCTGCTGCGGCATTGATTCTAGTCTGCAGCATGGCGATCAGGCAAAAGCCGGACGAAGCCCAAGCGCGCCTCAAATAGCACTCAATGGCAGGACAATAGCTGTTGCCCTGGGCGCATTTCGCGTGGACGCCAAGCCGTACCGTACCCTGAGAACAATTCGCGCAGCATCGCAAAAAAATTTGATATGATAAAAAAGATTAGGACCTACTCGGTGCTAAACGAGTGGCCGCATGAGCATGACTTTGTCACGTTCGGATTGTTTATCTTGAATCCAGATCCCATCAGGCTCTCAATATAGTCAACGCTTGCTCCCTTGAGCGAGTCCTTGCTATAGTCATCCACTAGAATCTTGACTCCCTGCTGCTCAATGACCATGTCGTCTTCGTCTGCCGCTTTTTCAAAGCCCATTCCGTATGACAGTCCGGAGCATCCTCCGCCCTGAACATAGACTCTGAGGTATTGCGGCTTTTCCGCCTCTTCAGCCATGAACTCTTTGATCTTTTCTGCGGCCTTTGCAGTAACAGTAATCATCTCCTGTGCCTGTTCTGTTGCCATATTGATGATCGCCCGTGCAAATTATAATAATCTTTGCCAGATTTTCTGAAAAATGTTCTGCGGGGCACGAACGCTTGCATGCCGGCTTGCCGCAGCCTGGCACTGCGAAAGCCAGGCACAGATTCTTGCAGGCGCGCATGCATCATGCGCGCTTCTGATGCGGCCTGAATTATGCGCGCATGCGCGCCCCCCCCCCCAAGCCTGCCGTCAGAGCATCGGCGTCATTGCCTTAGTGCAAGCAGCAGGCTGGCGCAAAGGCGCGCCTGCCGTCTTGAATGACTTGAATATGCCGCAGCCGATGCCGGACGCCGTCGCATCTGGTGACAAATCATACCCAGCCAGCAAATACTGCGCTGCTCTCGGATGCAATTCCCGAGCGTTGCTTGCAAGCACGGCCCCCATGCAATTCCCAAGCACGCATTGGCGCCTGGTGTGATTATTTCTTGATGCGCGCTGCCATGGACCGTACCGTTTCAGAATATCTGCAGGATTATTTCTTCGATTTTGCCAGAAATGCGTCCATCTTGAGCCTTCTGTCCTGATGCGTAAAGCAGTTTCTCCATGCCAGCAGCTCAATTGAGAGTCCGGACTGCAGGTCGGTGTTTCTTCCGTGGTTTATGGCCATTTTTGACATTTGGATTCCCATGTGTGAATTTTGGCACATTTCCTGGGCCAACTTTTGAGCCTCCTCCATGAGCAACTTGTCCGGCACCACCATGTTTACCAGGCCAATGTTTCTGGCCTCTTGTGCACGTATCTTCCTGCCTGTAAATACAAGCTCTTTTGCCTTTGCCGTTCCGACAAGCCGCATAAGCCGCTGAGTGCCGCCCCATCCTGGCGGTATGCCTATGGTAACCTCAGGCTGGCCCAGCTTTGCAGACTCGCCTGCAATTCTGATATCGCAGGCCATCGCGACTTCGCAGCCGCCGCCCAGGGCAAAGCCGTTTATGGCAGCTATTGTGGGCTGCCTTGCGGATTCAATCGTATTTGTGACGCGCTGGCCCATCTTTGCATATTCTACAGACTCGTCGGCCGTAATCTTTGACATGTACTCGATATCAGCGCCGGCAGAAAACGCCTTGTCGCCCTTGCCTGTCAGTATGATAACTTTGATTCTGTCGTCCTGACTCATGTCTTCAAACTTTTCAATAATCTCGTATGCGACCTCGATATTCATCGCATTGAGCTTTTCCGGCCTGTTTATCTCTACGGTGCATATGCTGTCTGTTGTTGACGATGTTGTCATTGACATGGCGAAACTTGACTGTGCCTGCCTTAAATGTGTAGCTTATTTTTCGCGCGTCCAGCATTCCGCCAATGCGATGCTGCATTCTGGGATGCAACGGACCATCCAAGCTAAACGTGCTCAGGATTGGATGCTGCGGCGATGGTTTGCGCCTGTTCATAGATGCCTGATGTCTGCATGATTTAATCCGCTCGCATGCGGTCGGCAATGGCGCGGCATTTGATCTTCCATACAGCACAGTACAAGCAACCGTAAATTACAGAATACAAATTGCCAATTCGCATCATCACAGCATTGTCGATGGATCAAATCCTAAATCTTTATGCGCCCGGATTGCTTGCGGTTGAATGAGGCAGTCCGAACTGCCGCGCTCCTGGGCTCCGATCTCTGAATGACTGCACGGAACCAAGTCCGATGCGTCTTGGCTGCGGCAAGGCGCATTTCACAGAAAGGCTCGCTTCTGCACGGTGCGGCCCAGGCCTTGCGCTGTGAAATTGCCAGTGCCCGCTCCTGCTGCATGCTACTGGCATTCCGGCCTGCCTGAAGGCGTATCATTCAGGAATGCCGCATGCTAATCAAATTCAGACCTCTGCGCATCATGCCTTTGCAGGCCGGCTTGCTGCGTGCATGCTAATGCCGCCGATCCATGAATTTGCTGGGAGTACTATCGATAGACAAATATATGGAATATTCAGAGGATTTCTGTTGATTAAGGAGATGAATGGTTTATGCCTCAATCTGGAATTGTCAAGTATCACGTTAAGCTATCCTTCCAAGTTGATGGTTTGGTTGAACGGACGGACATTATAGGAGCAATATTCGGTCAGACCGAAGGACTGTTTGGTCCGGAAAAAGATCTGAACGAGCTCCAGCGTCAGTCCAAAGTAGGCCGCATTGACGTAGCGGTAAGCGCTACTGCCAATACAACGTCAGGCCATGCCCTCATACCGATGAGCACTGATATTGATACGTGCGTGCTTATTGCAGCATCAATTGAAAGCATAGACAAAGTAGGACCATTTGACTGCACATTCAAGCTTGATGCGATGGATGATGTGCGCGCTAAAAAAAAAGACGAAATAGTAAGAAGAGCAAAAGAGATCAAGCAGCAGTGGAAGACAAAAACGGTAAGCGAGGGAGATACGGTTCTAAAAGACGTCCACGAAGGTTCGTCAGGAAGAGTGGAGTCGTACGGCCCGTCAAGCCTGCCGTGCGGGTCGGGAATCAATAGTTCCGACTGGATAATCCTGGTCGAAGGACGCGCTGACATAATCAACCTGCTTCGGGCCGGATACGACAACACGCTTGCAATAGAGGGAGCCAGGATAGACGAGTCCATAAAGGACATTTGCGCAGAAAAGCGCATTGTGGTGGCATTTCTTGACGGCGACCGGGCCGGCGGATTCATACTCAAGGAACTAAAGTCGATGGTGCCGATAGACTATGAACTCCAGGCGGATCGCGACGTTGAGGTGGAGGATCTCACGCCGCAGCGGGTCTCGGAAATTCTCGATCCGGTGGCGCAGGAGATCAAGGACGGCAAGGAGCCCAAGCTAAAAGACGAAAAGGACAAGCCGCTTGCCGATCTTGTATCAAAGATTTACTCCGGCCTCAACGAAACCTTGGAGGCAGTGGCGCTTGACGAAAAGCAAAAAGAAGTGTTCAGGGTGCCGATAAGCGAGCTGGTCGGCAAGCTTGCAGGACAGTCCGGAATCAAATACCTGATACTTGACGGAATCATAACGCAGAGGCTGCTGGAAGGAGCAAAGAACGCGGGAATCGACTGCCTTGTGGGGCACAGGCTGGCAAAACTGGCAAGCAGCAGCACCATGACGCTGCGAACCTTTGCAAATCTGGGAATAGTCTAGGCTGCATTGCCTGATCTTAAAATTCAGCACCTCTTGACGCTTGCATTTCTAATGTCCCAGGGCGCAAAGAACAACTTTGTTCCGGTGACTACCGCATCAATAGGCCGGGAGATCAGCAGATCGCAGCAGGCCGCATCAAAGCATCTTGCAGAGCTGGAGCAGACCGGCATGATTGAGCGGGTCAGGGGAAGCCGCGGCATGGCAGTCAGGATAACTCCGAACGGCTGCACGCAGCTTGCAAGAATATCCAAAATACTCCAGTCAAGCATGGGAAATGCGCAGTCCTGCATAAGGCTTGAGGGCGCGCTCGTATCCGGAATGGGCGAGGGAGCGTACTATATGTCGCTGCCGGAATACGCAAGGCAGTTTAGGGAAAAAATAGGATACGCGCCGTTTCCAGGAACGCTGAACATAAGGCTGGACGGCGCAGAATTTGTCGAGTCTGCAAGGCAGCTTGACGCGCTGGACGGCGCCAAAATCGCAGGCTTTCACGACGGCACCCGGACCTTTGGATGGGTCAAGTGCTTTCCGGCTACAGCAAACGGCCTGTCGTGCCATCTCATCCGCCTGGAGAGGACGCACCATGAGCCGTCGATTATTGAGCTCGTATCGGACAAGAATATCAGGACATCTGCAGGACTGGGAGACGGCTCAAAGGTCTCAGTGCTGGTTCCAGTCGGCTAGGTCATATGTCGTGTATTGCATCGCCGTACTCTTTTTCTATTCTTGAGCTTGATATTTCGGGCACGGGAGACTGTAGCCGCGCCACCCTGACGCTCAGTCCGTTCTTTTCGCATCCGTCTTTTATGAATTTTTCCTGATGCGCCTGATCATACCCCAGCGCGATAATCTCGGGCTTTACGCGTCCCACTGTCCTAAAGATATCTTCTTCGTCTCCGATCAGCCCCAAGTCCACCATCCTCAGGGAGCCTACCAGATCCCGCCGCTGCTCCTGGGTGTGCAGGGGCGTGCGCTTTTTCATGCGCCTGGCAGTCTTGGCTGTTGCAACGACTACTACCAGCAGGTCGCCCAGTTTTCTTGCGGCATTGAGCGTGTGTATATGTCCTGGATGAATTATGTCAAAGACGCCTCCTGTCAGCACAACCCGAAGCGAGCTTCGCCCAAGATCCGACAGCCTGCCGTCCCTGACCAGTCCGCTTGCCGCCAGGCTCGCTGTGCGCTCCTCAATATAGTCCTCGCTTAGCCCCAGCCTTTCCCTGGCTATGGATAAAGGATCCCTGCCGTTAAACTGCGAGACAAACATGGATGCCAGAATTGTATTGTCTGTGACATTCAATACGGTATCGCGCCCGCACTATAATTAAAATCAATTCGAGTTTCCGGCCCAGGCGAAATGCATCCCCGGATCTGATGCAGTCAGAGATTTGGACTGGAGAATCAGGGCGGCCTTTTTGCAGAACCAGGCCTCGCCAAGACGCGCCCTGCCTGGCCAGTCTTGTCCAAATATGAAGCGCGCCGAACGGCGCATTCGCCATGCTCTTGCGCGGCGTCTGGCACCGCCGCTGCCTGTACCTGATCCTGGCGCTGTTTGAGCAACCTGCATTGTCAGGATCATGGAACGCATCCTCTAATCCGGCTCTATTCCGGACGCCGTTCGCACCGCATCCACCAGCCCGTCTGCGTATCCTATGCTTAGTACGGCAAGCTCGTCCTGCCCTTCCTCAAGAAAGCGCCGCGCATCCTGCGCGTAAAGCCTGGCATTCTCCAGTATGCGCTCAGTCTCGCCGGTGCGCCGGATTCTTTTATCTTCTGCATCCTTTAGTATCATGGGATAGTATCGCTCCAGCATCTGCGCTGCTATGCTCTGCTGCGCGTTGCCGTGAGGCTCGTCTGCGCACTCGGCCAATGCCTTTAGCGCGTCAGACTCTGTAAAGTGCATCGTTCCAGGTACGATGATGCTGTGCGGCGGACTGCCGTGTTCCATGCCGCGAATGCTTGACAGATTGCCTGCTGCTATGCGCTGGTCTTCGCCTATTCTTGATGCGACTATGACGTATGTATCGTCCGTTATCACGCCCCTCTTTTGGGATTTTTCCTGGTCCTCCAGCATGCCGAGCGCCGCGCCAGGCTCTAGGAAAAAGCCCTTTTCCTGGTCGTACTCTAAGAGAAGCACGCTGTGGTTCCCATTGAGCAGATTCCGATATATGGTGCGGTAGGGCGTAGGAGCCAGGCCGGCGTCGCCCATTACGGTTACAATCTGGCCCGCCTTGTAGTAGTGCAGCCCGCATTCGCCTATCATTGCAGTAATTGCGGACGCGCCGTGAATTACGCGCGTCTTGATGCCCTCCTGCGCAGCCCTTGCCCTCAGCTCAATATGGGTTGTGGCGATCATGGGATCGCCGTACGACGCAAGGGCAACGGTGCCGCTGCGGGCTCTGCGCAAAATCTCCGACCCGTCTTCCACCTGCCATCTTTTGACCTCCTGCAGCCTGCTGCCGAATGCGTCCTTTAGCCTGGACAAAAGCCTGCCGCCTATCATGCTTGTAAACTGCTCCAGGTATATGCAGTCCGACTCTGCCATTGCCTTTTCGGCCGCGCCTGAAGGATCCGACAGCCCGAGCCCTACAAAGTAGAGCATTTACCTGCCTGCCTTTTTGTAGTGCAGGCGCCTGATGTGGTGCAGCATTCTTTCAAGGACGCTTATCCCGTCAAGGTACTCTTTGACGGAGACGCGCTCGTCAATGGTGTGGGCCAGATGCGGATCGCCTGGCCCGTATGTTACCACCGGTATACCAAGCTGGTTTCCAATAACGTTCATGTCTCCGGTTCCGGTCTTTCTTATCAGCATGGGGTGAGTGTCCTTGACATCCCGGACTGCCAGCGAGAGGGCGCGGACAAGCGGCGAGTTGAGCGGCGCCTCAAACGGTTCAGTTTCATCTATTATCGAGTAAAACGCTTCGACTTTGCGCTCTCGAGACGCCTGCCTCACCACTCCTGCAATCTTTTCTTCCACCATGCGGCATGTCATGTCGACTGGAATTCTGATATCGATCGTGGCCTCGCACTCTTTGGGCGTAACATTGTGGCTTGAGCCTCCGCTGACTTGGGTCAGCGCAAACGTCAGCATCATGCCGCGCTTTTTGCCTTCCTGTCCCTCGCATACGGCCTCCTTTAGTCTTGACGTGAATACGCTCATCTCGTCTATTGCATTCTTTGAGAGCCACGGGGCGCTCGCATGCGAGCTGTCGCCGACATCCACGCGCATGTTTATTGCCAGCCTGCCCTTGTATGCTATTGTAACGCGGTCCAGGCCGCTAGGCTCGCCGAACACGGCATAGTCTATCTCAAGCCCGCTCTTGACCAGGTTCTTTATGCCTGTTGCGTTTCCTTCCTCGTCCACTGCGCCTACAAATGTTACCGTGCCGGAATCATTGGGTATTGAAGCTGCGGCAAAGAGCATTGCCATCAGCGGCGCCTTGGCATCGGACGCGCCCCGTCCGTACAGCATGTCGCCTTCCCGCCTGACCCTTATCTTGCCGGGCACGGTATCCATGTGCCCGCAGAGCAGAATTCTTGGCATGCCCGATCCCTTTGTTGCAATCAGGTTTCCAACCTCGTCTATCTTGATGTTGGAGAATCCCATGTCATCGCACTTGTCGGCCAAAAGTTCCGCCATAGGCTTTTCGCTAAGCGACGGCGTGTACTGCCGCAGCGCCTTTTCCAGCATCTTTACTGCAAAACGCGGATCCGAAAATCCGTTCATTTGCGCCCCGCCTCCTTTGCGTATTTTAGCATCAGCAAGGGTATGTCCACTTTGCAGACTCGGACGGTATTCTTGAATTCTGTTGTATTGTTGACTTCGTGGACTACCAGCCCGTCTTGGCCCTCCATCAGATCAACGCCTACTATGTGTCCTAGCACGGCGTTTTTTGCCTTTATGCACATGTCCTCCATCTCGCCTGTAACGGGACACTTGTCTGCCTTGCCTCCGAGGGCCATGTTTGTCTTCCATTCGCCGTTGCCGGAGCTTCGGTATATTGCAGCGGCTACCGAGTCTCCGACGACTATGGCCCGTATGTCCCTTGGCGGCCTCTTTACAAATTCTTCCATGTAGTGTATCTGGTATATGGGGTACATTGATTCCCGCATTTCCAGTATGCCCTGGGCTGCGTCCCTGCCGTTTAGCTTTGATATCATGCGCCCCCAGCTTCCGACAGTCGGCTTTATTATTCTGGGATACCCTGCATCGTCCATTGCGTCCAGCGCCGCTTCTTTTGAGAATGCTACGCTGGCCTGCGGCGTTGGAATGCCGTACTTTCGCATCAGCATGTGCGTGTACAGCTTGTTTCCTGCAAGCAGGCCAGTTTCCAGTCCGTTTATCACCGCTGCTCCCATGCCTTCAAGAGCCGCCGTCGAGTGGACGTTTCTGTAGTAGCTCACACATCTTTGCAGAATCGTGCCGTATTCTGGCGGCTTGCTGTCAAGGTTTAACGCCAGCTTTTTGCAGTCTGCCATCTGCACGCTTATGCCGTTTTTCTTTCCGGCCTCGTACAGGGCTTTTTCTTCCCAGCGGATGGCGTCATAAAGGACTGTAATGTCAGGCATCACTGCCCCCAATCCTCACCAACTGTCTGTGCAGGCTTGAGGCTAAAACCGTCTGCAGATTTGGCAAGCTCAAAGCTGGCGCCGCATTCTGCACAGGTTAAAATCTCGCCTTCTAGAGCATCGGTGGGAATTGAGATATCAGCATCGCATTCTTCGCAATTGGTCATTGTACCGGTGTATGGCTGATGCCTGTCATTAATTATCTTTTGTGCCAATTCCAGCCAAGTGCGTGATCCGGAAATTAGTTCGCACCCTTGGCTTCGTTTCGTCACGCCTCGCTGCCTTTGCTGCCAGCACTTTTTTGCTGCCGCGATTGCAGGCGCAAAGGCATTGCCGCTTTACGGATTCGGGCAATGCCGTGAAAAAAATACTCCCTGACATCTGCGGGGCATTTTGCCTCTGATTATATTTCTGCAGAAACTGGGGGATCAGAAGGCTTTCTTGATCATGCCGTCCGGCTGATCAGTTCTAGTCGCGAGCGCATCCCAAGTCTTTGAGGCGCCCTAAAACTGCGGAGATTCTAAATGCAATCCCTTGCCTTAGCAGTCCTATGACTATGAAGTTTATCATTTCATACGGTCTTGACTGCGCGCCTCTGCATTCTTTTTGGTACAGTTTCGCAAGCCTGTCAATCTTGGCCGACTCTTCACTCCTGTCTGCTGTCCGCAGCCCTTGAGGTTCGGCCGTCTTCTCAAAGGTCAGTAGTCTGTTGATATTGGCGCGCCTTCATGCTGGAGCATCTCGGCAGAAGCAAAATTCTCAAGAATCATCTGCGTTTTTGCTTCTCGCAGCCTGTGAATCTGTTCGTTAAAAAGTTGGACTAGCTCGGCGCGCTTTCTGAAAACAGCTCTTTCATAATCCCTTTGATGGCTTTCTCTGCGCCGTCGTACCGGCGGACAAGCGCATCCTGATCCTTTTGAAATTTGTCTGTTTTTGGGACTCGTACCATACAGTATTTGATTTCAATGCGTTAATTTTGAGAATTTTACGGCATAATTTAGCGGCCAATTCCTGGGCGCGTCTGCGGGCGCAGGCATTCTGAACAAAACTGCATCTTGGTTCTGTCATAAAGCAGGCAGCATGCGTTTTGGCGCTTTGCAGGATCGCAAAATCCGTTCGCATGCTGCTAATGCAGCAGAATCAAGCACGATGTGAGTAATCTTTCTTCCTATGCCTGCCGGCAATTGTTTGACTAAGGCGGTAACAAAATTCCTGCGTGCAGATTTGCAGTGCCGTACCGCACAGGAACTATTTTCTAATCATGTCTTCAAGCCTGCCTTCAAGCGGTATCTCCAGCAAGTCGCCCATTCTGAGGCTCTTTAGTCCTGCCGCTACTTCCCTGGCTCTGGCATCATCCGGCTCAAGCCCTAGAATAGACATGAGATATGCGGCGCCCGTCTTGCCTGCAAGCTCGCCGAATACTATTCTTCTTCTGTTTCCTACGGCCCTGGGCGGTATGGGCTCGTACGCGGCAGGATTTCTCAAAATTGCGGCAAGATGAGTCCCTGCCTTGTGCTTGTACGCGCATTCGCCGACTATGGGCTTTGAGTCGTACGCCGGAATAGAAGTATAATCCTGAATCATCCTAGACAAGTCCTGCAGCATGTCCAGCCTAAAGTCGTTTGGCGACCTGTAAAGGTACGCAAGAGCTACGGCAGTTTCTGCCAGGGACGGTATGCCGGTCCTCTCGCCGATGCCGTCTATTGTAGTGTGAATCTGATCTACGCCTGCATCGCAGGCTGCCAGCGCATTTGCAAGAGCCAGTCCTATATCGTTGTGCACATGGGCGTCAAGCGGCGTGCTGATTCTGCTTCGCACCCTTTCTACAAATCTGCGCATGCCGCAAGGGCGCAGTATTCCTACCGTGTCCGGAAGGCTTATTCTGTCTACTCCGGCTTTTTGGATTGCATCGCATACGTCAAGCAGAAATTCCGGATCGGCCCTGCTGCCGTCCTCTACGGTAAACCGTATGCAAAGGCCGTGGGCTTTTGCATATTCTACCACTTCTACTGCCCGCCGCAGAGCCTCCTCCCTGGTTATTCTCAGCTTGTCCTTGAGATGGACATCTGATATGCCCAGGTATGCCGCAACCCATTTTGCGCCGCAGCTTATTGAAACATCAATATCCTCTTTGAGCGCGCGTCCGTGCGCCACAATGTCCGCCGAGAGTCCCTGGGATATTATGGTCTTGGTGGCTTCCTTGTGGTCCGGCGATATTACAGGAGATATTTCGATCTGATCAACGCCAAAGCAGTCAAGCATCCACGCAATCTGTATTCTCTGCTTGTTGGTGAATGTAACGCCTGGGTGCTGTTCTCCTTCGCGAAGCGTACTGTCTAGCACGCGGATCTTTTTTGGCGTCTGATCATACCCATTGTACAGATCTGCATAGTGGTTTGGTCCTGCCATTTCGTCTTGAACAGCATCCTTGAGACTCTCTCTTGCACTGTGCATGCGTGCATCCGGGTTCCGTTCTGTCATGGAAATTCTATGATGTCAATAATAATATAAAGATACGTTTGCGATTATCGTCATTATTTTAAGATATATTGACGAAATTCGGCGCTACTCTCCTGATAAAGTGCAGAATGCCGTATTAAAACCGCTTGCATGCTTCGGCGTTCTGCGAGCAATCTGCATGCCGCAGCAAGCCGCATGACGGCAGCCATGCTGGAACGCCGGCCGCGCTGGAACGGCAATCCTGGAACAGCAGCCAGGCATTTAGCGCCGTCGTCTTGTTCTGCGGCATCCAAACTATTCGCTGGAATCGGTCAGCGTCCGCAGTATGATTATGGAATTTGTGTCCGTAACGCCGCTTATCTTTCTTATTTCGTCAATCGCCCTGTTGATGTCCGCTATGTTGGATGTCCGAATAATGCTTGCTATGTCGTGCTGTCCGGTAACCTCGTATACTGTAATCACGCCGCGCACTCTGATCAGGCTGGCAGATACGGCGGCCGTATCCATTGAAGACTCTACTGACACAAATACAATCGCCTGAGTGATATCCGTGTCTCCCATCTCGACAGTGAACCGCTTGATGACGCCGCGCCTTACCATCTCCTTTACGCGCCTTCGCACGGAAGATTCCAGAATGCCGGTATTCTTTGCAATTTTGACGTACGGTTCGCGCGCATTCTTTTTCAGCGCGGCAAGAATTTTCTCATCTACGTTCGACATTTCTGCGCTCCTCTTCCATGGATAAAATCTTGTCAAGCACCTCTAGCACTTCCTTCAGATCGCCTTTTGATATTGCAAGCGGCGGCAGGAATCTCAGTATGTTTTTACCAGAGTACAGCATCAGGACGCCCTCCCTTATTCCCTCAAGCAGGATGCTTCTTACGTCGAATTTCAGCTCAACGCCTATCATAAGGCCCTTTCCGCGAACCTCGCGTATTATAGGATGCTTTTCCTTTAGCCGGTTTAATCCGGCAATGAAATATTCGCCCAGGACGGCAGCATTCTCCACCAGTCCGTCCTGCGTCAGCGCCCTAATGGCCGCAGTTCCGGCGGCGCAGGCCAGAGGATTTCCGCCAAACGTAGACGAGTGCTCGCCCTTGCTTATGCATTCCAGTATCTCCGGCCTTGCAAGCGTGGCGCCCATCGGCACGCCGCCTGCCATTCCCTTTGCAATGCACATGATATCCGGAATAGTACTCCAGTGCTCTGCCGCCCACATGCGGCCTGTTCTGCCCAGCCCGCACTGAATCTCGTCAAATACGAGGAGCATGCCGCGCTCATCGCACAGTTTTCTTGCCTCCTGCAGGAATCCGTCTGGGGCAACATGTATTCCGCTCTCGCCTTGTATTGGCTCCATTATGACCATTCCCACATCGTCTGTTGCCGCATCCAGCAGCGCATCAATATCGCCAAACGGCGCAAAGTCAACTCTTTCAATAAGCGGCTGAAACGACTTGCGGTACTTTGGATTAAACGTAAGGGAGAGAGCGCCCATCGACTTGCCGTGGTACGAGCCTCGCATTGCTATCATGCCCTTTTTTCCAGTGTACTTTCTTGCAAACTTTATCGCGGCTTCGATTGCTTCTGCGCCGCTGTTGTTCAAGTGCATTCCCGTCAGTCCGGGCGGCGCAATGCCGTCCAGCTCAAAAAGAAACTCTTCGCGCGTCCTGCTGTACAGCGAACTGTGCACTGTGATTATCTTTTCTGTCTGATCCCTTATCGCGCCGACTACTCTAGGATTGCAGTGTCCTACAAGCGCTACGCCGTATCCTCCCATACAGTCGATGTACTCCCCGCCGTCCTCGTCGGTTATCCTGGCGCCTTTTCCGCTTTGAACCATGACCGGAAACCGCTGGTACAGATTCCCCGTAAACTGCTCTTCACCCATTGCTGATCACCGTGCAGTTGTCGTGCGACATGGCGGAAGATATTGGATTCTCTTTTTTGCCATTTGCAATAAGCGCCTCGGAGACTCCCATGTCAAGGGCTTCTGTTGCCGCGAGTATCTTCTTTTCCATTCCTGCTCCTGCCTTTGGCCTAGCATCTTTTGCCTCTTTGAGCGTAAGCCGGGCAACCAGCCTGTCGTCCAGGAGCAGCCCGTCAACATTTGTAATGAATATCACCTTTTCCGCCCCGATTGCGCCTGCAACATATGCAGCAGCCCTGTCGCCGTCCACGTTTAGCGGCTCCTGCTCTTCTGATATTGCAATGGGAGATATTACGGGCACCATGCCCAAGTCCAGCAGCGCCTGAATCAGGCTGCGGTTTACGCCGGATATTTTGCCTGTATATCCTCCGTCTATCGCCTGCTTTCGCCCCCGCTCGTTTACTATGAGCAGCCGCTTTTTTCTGTCCGCCGTAATGCACCTGCCGTCAATTCCAGACAGTCCGACTGCGTTGATTCCGTGCTTTTGCAGGGCAAGCACGATGCTTTTGCCTATGCGTCCCGACATTACCATGGTAAATATTTCCGCTGTCTCAGCATCGGTGTATCTGCTTCTTATGCCGCTAGGCGAGGTTACAAATTTTGCCTCCTTTCCGAGCTGGGACGAGACCCTTGTCACCTCCTTGCCGCCCCCGTGAATAAGCACCGCACCGGGAATCTTTTTCAGGTCTGACATGAATGAGGGATGCAGTGCATCAACTACGCTGCCCCCAATCTTTATTGCAATCATGCCTACACCGGAGTGAGCGGCGTGTATCGCAGCCCTGCCATCTCGTCAAAACCGCACATCACGTTCATGTTCTGAACGGCCGAGCCTGCTGCTCCTTTCATAAGGTTGTCTGATGCGGATATGGCAACAAGCCTCTTGTTGTCTTCGTCCAAGTCAAAGCCGATGTCGCAAAAGTTGGATCCTACAAGAAACTTGGGGTCTGGAAACTTGTACAGTCCTTTTTTGTCCCTTATCAGCCTTACAAATTTTTCTTCGCCGTACGCGCTTCGGTAGAGCTTCCAAATCTCTTTTTCTCCGAGATCCTTTTCCGTGAATGTGTGGTTGGTGCACAGTATGCCGCGCACAACATCGACGGCGTGGGGGCTCATGGACACTTTGATCTTTTTTCCGGCAATCTCGCTTAGCTCCTGCTCTATCTCGCCGGTATGCCTGTGCTTTGCCGGCTTGTACGGCCGTATTACGCCTGCCCTCATTGCATGAGCCGTTCCCTGTCCTGATCCTGCGCCGGACGAGCCTATCTTTGAGTCCACTACAATGTGATCAATATCTATGAGATCTTCCCGAATCAGGGGAGCCAGCGCCAGCATTGATGTTACGGCCATGCATCCTGGACACGACACGAGCTGGGCATTCTTTATCTCCTCGCGGTGCAGTTCGGGCACGCCAAAGACCGATTTTTTCAAATAGTCCGGATGCGGATGCTCCCAGCCGTACCATTTGCCGTAGTCTTCTGGATCGTGCAGCCTGTAGTCTGCGCTCAGGTCTATGATCTTGACGCCGCGATCATACAGCGCCTTTACTATTTCAGTTGCAGTGCCGTGCGGAACCGCTGTAAAGACGAGATCGCACTTGTCTGTTATCCTGTCATAGTCAAGTTCGGAAAAGACCATGTCGGTAAAGCCCTTCAGGCTGGGCTGCACCCTGTGCAGATATTCGCCCACATGCTGCCTGGAAGTTACAGCCGCAATCTCTACATTTGGGTGGTTTAGCAGGAGGCGAAGCGTTTCTCCGCCTACGTAGCCTGACGCGCCCACCACTCCTATTCTCATACGGGTACTCTATGCGCCGCATAATTTAATTTTATAATCTGCTGTCGGCGAAATGCGCCCTGCAAACCCGCCAGGCAAATCTTAATAGCCATATACAGAGAAGCGTATGCATGAGCAGCAAGACAGAATTGAAACTAAGCTTCAAAGTCACGGAGACTACTGAGGGATACATGGCTCAAGGAATGGAGATACCAGGAATAATGATAGAGTCGCCCACAATGGAAAAGCTTCATCAAGTCCTCACCTCTGCCTGTGAATGCTATTTCAAATCATTTCCAGAAGATCTGCAAAAACACGTATTGGCGGAAAACGAACTTATTAAAAGCATGAATCTAACGATATAGGATGCAGGATACCTCAAAATCATCACAATTGGCGGCAGCTTCATTACACGCTGACATCCAAGCTTGGGCGGACGCAGGTAGCATCATACGATAACGAAACCATCTCGTATCGCGGAAGGGAAGAACAAAAAATTGTGATCATAAAATCTAACAAATTGAGCTTTGATTATGTTCATATGATACTGCGGCAGATGAATATCGACTGTGTCAGCTTTTGTTCATATTACACGGATGCAGCATAAAGACAGCAAGTCTGCAATGGACAGGCTGCTGTATTCAGCAGTTGTATAATTTTGCTGGACGGGATTGCGCTTTAGCCTGCTATCGGGTTTGACCATGGCGGCATCCTGCGGCTTAAAATTACACTAGGCCTGAATTATTTGGGACAGCAGCGCCCGCAGCATAATACTTTTTGCATGAGGGCCGCGTCAGAGACATCTCATCCTGCATCAAGTTTTGTAAAAACTCCATTACAATGATATCAGCTGCGCCGTATAGCAATTTAAG
>CAYGAM010000019.1:0-27444 GCA_964347915.1 uncultured Nitrosopumilaceae archaeon | reverse complement strand
TAGCCTTGCCTGCCTTGACGGCTTGTAGCATGACAGAAAACTTGTCCAGCTCTCCCTCCCTCCCTGCCAGATAGGGCGGATCCTGTCCTGCTCCGGGATTAAAGGGGTTGATATGACTGGACATGATTGTCTTGAGTTATCGTGTTATATGAAAATTAGTCTAGTGCCAGTCTTCCCATAAGTACGTGATTCATGACGGTGCAAATGGCGGCGGGTGAACCTGCAGGCATCATAACTTGGTTTGCTTCAAAGCCGAGGTAACAGCTCGGGCTTTGGAAGTTCAGGCATGAATTTTACCATATGAGGCCTCTCGGGTAGCACATCGGGCCAGCAGGAAGATGTGGATGAACCGCAACACATAAAGATCACGGACTTGTTTCCTAAAATATTGATTGGAGATCTTGACATTACGGACATGGACTGGAGCAATCCCGACGTGATCCGCCTGTTTGAACACATGAAGTCAAGGGTGGATAAGGTTGAACAAGAGAACCAGCAGATAAAATCAAGGATGGAGGAAGTTGAACAAGAGAACCAGCAACTGCAAAAAGAAAACGAGCAGTTAAGGATGTTGCTCGGACAGCAGCCGTCGGCTGCGGGATCCGGATCGACTGATGGCTCTATTCCAAAGAATGTCCGCAAGAAGTCAAACTCTCGCAGCTATAATGTGCGCAAGTTCAATGACTATCCGCACACTGAAAGGGCGGCCCCAAAGGAGACGCCAAAGACCAATGCCGTTGCCCGTACATGTACGGCAGACATCAAGGTCTGTCCTGAATGCGGCAAAAGCCTCTCTGACTGGTCAGAAGAGTACGCAAAGATTTCCGAAGACACGGTAGACGGCTGGCGGACCGAAACGCAATGGACCGCTACCAGGCGATACTGCAAGTCATGCAAAAAAGATCACCGCCTCCGTGCCCGGCGTACTGCCGAGGGAGCATTACGGCACGCATATCATGGCAATAGCCGCATTCCTTCACTGCATGTGCCTATCCTATGAAAAGATCCAGAACATACAGTACACGCTTCACGGAGCCTGCATATCAGAGTCTGTCCTGATCCGCCTGTGTGATGTCTCAGCAACGAAGATGACATCCGCGTACGATGACATTTTGGAGGGAATACGGCGTTCCGAATTTGTCGGAGGCGATGAGATGGGTTGGTTTCTCAGCGGAACCGGCCACTGGGTCTGGACGCTTGTGAACAAGTTTTCGGCGTTCTGCCACATAGCGCTGTTCAGATCTGGCGATGTCACAGATTCACTGATGGCCTCCTTTGACGGCATTGTGATCTCGGACTCGTTTCTGCCGTGGAACCGCATCGGATGCCGGCACCAAAAATGCCTCCTGCACAATTTTCGGGACATGTACCTGACGCGGAATAAAAACTACAGATCCGAGTTCAGCATGATGTTTTACAGACTTCGCGGCATCCTGAAGGACGCAATAGAGATGGGCAAGGCCGCGTCCGAAGAGGTGCGGTGCCTTGATTACCGCGTTCTTGAGCTTGCCTCAGCCATGTACAAAGACAAGGACTGCATCAAATATACAAAGCGCCTCAAGAGGGAGGCCGGCCACCTGCTTGCGTTCCTGGAACATGACACGAACTATCACAACAACGACAGCGAGAGAGCAGTGCGCATGCTGTCTGTGATGCGAAAGATTCTGTACGGAAGCAGGTCAAAGAGGGGAATGAGGACGGCTGAAATCTTATTCAGTGTATACGCCACATGCAACCTGCGCGGCGTCAACTTTTGCGCGTTCGTAAAGGGCTATCTTGACGGCAAGGCTGTAAAGATCCCAATGCCGGCTCAGCCTGCATGTGCAGCGGCAGCATAGCGAGCAAAAACACAGCAAGCCTTGCCGATACATCCAAAAATCGATCCGGATACGCATGACTGCTGCCATAGTATGATACAGTTGCGGTTTGGATCCCGAAAAGCAGTGTAGATTTGTGCCAAAACCCAGCTTCCAGAGCCCGAGATGTTACCAAAAATCGCAGAGTCAGGATCCTGCCTGCCAAATCCAAAGCTGCGTTCCACAGGCATATGCCCTCCAAGCACGGCGGACAGCATGTCGGAGTTATTGCAAGATTTCTTGCGGCTGCGGCATTTTTCATGCGCATCCTTTCTTAAGATATGTCCTGAATTGTAAAATCTGACGCGATTCAAAGAATGACGAGCGGGCGGCGCCGCGCGAACAGATTCTGCAGGCTGCGCTGTCTGTCTTCATATCCGCACACTGCTCGCTGCTGAGTGCGGCATCATCACGCATAAAATGCCGGTAGTGACGGTCTTCTGGCAGCTTGCACCAAGCTGCCCTTTGCTGCGTCCAGCAGATGGCGCCAATTTTGCTTGCGGGATAAGACATTGCCGGGACGGTATGATTATGCATAGAGCGTATTGTGATAAATTTGGATCAAAGGCAGATTACATTTGCGCCTAGTCTTTGCCGTATACTGACTTGTGGTCGCATACGCGAAAGAGCAAGATAATGTGATCCTTGCGGTTAATCTTATACACCAGCCTGTCACCCTTGCTCAGTTTGTGTGCATAGAAATTGCCATCTTGTTTGTATCTGCCCAGATCTGCCGGATTCTCTGACGCTCTAAGCACATTTGTTGCTATATCTACAGAGCGTTGCCTGTAGTGGCCCATGTTCTTGTACTGTCTTCTAAATGTAGGCGCACTCTTTGTGTCCCAATCAGTCATCACTAGGTCAATCTTCCAAAAGATCTTCTCTAGTATGGAATGTTCTTATGTCGTCGCTCTTCTCTCCTTCAATGACATCCAATACTTCTTCCGGTATCACATCGTCCTCATGAAGCGCCTTTAGATACTGCTCAAAGTTCATCGCCTTTGAGGTGTCACTCTCGTAAAAGTCGTCCCGTATTATGGCCAGCTTGTCCTCTGGAAGATTGTGAAATGGGTTTTCATGCTTGAGATCTGACATAATCATATAATATTATATATAGTATATATGCATTAAGTGCAACTTTTCTATGACCATGCCTGAATGTGCAAACAATGATAAGATCATTGTGTCTAGAATCACAGTTGCCGAACAAGCTGTAGCGCAGCAGAGTGCTTTTTGCGTCCATACAGTATGTTCTGCGGCCTGTCAATTAGCTTTGGATATGTGATTTTGTCTTTGCCTGCGTGCTTGTATCTTGCCCAGAGTTTCTTGACTCAGCGTTCTGATGCCTTTGCATCCTCTGCAATGATTTTGTTCTTTGTTCTCTTGCGTTTCTGTGCTATTATTCACCTTGGATTCGTCTAGCTTTTTCATGATTTGCGCTCTGCGCCTCCCCATATGCCGTCATGCATTTCAGATTGCTCATGCCCGCACACTTTTGTTTCTAGCGAGTCAGGCTGCAAGCACAAATTACAACGCCGCGGATTGCCTGACGGGGTGGTGAACTGCTTTTCGCAGGGCAGATATAGATCAAGCTGATAACAACTTAATAACCTGTTTTAGTTTTTTATAATATGAGCCTGCCATCAGAGTATGCAGATCCAATTCGAGTAAGAAAGGCATTAGACATGCTTTTGACTGACAGAAGGAACGAATTTCGCGAACTTGCCGAAGCGCTGTTCTGGAATGTGCCTGCATCAATGAATCCAATACCGGACTGGGAATACTTTGTTACAAGCTTCAGTCTTGACGTAAGCGCGGCGTTTCAAACATGGTCTGGAAAGCAGGATCTTAGCTCCAATTCCGATCTAAAAGCGCTGACCATTCTGCGCCAGCTCTCGCACAGCAAAACGTCAATGAACCAGATGACGCGGCTCTTGAATGTGGCGTATGATCTGGCAGAGGACTTTAAAGTGATTTACAAGAGAATAGCATAGTCGGAATGCCGCGCGCCGGCGCAATTTTGCGGCGCAAATATCCCTGCATCATGTCCAGGCACGGCCAAATCCGCAGATGCGGTTCCGCCAGGCAAGGCAGAATGCGCGCTGAATGAAATTGCAAGATCTGCAGCCGCCCCGCATGCATGGCATTCTGCCGCAGGCTTGCCGGTTCTGCACAACGAATCTGCAAACTGACCGCGATATTGAATCTGACGGAACATGAAAATTTCTCAAATTACGCCGGTCAATTTGCCGTATGCGCCAAGAGAGGGATTTGATCTCCCGAGCCTAGTCGTGACTTTCCATTCCCAAGATGGGCGCTCTAGCCATACTGAGCGGCCTCGGTATAAAACTATGGCTATGCGAGCAAATGCTCTGATCCACTCCAGCGAACAAAGATCATCAAGTCCGCAGCTTGACAGGCAGTCATTTTTTTACTTGCTTTTTCCCAGGCCTGTTCCAATGCGGGTTTTGGACAAGTCACAAAATTTGCGGCGTTCTGCAAGAAGTGGAACGGCCGTTCATGCTTGCACAGATTGGCCGCGCCATTCAGCCTCTGCATCGCGATCAGACTGCAGGACCTCGCAATGATCAACATATTAAACCGGCAGTCCGATACGATGCAATGGCGGCGCGCCCGGTAAACTATAATTTGGAATTTGAGCCAATATTTGAAAATTTTACCTTTCGAGGAAGAGAAGAGATCACGGCAGAATCCCCAAAGCCGGCAAGCAGGCTGACTTTGCATGCAGCAGATATCAAGATACAAAGATGCATCATCGAATCCGAGAAAGGCGCGCACGACGCAAAAGTCACAATAAAACCGGAGACGGAGGAAATGCTCATAGCAATGCCGCATGCCGCATCAAAATTCAAGGTGCGGATAGAATTTACAGGAGTGCTAAACGACAAGCTGGCAGGATTTTACCGGAGCAGATACGAGGCAGGCGGACAGACAAAATATCTTGCAACAACGCAGTTTGAAGCTGCCGACGCCAGGCGGGCGTTTCCGTGCTGGGATGTGCCCGATGCCAAGGCTACGTTTGAGATATCGCTGATATGCGAAAAGAGCATGGATGCAATATCAAACATGCCGCGAGTCTCCCGCAAAAAAATCGGCGGCAAAATTCTGCACAAGTTTGCAAAGACTCCGGTGATGTCCACATACTTGGTGTACCTGGGCGTGGGCGAATTTGAGTACAGTACAAAGAAAGCAAACGGCGTGCTTGTCAGAACCGTTACGACAAAAGGAAGCAAAAAGCTTGGCAGATATGCCCTGAATCTGGCAGCCGAGCTGCTTTCAGCGTATGAAGACTACTTTGGCATAAAGTATCCCCTGCCAAAGCTGGATCTTATCGCAGTGCCGGACTTTGCTGCCGGAGCCATGGAAAACTGGGGCGCAATAACGTTTCGCGAAGCGCTGCTGCTCTTCAACCCAAAGACATCCTCAACCAGGACAAAGCGCCTGATAGCCGAAGTAATCTCGCACGAGATAGCGCATCAGTGGTTTGGCAATCTGGTAACGATGAAGTGGTGGAACGACCTGTGGCTTAATGAGAGCTTTGCAACATTCATGGCGGCAAAATTTGTAGACAAGCTCCGCCCCGAATGGGACGTATGGGATGAATTTTTAGAAGTAACGATGAACGCTGCAATGATGCTGGACGGGCTGGAATCCACGCATCCGATAGACGCCAAAGTGAGTTCGCCGTCCCAGATACAGGAAATATTCGACGCAATATCATACGACAAGGGATCATGCATACTGATGATGCTAGAGCGCTACGTCGGCGAAGAATGCTTTCAGGACGGGCTAAAGTCGTACCTGAAAAAATTCGAGTACGGCAATGCCGAAGGCGGCGATCTCTGGGACGCGATTGAATCAAGCTCAAATCTCCCAGTAAGAAAGATGATGGAATCGTGGATTAAAAAGCCTGGATATCCGTTTCTTGACGCAAAAGGAAACGGAGAAACTGCGCTTCGGCAGTCCAGGTTCCGGTACGGCGGCAGCGGACGAGGACCAAAATGGGACATTCCAATATTTGCCAAAGGCGGTCCTCCGATTCTGATGACGACATCAAAGATGAAGATCAAGCAGAATATCCTGCCTATAAACAGGGAGCGCAAAGGATTCTACCGCGTGAAATATTCTGAACATTATCTGAAAAAGTTCAAAAAAGACATAACCGGCGGCAGGATGCCCTATGTAGCCAGGTGGGCCGTTCAGAACGACTTGTTTGCGCTGTGCCGCGCAGGGCTCTGCAGCATAGGCTCATACATGGACTTTGCAGAGGCGTACAGAGCCGAAGCAAACTATCTTCCCGCATCAGATGCGGCGCGCAGCCTTGCTTTCATATACATGACAATGTATCATGACAGGCAGCGCTTTGCCGAACCGATGCAGGCAATCAGGCAGCACTTTGAGGGACTGCATTCCAGGCTAGGCTGGGAGCCAAAAAGAGGCGAGTCGGAGACTGTTCCCCTGCTTCGCGGTACAGTGATACTGTACCTGGGCATGATGGGCAGCGAAGATGTAATAAGAAAATCAGGCAGCCTCTTTGCCAAAGAGAGCATGGGTTCCGACATCCAAGAAGCGGTTTATTCATTGGCGGCATGGAGCGGCCGCGTTACGCCCAGGCAGCTGCAGCGTAAAAACAACAGCGCCGCAAGCTCAGAAGAGTCTCACAGAATTCTTCGAGCTATGGGAATGTTTGCAGGCAAGGACGCAATACTGCAGAGCCTAAACTATTCAATAGGCAGCAGGGTGCGCTCCCAGGATACGCACATTGCAATAGGTTCTGCATCCTCCAATCCGTACGGACGCGGCGTGCTTTGGCCATGGATAACAGAGCACTGGCCAAAAATACAAAAAAAGATAGGAAAAGGCAATCCCCTCTTGCGCCGCATAGTCTCAAGCGCGGTTCACTCTACAGAATACAGCATGGCAGACAAGGTAAAGGGTTTCTTTGAGAAGAATCCTGTCCCAGGAACGCAGCAGAGCCTAAGGCAGTCCATGGAGTGGGTTAAGATAAACCACAAGTTTGCAGAGCGGTTCAGGGAGGAGTACGGCTAGCTTGCCCATGTCAAGGCGTCCCGTAGTATACGCAGTTCTCGCAGTCATTTTGGTTTTGGCCTTGTGGCTCGGTCCTGACGAAGAGGATCCGCTGCAGGGCAAGATCATATTTGATGCAGAGTATGATCCTGCATCAGGCGAGATTTTCATAACATTTGAGGACACTACTGCCGAGATAACGTCCGCCACCATGGAGATTCAAGGGCTGTCAGAGTCGTACCAAAAGACGTTTTCTGGGTATTCATTCACAGAGACTGTAGAGTACGGCGATCCGCCCTCGCTTGGATGGCGGGTGCATCCGCTCACAATAGCAGCAGAGTACCCGGATCGCGGCATAATCGGAATAAAGACCGAAGTGCACCCCACAGGCCAAGAAGCGCCAGAGATACTGATATACGAGATAGAGCCGGCTCCCTAGAGGCCAAACAGCCGGCCAAAGCAGAATGCTTCAAGCAGGCTCATCCCGCCAGCGAATGCGGCGGGGGCGCTTTATCCATGCTCTGCGCAGCCGTCAGTCATGCCGGAAATTTGTTCCGCAATAGCCGCTGATTCAATGCGCTGAAAATGCAAGCGCAGTAGGAATGCAGAATGCCCTGCCACCGGCGCTTTATGCGCGGCAGGTGCATGCTTTCAGTCAAAGCGGCGCCAAGGCAGCTTGGAAAAACTGTTCAAATCTTGCCGGTTTTAGATTCGGCTGCAGGTGAAAAATTTGAATGTTCTAGGACGATCGGTTGTGCAACGCCAATATCTGCTCAAGTGCGCTCAAGCCTCCCCAAATTGTGCGCTGAATCTAATGCATTGCGTTTCATGCCGCGCGGCAGATCCAAAGCCTGCAGAAATGCAGCACAGTGCAAGAATCCAGTCTTGGGATGCGTTTAGGCGTGGTCAGTTGCATCTCGCGATTTTCCGCACTCTGTACACATGCTCAATGCGTCATTCATGCAATGAAAAGTAGTCTTCCGCATTACATACAGTTTTCAGGTTTTAGTCTAGCTCCACCTCCTTGATTAAGACACTCTGCGGTAGATTGGTCATTACCGCCAATTAGTATTTTAAACACGCGTCAAGCACCCCATTTACTGCAAGATACACCAGCAGAAACATCATGATAAAAAATACCATTAATAAAATGAATGCAGAGTCTTGGTCGCCTATCGCAAGCATCCAATATAGTACAATGAGCATGCCTGTAATCAAAAGAAGAGATGCAATTCCCGTACGCGCCAAAAGCATAGCATGCACAGCACGATACATATAGTGACGCAGAAAAGTTCTTTACATTAATTTTATGTCCTGAAATCGAAAGGTTTAATTGTCCATGTAATTTACTGGGACATATGGATAAAATTAACAGCGCACTGGCGCTTGAAACCAATCCGAGAACTCGTGTAAGCTTGCTGGCAATAAGAGATTTTATTGTTAACGGCAAACATCTGAAAAAAATTGCATCTGAAATGGACCGCTCAATTAGGACCATACAAAACTGGTTCAAGCGCTACATGAAAGAAGGAATTGCGGGACTTTCGGACAAGTCTAGGAGCAGCAGGCCGCTCAAGGTACCAAAGATCACGCCGGACAATTTTATGAAACGGAAAGACAATCCAGTAATTCCCAAACAGACCATACAGGAAATCGATCAGGAGCTTGGCTGCAAATACGCCAGGGCGTACGTAAGAGCGCTTCTGCATGAACATGGCTACTCGCCCAAGACAGCGCAGAAAATTCATGTCAAGCTGTTCATGCTCGGCTCATTGTCCTGATTGCCTTCAGACTCGCCCAAGACAGCGCAGAAAATTCATGTCAAGGCTGCGTCGCTCAAGGAGGTTCGCAAATGGAAGCGTAAGATTTTGCCTAAAATTAAGGAGTATGAATAGGCCGGCTATACAATATTCGTAATGGACGAATCTCACTTTGTATACGATTCAAAACCTGGTGCAAATACTGGTCTCCCATAGGCGAGCCGATATACATGTCTACCAACGGGGTCCACCAAAAAATTACGATGTTTGGAGCCAATTCTACGAACGACAAGCAGTTTTTCAGGTGCTACGAGAAGATGAACACACCCACATTCATAGCCTACCCCAAGGCAATGTACAGCGTGCATGACAAGGTGTTAGTAATAGCATGCCTAGCGCCGTCTCACCAGTCAAATGAAACCAAGGAGTTTGTGGAAAATCACAGTGAAATCGGGCTGGAATACTTTCCGCGCGGTTCCCCATACCTTAATCCAGTTGAAGAGTGCTGGAGGCAGACGAAGCGTGACCGGCAGAACTCTGAATATTATGAAAGCATGAAGGACATGAAAAAGTCAGTCTCAACGTATCTTAGAACGCATCGATTCAAGCTCTCTGTACTGAAATATCTCAAGAGGAACCCGCCGAAACAAAAGGCCATGGAATGGAAAACGGGCTAGTTCCTTGTGTCCGTATGCTTCTGCACTGCTGAAGCCGCCTGGCTCTTATGCCGTTTATGTCGCTTTCTTTGCATAGTTCCGCCAGTATAAGGACATATGGCGAGTACCGGTCGGCAGCTCTTATTGCCCCGACTGGGCATGCAATATTTCCAAATCACAAATATTCGCAGGCACATTGCCTTGTCCTACCAACTCATCATTTTTTTGAGATATTTTTGATGATTCATATCTCAAGCTGCAATTGTTGATGTGTTTTTAGGACTGTCCGGCAATAATTGTAAAGAACTTTTCTGCGTCACTATAAGTATGATAGTGAGCGCAGACAAAGACGAATTGTTAAGACTTAAAAAGAAGTATGACCAATCAATAATGTTAGGGGTGTACAAAAATGGAGAACCAGACTTTATCTAAACTGTTCAAGAATCCAGCACATAAAAGAGGCTGGAGTAACGAATACACTACTGCAGAAAAACTGGCCATATACTATGATCGCGGCCTCATTGAGCTGGATGAGCTTGAACCCGAAGATGTTGAACCTGTAAAGCAGGCCATTAAGGAATGGGACGCAAAAATCGACGCACACTATGCAGAATATGGCGACTGAGATGGGTTTACCGGAGTTGCCGCCCAAGTACAACATCAGATTCTCAACTTTCCAGGCATAAAACACTCAGCCAAATTACCTGCTCACGCCTGATTTTACAGAGGACATAATGTGTACGTAAAAATTCTCGCCGTAGAATGCGTCCAGGCTGTCAAGGTCTTCGGCGGTGAACTTGGCGTCAGTCGCCGTACTTAGCATGGTGGGCCTCAAGCTCGGCTTGCCATTCCTTAATGGCCTGCTTTACGGGCTCAACAGCCTCAGGGTCAAGCTCATTCATCTCAAACCAGCCTCGGCAGCAGTATCTGGCAAGGTACTTGGCAGTTGCAAACTCACCTCTTACGCCCCTGCTGTGTGCGGGATTCCTGTACAGTTTAGATTTCCTTATAGGAGCCATTGCTATATATCACCAATATTGCTATTTGGTTGTACTTCTTTTTAAGCTTTAACAGATTTTCCTCATCATCGCTGACTATCATGCTTACGTCGTTGTATGGCTTGGATTTGGGACGCTCCGAATCAATCCAGGTTCCAATTGTTGGTGTATACCCCTCGTTCACGATCTCTTCAAAGGCCTTCTTGGAGGATCGTCAAACGACTTTTGATGGTTAGTTCTGGCGATAATTCCCACAGGCTTGCCGTCTATGCCGTGCGTGTCATAGAATTTCCTGCGATGTTTTGAATTCATGACATCAAAGACCGAATTTGTGACATAATCCCATGTTCCTGTAGCGCCCCTTGCCATGAGATTTTTCGCCGGAAGGCCCATGGATAATTCAGATTCCTTTATCCTGCCTCCGTGCCTGCTCAGGGAGTCAGGCCTTGTCGTCTCGTCTCTTTTGTAGTTTATCGCAGATCACCTGCCTCGTCCCTCGATGGGAACCGCCCCCCTTATCCATTTTGTGTCCTGGCTGGCTGTGTCCCATGAACATTTACCTTCCAGAATCAATGCGGACATCAGAGTCAATGCCGCCATTCTTGCGGTTACAGTCTTGATCATGCATCATTTTTCATGCCGTGCTTTTCCTTAAGATATGTCCGAAAACGCAGAATCTGACGCCATTTGGGGAATTGTGCAGCCTCCGCTACGCGAGCATCTCCTGCAGCTGCCCCTGTCAGGCAACCGTTGCCGCAAGCGGCTGGGATGCGAGTTTTCTTCTTTTATGTACGATCGCGCGACGACTTTGATGTTATAGAGAAATAATCCGGATGGCCAAATCCCCGCTTTGCCGTTCAAACCTCCTGCTCCGGAGGCTGTTCCCGCGTATTTCCTTGAGCGTGCCAAAGACTGCTTCAGTTATGCTTCATATGTGATACTCAAGCAGGAACCTCTCCTTGTCACCTCTGAACAGCCGAGTCATTTCTCCCCATGCCGGACTGCCGCCGTTGTTGCAGGTTGTGCTGGATTTGAGCAGGATTATTGGCCGCAATACTTTTCCAGATATTACATCACACATGCGTGGAATGGACCCTTGCTTTATGGAGGGGACCCCTGTTTTTAGGACCGTTTTTGGCGTACTTTTATGCACACTTTGGCCGCTCATTTTGCGCTCCTGCTCCCCAATTTGCGGCAACAGTTCGGGCTCTGAAAGTTCAGGCCTGAGTTTTGCCGCCTTGGAGTGCACTCACAGGCAGATTCGTGCTTGAAATCAGGAACAGCCTCCAGAGACCAAGATGTTACCAAAATATTTCGTTCCATTTTGGCGTTTGAAGCGCGCCGTCTCATTGCCCGCATTTCTGTCAGAAGCAGATCAAACGGCAGTGCCGCAGCCTCGCTCAAGCATGCAAGGCAAAACTGCATCTGCCAGAGATCAAGCTGCCGCGATAACTGCCGATGCGGCCCGGCTATCCAGCAAAGGGCCGCACCCAGGATGCGGCCTGCAAGAGCGGCGCCTGCAAGATTTTATTGTGGCCGCAAAACACGATCAGAATATGGAGAAGATGCCGGACCTGGCAGAGCTAAGGCAGGGCAGGCGCAGCGTTATTGCAAAAACAATATCGGCAATAGAGAACAGTCAGGCAATGGCCCGAAAGATAACAAAGGCAATATTTGCAGATACCGGAGATGCGACCGTAATAGGCATAACAGGTCCTGCCGGAGCCGGCAAGAGCTCAATAATAGACTGCATTGTTCCCGAGCTTGCAAAGGAATCAAAGCCGGCCGTTCTGGCAGTGGATCCTACCAGCCACATTACGGGCGGGGCCATACTCGGAGACAGAATGAGGATGACTGCAACATCCGATTCCGGAGCATACATCAGAAGCATTGCATCCCGCGGGGCGCGAGGAGCAGTATCGCGCTCTCTTCGCAGCAGCATACGCGTGCTGGACTATGCCGGATATGATCCCATAATTATTGAGAGCGTCGGAGCAGGACAGACCGAAGTCGATATTGCCGGCATTGCAGATATCACAATGGTGGTATTCAATCCAAATACAGGAGACAGCATTCAGGCTATCAAAGCTGGAATAACAGAGATCGGCGACATTTACCTGATAAACAAGAGCGACTTGCGCGGCGCAGCAAAACTGTACGACATGATACGCGATCACATCGGCGGCAAAAACACAGCAATTCTCAAGGCGTCATCCAAGACAGGCAAAGGCGTGCAGGAGATCGTAACTGCGCTGCGGGACTTGTCAGAGAGCAAGCGTGCCTCAAAACGCGAGCGGGACGATGGCAGGCTTCAGGCCGAGCTTCAAGAAATTGTTTTAAATAACTTGGCTGACAAGGTTGACAAGATGCAAGAGTCAGACGCCTCGTACAAAAAGTATCTCAAAAAAGTCCAGGACGGCAAAATAAGCCCGTTTGAAGCTGCCGACAGGATAACAGGGATGATGCAGTAATGCCCGTTACAGATTCCAACATTCCCGTAAAGGCGCTGTACCATGCCAGAAAGCCCAGGCGCGAATTTTCTGGACGATACCCGTTTACGCGCGGCATCCATCCGGACATGTACCGCAGCAGGCTGTGGACAATGAGGCAGTATTCAGGATTTGGAGATGCAAAACAGACCAACAAGCGCTTCAAGTTTATGCTTGAAAAGGGGCAGACAGGCCTTAGCATGGCCTTTGATCTGCCCACGCAGATTGGCCACGATCCGGACTCTGAGATGGCAGAGGGCGAAGTGGGCAAGGTCGGAGTATCCATCGCATCAATAGACGACATGACAACCGCCTTTGACGGCATTCCGCTGGGCAAGGTCAGCACATCCATGACCATCAACTCTACGGCGTCAACCCTGCTTGCGTACTATATCGCAGTCGGCGAGGCGCAGGGATATTCAAGCGCAGAGCTGCGCGGCACCACGCAAAATGACATACTGAAAGAATACATTGCAAGAAACACGTACATTTATCCTCCGCAACCGTCAATGAGAATAATCGGCGACATGATAGGATACTGCGCCAAAAACGTGCCAAAGTGGTATCCCGTATCCATATCAGGATATCACATGAGAGAGGCCGGCTGCACCGCAGTGCAGGAGATCGCATTTACGATTGCAAATGCAATAGCGTACATCAAGACATGCCTGGAACAGGGGCTGAAGATTGACGACTTTGCTCCAAGGCTTTCGTTCTTCTTTTGCTGTACGATCGAGTTCTTTGAGGAGGTGGCAAAGTTCCGAGTTGCAAGAAAGGTGTACGCCAAGATTCTCAGGGAGCAGTTCCACGCAAAGAATCCAAAGTCCATGCAGCTAAAGTTTCACACGCAGACAAGCGGCGAGTCATTGACTGCGCAGCAGCCGGACAACAACATAGTCAGGGTGGCAATACAGACAATGGCGGCCGTGCTCGGAGGCACGCAGTCGCTGCACACAAACTCAAGAGACGAGGCGCTGGCGCTGCCTACGCAAGAGTCCGCCAAGATTGCGCTCAGAACGCAGCAGATAGTGGCCCATGAGAGCGGCATTACAAAGACAGTTGATCCGATGGCAGGCTCGCACTATATGGAGTATCTTTGCGATGAAATAGAGGACGGCGTCTGGAAGTACCTCAAAAAGATTGACAGGATGGGAGGATCAATAAGCGCAATAGAAAAGGGATTCTTCCAGTCCGAGATTAGGCAGAATGCATACCGCTTGAAAAAGGAAGCCGACGAGGATGAGCGCATACTAGTAGGAGTCAACAAGTTTATCGACAAGGATGAAAAGCAGCCCGACCTGCTGAGGATAGGCGACAAGGTTGAGGCGTCCCAAAAGCGGGCTCTAAAGCGGCTGCGCGGCAGGCGCGACGAGAAAAAGGTGCAGTCGTCGCTCTCAAAGATAGCTGCGGCGGCAGAGGGCGACGACAATATGATGCCGCACATAATATCTGCGGCAAAAGCTTACGCCACAACAGGCGAGATCAGCAATACGCTTCGCGGCATCTTTGGCGAGTATCGTCCAAGAGAAGTCTTCTAGATACGGTACGCTAGGTACGGTACGCTAGGCAGTGCGGCAGGGCGCGTTTTTTCAGGAGTGCCGCTGCGCCAATGCGTCCTGAAAAAGCTGCGAGTGCAGGATTCGCGGCTGCCATGCAATCACTCCCTAAGAGAAGGGTCAGTACGTCCTGAAAAAATGCCTGCGCCGGCAGGCGGCATCATTGCCGGCGAAAAGCAGCTGCTTGCAGATGCGCTTCTGATTTAAGGCGGCGGCAGTTTTGGCAGATGCCAAGAGCAGGCGATGCAGATGCAAAATCTGGAAATATTTCCAGCATAGTGCGGCGCCGCGTTCGGCTGAAGAGCGCTGCGCCTATTCGTCTCCAAAGCGGGAATAGTTTTCAACGATATTTTCTATCGGCACGCGTTCGCCGTTTACCGTTTTAAGTTCGACGCTGACTTTTCCACTGCCGACTGTGATGATATTGTACGTATTGGCAAAGAGCCCTCGGACGCGCTCGGACGATACCGTCCCTGCATTAACCACTTCAAGCCTGCCCAGGTTCCACACCCACGGGCGGTGCTTGTGCCCGCAGAGTACGAGATCAACATCCGTTGCAAGTATTGTTCTCAGTACGTCTCCCGCATCTACGACAGTCGCCACATCCGAGCCCGTATCCGGTATGTCGATAAGATGGTGGTGCATTGCCACAATTTTGGTGCGGTTCTCATACTTTTTCATTGTCCGCTCAAGCCACAGGTTCTGCCGATACCCCACCTCGCCGTCGTTTCTGTCCGGTCTTGCCGTGCCCAGCGTTACAAGAACGGTATCCGGCGCGAGTTCGTTTACAGTATCGAATGGAAAGTACTTTTTGAATACGAGATATCCGGTATTTCGATAATCGTGATTTCCGCTGATTGTGATTATCTTTTCGGCATTGAGTTTTGATATGAGTTTTTTTGCATCTTCGTATTCCTTGATCAGTCCTTCGTTTGTAAGGTCGCCCGTTATCACAACAGCATCAGGGCGCAGTTCGTTTATCTCTGCAAGCGCGTCGTCAAAGACGCGCGGCCTAAACTGCGAGCCGACATGCATGTCAGAGAGATGCACTAAAAGCACGATTCAAGTAAGAGCGGGCGTCCTTATAAACACGCACTATAGGAATAGAAGAAGATCATGTGTGATTTCAAGGCGTGCCGTGATGTCATAATCCGGCACGCGCACTGTCATGACACTGTACGGAACAGGCATTATCCCAAAGATGGTCGCGGCTCTTTCGTACCCTGCGCGGACTGCCATGGAGGAACGCCTGCCGAGTGGCTCACGCAAAGGCGCACCTCAAATGCCGCGACGGGAACGCGAATCTTCAATTCTGATATTATGCCTGAATCTATTTCTCCAATCCCGCCAATCTTGGCGCCGCCGGATATGATATCAGCGGTGCGTCCCTGGGCAAACATGGGCTGCACGGATGATATCGTGCTGCACTCCAGTCCTATTGCTCTAAGGGCGGCCTGAAGATCCGATTTCATCTCAGAAAAGTTTGCAGCAGCTGACGCATTGACGCAGGCAAAGCGCGTCTCCTCTTGTATCGGCCAGCCGTCCTGACCAGGCAGAAAGACAGTTCCAATCTCAAAGATTTTTTGCGGGTACGGTTCATGAATGTTGTGAGACAGGCTGTCCAGCAGTTCCGGCAGTATGGCATCCCGAAGCAGTGTGTGCTCTGCGCTCTTGGATTCCATGACAGAGATTTTGCCGGATGAATCGCGTTTTGGTATCTCGTACAGCACATGGCTGCTGGTAAGAGACGAGCTCATTCCTTCAAAGTATCCCAGCCCGATCATTGCGCGGCCTGCGGCATCCATGGCTGCATACCCGGCATCCTTGCGTCCTATTGTGAGCGCAGGCGGCAGTCTGGGCGAAAGGCGCCTTATGCCGTATCCCAGCGCCGCCTCCTCTACCATGTCCATTGGTCCCAGAATGTCAAACCTGTACGACGGAATTCTGCAGTGAATCATGCTGCCTTTGGCTTTGGCTCCCAGGCGGCACCGCTGCAGCGCGCCTGCAATCTTGTCCGCAGAAAGCTTCAGGCCGAGCGTTTGGTTTATCAGTCTTGGCTCAACGCGCATTGTCCTGCTTTTGGGCTGCAGGTCGTATTCGCCGGCAGTTCTGATGCGGTGCAGCGAAAAGCCTGCTTCCTGGAGCGTTATCGCGGCTACGGCAAGCACGTCCCTGATCTCCTCGCCCAGTCCGGTAATATCTACCAGAATGTCGCGGGTCTCTGGCGTTACCGTTGTCATTGCCGAATTTATTATCGGCGGCACGGACAGTATGCTGCCTTTGTCGTCCAGTATGGCAGGAGCGAGCGAGTGTCCCGACAGCAGATGGCCGTAGCTGCGTCCGACAGCCGTATTCTTTAGCACCTGCGATACGGACATTTTCTTATCAGAGTTTAGCGGTACGAATTTTGCGCTCCTGGGTATCGCATCATACCGCAGCGGAAACGAGACATCAGACATGTCATGAAGCCCGATTGCCGCCTTGCGCCGCCTTCGTCCCAGTCCTGCATGCAGATCCTCCTGCATTGATACGAGCTGCCGTATTGCATGGTCGTCCAGCCTGCCGCCCTTGGCTGCAATGCATGCTACGTACGGCCTGATTTTTGAGACTGCCGGTCCTACGGTGATTTCGTACTGTGATCTAGATATTCGCACATCGTGATATCCGGTATCGGCTCCCAGCAGCCCTCGCAGCCCCGGCGCTATTCCGTACTCTGTGGAATAGTCAGGCCTGTTTGGGCTGTACTCGACGCGCACAGAATCATCAGACTCGTGCTCAATATCCAGCCCAAGGTACGGGAGCGCATCTCTTATCTTTTGCCGGCTGGATGATGTCAGCTTCTCCAGCCTCAAATATTCTAGGTCCACTACGGGCATCTTGCGCCCCTCCTAAGCCACCCCATGTCGTTGCCGTAAAACTCTCTCACATCGTCCATGCCGTACTTGAGCATGGCAATGCGCTCAATTCCGCCTCCCCATGCAAGAACAGGTTGTCGGATTCCAAGCGGCAGTGTAACCTGCGGCCTGAATATTCCCATTCCAAACAGCTCAATCCATCTTCCCAGCTCCTCGCTGTACACCATGGACTGCAGCGAAGGCTCTGTATATGGAAAGAATGTTGGCCAAAACTTGATCTTTTCCAGTCCAATCATGCGGTAAAACTCTCTTTGTATTCCCATCAAATCCCGCAATGTAGCGTTCCTCCCCGTAACTACGCCCTCGATCTGATGAAACTCTACGAGGTGCTTGTAGCTTACCTTTTCGTTTCTAAAGACCCTGCCCAGGGAAAAGACGCGCGCCTCGTCAGGCTTTGCATCGGCAAGGTGCTTTATCGTAACGCAGGTAGTATGTGTGCGAAGAACCATCTTTTCTGCCGCGCTGAGGCTCCACTTGTAATTCCAGACATTCTCATGAGACTTGGCGACGCTTTTTACTGCAGAGTCTGACGCCATATTTCTTGCCTTCATGTCCAGAAAGAATGTGTCCTGCATTTCCCGCGCAGGATGGTCCTGCGGCGTAAAGAGCGCGTCAAAATTCCAAAAGCTGGACTGGGCCATGCCGCCCGCAATTTCAGCAAATCCCAGGGCGACAAACGCCTCCCTGATCTCGTCAATGACCTCCTTTAGCGGATGCCGCCTTGCGGGATACGCTATTGGAACATCCGCCTCTACGTCCATTTCGCTGCGCATTCCGTCAAGATTGATCTCTCTTGTCGCTTCCGTCAGCGATATAGTGCCTTCTTTCTTATTTTCCAGTATGATGTAATCTGGTCTTGATGCAAGACTGTTCAGTGCAGTTTGGTCAAGCTGCTTGGGATCTGCTCCTGCTGCGATATCGCGGAGCAGATCTTCGGCAGGAATTGTACCGGGCAGTTTTGATGCAGCAACCGTTCTGCCCACCTTGATCCATCCGTTCTGGCGCGCAATGCCCATGGCCGGACCAAAGTCGGGCCCCAGCCTGCTCTTGAGGTAGTCGATGCTCCGGCTCTTGCCGGATACCATCTCAAGCAGCCTTCGCTCAGGCAGCCCCGTCTTGGCTGCCCGCACGCCGTTTTTGCCCAGCCGGACAGTCTGCTTTTCTGCCTGCTGAATTGCAGCAAGCCCCTTGTGCCTGAGCCACTCGGCGCCGCGTCTTACCTGATCAATCTCAAGATTTGCGGCATCGGCAAGCTCCCGATGCGTTGCGGGCTTGTTTTGCAGGGCGCGAATCAGGGCTATCTCTATGCTGTGCAGCGCGTATGGCACATCACCAAGATTTGACAAAGACTTTTTAAACCTTGACTGGATGAAAGCATAAATGCCTACAGACGACTTTGTCGTAACGCCGTGGCGCGTTGAAGGCAAGATAGATTATGACAGGCTAATCAAAAAGTTCGGTACAGAGCGCATAACAGACGACATTCTAAGGCGCGTACACCGCATTGCCGGCGAAGATCATTTTATGCTAAGGCGCGGCATCTTTTTCTCTCACAGGGATCTCGGGCTCATACTGGACGAGCACGAGAAAGGAGACGGATTCTTCATATATACTGGACGCGGCCCTTCGGGACACACCCACATAGGGCATCTGGTGCCGTGGATATTTGCAAAATGGCTCCAGGACAAGTTTGGCACAACCATGTACTTTCAGCTTACCGACGACGAAAAATTCTTTGCAAAGCAGGGCATGACGCTGGAGCAGACAAGGTCATTTGCGTATGAAAACGCGCTGGACTTTATTGCCCTGGGATTTGAGCCGCACAATACAAGAATCCTGATAGATACGGAAAACATCAAAACATTGTATCCTCTGGCAGTCCAGGCCGCAAAGAAGATAAATTTTTCAAACACAAAAGCGGTGTTTGGGTTTACCGGCGAGACTAGCATCGGCATGATATTTTATACGGCGCTGCAGTCTGCGCCGTGCTTTCTTGAGAACAGGCGCGTTCTGATTCCGCTTGGCGTGGACCAGGATCCGCACTTTAGGCTTACCCGCGATGTAGCTGCAAAGATCGGCAGGCCCAAGCCCGCGCTCTTGCACAACATTATGATTCCCGGGCTTCAGGGAGCCGGAGGAAAGATGTCGGCATCAGAGAATGCCGGCACCATATACACTACCGATTCTCCCGATGCAGTAAGGAAAAAGATCAACCGCTATGCGTTCTCTGGCGGCCAGCCCGATGTTGCAACGCACCGCAGGCTTGGCGGGAATCCAGATATTGACGTATCGTACCAGTACCTTCGGATTCTTTTCGAGCCCGATGATCGCAGGCTTCAAGAGATATACGACGGATACAAGTCCGGCAGCATTCTGACAGGCGAATTAAAGGCGATTCTGATTGAAAAGATAAACTCGTTTCTTGCCGAGCACCAGCAGAGGCGGGAAGAGGCAAGGGACAAGATAGGCGAGTATTTGATGCGTGATGAAGAGAACGATACGCTGCCGCGACAAGTATGAGGCGCAAAAGCTTGCCAGCATGCTCTGCGGCAAGGATGGCAGAATGTCCGTGCAGGAGATTCTGAATGCAATCGGCAATGAGGTCATAGTCTCGCTGACAGACGGATCAGCTCACAGCATCGTACTGGATGATATATCGGACGCGGAGGCGCTTGCAGACTTTATGCAGTCTGTGCTGGAGGGCTCTCACAAAATCAAGAGCGCAGCCATAGATGACCGCGCAGTAACTGCGGCAAAGGAATAGGCTGTTCTTTACGGACGCAGTGCGGCCTGCAAAATGCAGCAATGCCTTTAGTATTTTACCGCCCCGCCAATTTTTGTTCTTGACGGACGCAGTGCGGCCTGCAAAATGCAGCGGCAGAATTTGCCGGCATGCTTCAAAAGGCCGGCAGAGCTGTCGTTCCTGCAGTGAACAGAACCAAGACGCCCAGGCATGACGAGGATGCGGGCATGGAGCATAAGACAAGCTCGCAGCAATGGAACTGCCCGCTTTGAAGAGTGCAATACAGGCAAAATCACGCTCAAATGAGCAAAGGCACGCACCGCCCGCGGCAGGCTGCATCCGTCCTGGGCAAAGCCGGCACAGCAGGCAGATCAATCCAAAATCAAGTGCGGAGTAGAGCTCATCGCGGGTCAGCAGCATCTGAGGAGCGCATTTTCATCTATGGCAAGCCCCCGTTGTGATGTTGCGGTGTCGCCACATGTCATTCCAGTCCATGCCTAGGGCATGCATTCAGCTGCGACAGTCTGCCTTGCCGCAGGCAAAATCAAACACGGCGAATTTCACTGCAGCGGCAAAGCCCATGCACGCCTCAAAACTGCAGGTTTCGTTCTTGTTCATGGCTCCATTGAATCTATTCCACCGGCTCCAGCCATGCACGCCTCAAAACTGCAGGTTTCGTTTTTGGGCTTGCGTTTTGTCGTCTTCAGCACCATATCAGCAGGCTTGCCGTACCGCGGAATCGGATGCCTGTATGCGGCAATTGCGTCCATTCCAAGATGAGGGAAGATTGCTTCCTTTGATGCATGCTGCAAGAAAGTATTTTTGACGCATCATTCCGACATGAGCCGCATCAATCGTTTTGTCCTGTCGCAGTATTCATGCTTTTGATTGCAGATAATGCACGATCAAAGCGAAGATATGCGCACAAATCAGGCCATCTTCGGCTGCAATGCCTGCAATCATGAATACGGCATCATATGCTACGCCTGCAGACACATTTTAAAGAGAGCATGAAGAATACCGCAGTCTTGAGAATTTTAGCAATGACATCATTGGCATGCTGCCGGCAGCGTCTGAAGCGCGCACGCCTGTGCGGTGCAGTAGTTTGAGCATTCAGTCGCGGCAACTGCCCTGCATTGATCATGGCGTTTTGCTAGATGAATTAGCGCCTTTTGATGCGCACATTGTACGGAGCGCTTTTTGAATATTCGACATTGCGGCCTTGCGATTTGATCAGTTTTTCTATTCTCAAAAATTCCTTTGCAATGTTATGATCGTTTTTGGCAAGCAGCTTTTCCAGCTGCCTTTCTATTGTGCCCGGGCTTCCTGGACTGTCGCACTTTTTAATCATATAGTACAGGCATTGCGCAGCTTTGATCGGGCATTCATCCACATATTCATCCAAGTCTTTTGCTCTTGCATAAGCAACTTTTTCCTTGCGCTTTAGATAGTTTAGCAGCAGTTCTATGCTCTCCTTTTTTTCAAGCGGGCTGTGCCAAAACCATTTCTCCAGATCCGCATTTTCAATAAATCTTTGATCTTTCCACAATCTTCTTAGCTTGTCTTTAAATCCAGCTCCTTCGTTATTTTCCAGCATTCGGGACACGTAGCGGGAGCACTTGTTTATCATCTCCGCGCCGGCTTTGTTGACAAATTCCTCAAAAATGTCATCATAGCATCCTGCATCGCGCAGATACCCGGCAGTGACATGCTGCATGCTGGAAAGATACAAGAGCCGGCCGCGCAGATCTTTTGCGATTTCGCCGTTTAGAAATTCATTGTACCAGTCAGGCATGGATTCCAGTATGCCATTGTCGGGCACGCTGTACGAAACAAATCCATCCCAAAATGCAATCTTGTAGCGCCTGGACCGGGTTATTTTTTTAGTCAGTTCTTTTGTAAATTCAGAATCCAGTCGGTGCAAGAGCGGCAGATATGATCCTATGGCAGCATGCCTTGCTATTGTGTGTGGAATATGATTATTGGCATAATCCTCCAGAATCTTTCTAACATCTGCAGTCAGCGTACTGTATTTGGCCCATTCCACATACTTGAAGAGCAGGTCAAACGATATTCCGCCATCATCGTCAAAAGCTATGGTCAGCGAATCGGCATCAGACTCTGGATAGGCTTCCTCGCTTTCCATGCTCTTGCAGCGCGCGGCTCTAAAAACTTGCCTGCATATGCGATCTTTTAGTTTCGGCTCAGCTACATTTCCATCCAGTCCGCTTCTAATTATTTTAAATACCGACGACATAAGATCATCAAAAGCCAGAGATTCTGCATTGAGTTTTCTGCTCTCAGCATGCTTGACAAACGGTTCCAAGTCAATGGGTCTGCCAATAGATGCCGCATGTTCAATTCTGATCAAAAATGCCTGCTGCATGTCGTATTCATATCTGCGTATTATGGGAAATTTTTTGGAGCATTCTAGAGAATTATTCATCACATAACTCTCAAATTGTTCTACGATGTCTTCATATTCTTCAGCGTAGTAATTTATGCCGCGCAAATAATCGAATATTTCGTCCGCAGTCATTTCCTTCAGTTTGAGTATGGATTCAGATATGGCCAAGATTAATCACTCCGCTTGCTTGCATCATCTTTCTTAATATTAAATATAATCTTTAGATTATTCTCTACTTGAATCAGCATGCCGTTGGCATAATCTTTGTCAACAAGATTGTCTGTCCAAGGACGATGATGAGCAATTTCGGACAATATCTTGTATTGATCAACGAGGTCTTGGCAACAATCATCATTCTTTACGCCATTTTTCTTTGCAAGATTTTGCAGTCCGACAAACCTCTGTCTTGCAGGATGCAGCCTTGGCTTTGGCTTTGCCTTCGCGCCTACTTTTGCCGAAAGATCAATTGATTCTCGCAAAGAGCGCGCATAGTGCACCCCTGCTTCCGCGTACTTTTTGGCATTAATTACGTATACGGCTCCTTCATATGCTCTTTTTGCGCTTGGGCATATGGCTTCAAGTTGATCTGCTATGTCGCAATCCATCATTCGCTTATCGGCCATTGCTCTACAACTTGCTGTTTTATGTATATAAAGTGCTTGCGCATAGTATCATGTACGATTGTAGGAAAATTAGTTTCAGGACTATTTGTACAATCAACGAATACTTGCAGCTCATCAACCGAAAGCCGCAACAGTCGCATCTGAAAAAGATGGATCGGGCATGTCACGTTCGGTAGCAACTGCCCACTCGGATAAGTCTAGAGTTCACAATGCGCAAATATACGCCGACGATCGCAAGTATTGCCGCCGAAAAGCAACGATCTGCGCGCATGTTTGCACTTTGCGGCACTATTTTTAATTAGCGTCATGCTTTTGCAACCGCATCAAAATGCGGCAGTTATGATGAGATTCCATACTTCAAATCAAAAGCGCTGTTGCATTAAATCAGAAATAGCCGCACAGATCGCGATTCTTCAGCGATCATAGTTGCAGTCTGAAGTATGAAACACGGACTCCCAGAGTGCCGAAAATGATTGAGCAAAGTCAGGCTGCCGCTACGCCAAGTGCCACGTCTAGAACTGCTAGCCAGAACCACGCCATTCGTCTTGCGCTGTCTGCATGTCGCCCAGAACCTGCGATATTTTAATGCCAATCAGAAATTTGTACGGCTCAAAGGCTTGGCGCATCAGGCAACGAGTGCTGTCACGCATGATCAGGACAGTACGCAGTTATCCCGCACGATGCCATGTCCAAAAGCAAGTTTTGGCTAGAGAACAAGCACGGTTAACAGAGTCTGAGGAGCGCAATTGTTGTCATAATAATACTCACTATTCCATCATCCGTCAGCTCACAGCACTCTCATACAATATGATCCAGCTTTGTTACGGTGCAATGTGATGTGATGCCGGTCACTCAAATTCAACAGGCAGCCTGGCTACCAGCCTGTCACTTTCCATTCCCAGGTAGACTGCCCTCTCTATTATGGATACGATATCTGCTCCTGTGCACGGATCGTTGGTTATTCCGCTGGGCTTGTCCGTCTTTATCTGGTACTGATCGACTACCCAGGCCAGCGGCGTTCTTCCGTTTACCGCATATTTGATCTCCGGAATGTCCTTGAATAAAATCTTGCCGTCAACGCGCAGTCTGGACTCGTCGTATACCTCAAGCTGCTTTTCCTTTCCGCGCCCGTCAGTAACGGTGATCTTTTTCTTGGGAAACGAGAGCTTTGCAAACTTGTCAAACTTGCGCCTGGGCGTGCCCAGGTCATATCTAGGACACTGATCAAATCCAAGGTGAAGTGCTGCAAGATCTTTTCCCACATCGGCAAACCCCCAAAAGTCAGGGGCCATTGGAATCCTGGGAAATTCACGGATCAGATTGTTTGCATACTTTGACTTGTACTCAGGATGATGCAACATTCCATAGACATAGTGAAAAATGTCATTTTTAGTTATTTTTTTGTCCGAATATCTTTCCTGGCAGTCTGCCAGGGCATGATCGGCAATATTGTCACGCCTTTTGCCGTCATTGTATCTGTAAAATGGGAAGCACTGATTAGCTCCAACTATTCCTAGATTGGGAGTAAGGTTTGTGACAATTGTTGAAAATTCTCCGGAAAATTTGTATGGTATGCATATCACGAGATTTTGCGAATTGCCGTCTGGAAATATCTCAGGTATCTTATATCTATTGTTAAAGTGATAATCGAAATACAGATACTGTTTGAAAAAAGGACGGTATAATGCTATTCGGATGCTGGCCTTGTCAAACTCGGGACGCGACCGAATCATCCTTGTGATCAATTCGTCATCCCACTTGCCACTAGTCCTGTCATGTTTTTCTTTCAACAGTCTTTTCCATTTTCCCCTTCGTTTAGGATCCAGTTTTGTGGCTGCCTTGTCTCTTTTTAAGCAGTACACTACATGAACTTTCATGTTTTTTTCAAGCTCGCTTTTAGACGAATTGCATGCCCATGCATCCCGGCCTGTTACAACACCTCTAGAGTATACAGTAAATAGCGCATTTCCTTTCCCGGACTTTGCATCCTTGCTTCCCATTGTAAGATGCTTGTAAAATTCTTCATTCCTCTGTCTTATCCAGTCGTGATATTTGTCCGGCTCGATCAGCTGCCATCCATCCAGCCCATCTATTGACGCGGCATTTCTGACTATGGCCAATTTCTCTTCTCTGGACAAATAGTCGCCGATGTTCCTGTAGTGTATGGTACACTCTTTGTCATTTGGGTTTTTCACCAGCATGGTTATTGCGATAGGCGTGCGTGAGCCAGAGCCGAATATGTTCCCCATTTCCTTTTTGCGCTCCATGCCCTTTGTCCTTGCATTCCCTCTCAGGTCAAAGCACCAGATATCAGTAAATTCCTCTGCAAGACATTCGCGCATGCCGGCCCCCGTATCAGACCGCAGAAATCCTGCGTTGGTCACAAATGCCACAATTCCAGACTTTTCTATACGATCGCTTGCCCACCTAAAGAACCTAATATAAGAGTCATAATTGGATTTGATATTCCTGATATCTGGATCCAGTTTTCTGAGTGCATCCACATATGTCTCTTCTATTTTTTTGTCCAGATGTTTGTACTCTAAGTTTTTATTGTTCTCATCATAGTTGTGCTGTCCAGCAGAATACGGTGGATTGCCTATTACTACGGTTATCGGCGAGTCTTGCTGCCGCGACACACGTTCCACATTTGCATCTTCGCCAAAGTACGCCACCAGCTTTCCAAAGTCGCGAGCTCCCGACTCCAGAGTATCCACCCAGCAGACATTCTCAAACTCTTGGTGCCTCCCAGTAATCTCAAAGTACGTATTCTCAATGTTGAGCGCCGCGATATAATATGGCAGAACGTATAACTCATTGGCAAACATTTCATCTACATATTTTTTGTCGATCTTCTCCGGATCAATCTTTCGCAGTATCTGGGCTGGAAATGTGCCTGTTCCTGCAGCTGGATCCAGCACAGACACGCCGCTGTCAGAGAGTTTCTTTCCAAAGTGCTTTGACAAAAGCTCATCTACGGAATTCACCATAAAGCCAACTACTTCAAGAGGCGTGTAGACGATTCCTTCCCTGTCAGCTCTCTTTGGATCATATTTTTTGTAGAACGTTTCGTACACCCTTTTGAGAAACTCTTGCTTTTGTTCCGAGTCGGTGACAGATTCAGCAATTATCTCCAGAGTTCCATAGTCTGCCTGCACATTCAAATCAAGCAGTGATTTGAGCTTGTCCAGCGACCTGGCCACAGTATTTGTATTGTGGAAGTCATGTTCGTCATAGACCATCTCAAATATCCTATAAGTCAGGACATGCTGCACCATCATGTCCTTGATATCGTCAGGCGTGACCTGATCGTTTATCACCCGCCTACAGGTGTCCACCAACTTGCCGGCTGCATCCTTGTATCTTTTGCTTCGCCTTGCCGCTTCGCTCACTGCCTTTTTCGTCTTTTTTATTATGCCGTCCAGGCTCTCCTCAAAGTCCTTGATCGCATCGGCATACTCGGAAAATTTGTCAAATGCGGCCTGCACCGCGCCGTCTATTTCACTTAGCTGAGCATCAGATGTCACCTTGATTGCATCCACAAACTTTGAAAGCTGCTTGTCCGGGTCGTCAAGCACTACGTACCGCGTCTTTGCATTTTTTGTCATAAAATTCTTGACAGTGGCAAGTATGACATACTTGCGATAGGCAGTCACCACAAGGCATGCCCTGTTCTCTTTGAGGGCAACTTCCTGCGCCATGGACTTCCAGTTTGACTCTACCTGCAGATACAGGACGTTAAAGTAATTCTTGCTTGCAATAGTCTCGCATTCGATCACTATCTCTGGTTTTGACAGGCTGTCGATGTCGTACAGCTTGCTGACGCGCGCATATCCCGCATTCTTGAGGTCGCGGCGCAGATCATTCAGCATGCCTGGGCGGAGGCTCACGAGCTCACCTCCATGCTGTAGAGGATGCGCGGCTTGCGTATGACTTTCTCAAAGCGCAGGTTCCTGTATTTTCTAGCTATTTTCTCAAGGCCGTTTACAACCATCATATCGTCTGCATTCGGATCCGCATCTATCCTGTCATGCAATTCCTTGATGCTTCTGTACGGTTGCATATTGGCCCGCATCGGAGATGTTACGAATCCATGAATCAGATCTATGCGATTCCTAAGATCCGGACTTCTCGCCAGTATGCATTCAAGCTCATGCTCAAAGTATTCCTGATATTTGAGGCTGCGGTTTCGCGCTCCTGCGAGCCTGATGTCCCTCTTGAACTGATTCCAGGCTAGGCCGACAAGCCGATTATAGTCCTGACTGGATGTTCCGGTACTGTTTTTGTAATTCCTGCCGGCGTTTTTAAGAAAGTATGAACTGGAGACCGGTGAGCCACGGGCGGCGCGCGCGCCCGGGGCGGGGGGGGGGTGGGGTGGGGGGGGGGGGGGGG
>CAYGAM010000018.1:8658-28018 GCA_964347915.1 uncultured Nitrosopumilaceae archaeon | reverse complement strand
GATCAACGCGTCAGACACTCGCGGCAATTATGAGCATGTGCCATACGAGGTGTCTTTGCCATGAAGATGTCGTACATTGCAGGAGCGATATCTGCAGCTATCGCTGTTGCAATAGCCGCCTCATTGCTGTACCTGCCCGTTGCGCAGGATCAGCCGCAAACTGTTGCAGTAGCGGACCCGGCAGATTCCATCGCAACGCCAAAAGAGATTGCAACTGCAAACAATGACTTTGCAATAGAATTTTACAAGTTGGTATCAGAAAAAGACGGCAACATATTCTTCTCTCCTACCAGCATGCACACTGCATTCTCCATGCTGTACGAAGGCGCCAGAGGGAATACGGCAGCCGAGCTGCAGCAAGCCTTTTGGTTTGAATCTGATGCAGATGTCCGTGCTGAAAAGGTTGCTGAACTGATGGCCTCGCTTAATCGCGATGACGGATACTCTACGCTGCGTCTGGCAAACTCTGTCTGGCTTGCAGACTGGTTTGAGCCATATGATTCTTATGCAGATCTCATACGCGGCACATACCTTGCAGATATTGAGAGCGTTGATTTTACAGATCCAGACGACGGCGTACCGAAGATAAATGCATGGGCATCAAATAAAACAAATGAAAAAATCACCAAAGTAATTTCATATGGCCCAAATACGAATGAGACTGCCGCCGTTCTGGCAAATGCAATATACTTTAAAGGAACATGGGTTACCGAATTTCCAAAAGAGGATACGGCAGAGCGCGACTTTTGGACGAGCGCCGATGAAAGCGTGGCTGCTGATTTCATGTATGTGAAAGGAATATTCAACTATGCAAGCCAGGACGGCGTACAGGTACTCAAGCTGCCGTACAAGGGAGACCGGCTCTCAATGATTCTCATACTGCCTGCCGAGAGAGATGGAATTGACAGGCTAGAATCAATTATTTCAGCAGAAATGCTGCAAGAGTTGCAGAACAATACGTCGCCGACAGAAGTCAAGGTCAGGATGCCAAAATTCGAAATGTCGACAAACTATGATCTTATTCCCATATTGGAGAACATGGACATTAAAGATGCCTTTAGCCCAGACAACGCAAACTTTTCAGGAATGACAGATCTCGCCAAGACTCCAGAAAATCTATACGTAGACAAAGCAACTCAGGACGCATTTGTTAATGTAAACGAAGAAGGTACGGAAGCTGCTGCTGTCACAACAATTATTGTGATGCCCGACTCGGAACCGCCGCCCATGCCATATTTTTTGGCAGATCATCCTTTCATATTCATCATACAGGACGATGAGAGCAAAGCAATACTGTTTATGGGACGGGTGTCTGATCTGTCATGAGAGTGCCATGCCTCAGGGCGCACGACAGTGCGGCAAGACTCGTGCAAAAATGTGACTTGGTCATATGCAATGGGAACAAACCGCGCTGCGGACTGGTCATAATGCGCCTGCATGTCAGAGTTGCGGCGGCATTGCATCAAATCCGATTTTGCGAGCGCGTTCAGACATGGAGTGCTGCGAGCAGTGCAGCACAGCGGTGCCATGACCAGCATTAAACACATATTCGCCAAAATCGTTTCTGCTGCATGAAGCAGGTAATAGCGGTGAGGACTGATCTCAATATGGAAAAGGGCAAGATCGCCGCACAGGTAGGGCACGCCTGCGTGCTGGGAGCCGAACGCGTTCGAAGGAGTAATCCGGACGGGCACAACGCATCAATGGTACACCAGGCAATGGTTGTAGTCAAAGTTGCCAGCCTCAGCGAACTTGACGGCATAATAGCCGCCGCGCGAGATGCCGGGCTGCCATGGTCCAAAGTAACAGATGCGGGACGCACGCAGCTGGAACCTGGGACTGTTACGTGCGCTGCCATAGGGCCCGCGCCGGACGAGCAGATTGACAGGATTACCGGAGACCTGAAGCTGCTCTAGCGCGCCCTCCCGGTCCGCGCGGAATCAGTAGTTCAGCTTTTGCCCAATTTTGCTTAATTACTGGCAAATTTTGTCCGATTTTTGGGCTGCCGGTCAATCTTTTTCGGTTGATATTTATTGGCGAGGCATACCTGCCCTCCTTGTTGATCCAAAAAGAAGGACAGATACGCAAACACGATATCGGCTTGAGAGTTTTTAAACTATTCCAAATTGCATTGTCCATCATTGACCTGCCCTTTTCTGGCAGCAGCAACGCGCAGTACGGCCTCAAAGAGGTAGCTGCCATGATTTCTGCAATGTGCGAGAAGAAACGCTATTTCCGGAGCGCGTCTGCTCATCTTCAAGACCAAATGAAATGTCCCAAAGCCGACTGGCTGCTGCGAATGATCAAAAAGATTGATCCAAACAGCATGTCGTCCCGTTGTGACGGAATGCTTTATAGTGACGCAGAAAAGTTCTTTACATAAATTTCATGTCCTAAAATAGAAAGGTTTGATTGTCCATGTAATTTACTGGGACATATGGATAAAATTAGCAGCCCACTAGTGCTTGAAACCAAACCTAGAACTCTGGTAAGATTGCTGACAATAAGAGATTTTATTGTCAACAGCAAACATCTGAAAAAAATTGCGTCCGAAATGGACCGCTCAATTAGAACCATACAAAACTGGTTCAAGCGCTACATGAACTCATGATGCCTTCTTTGCGCAGTTCCGGCGCATAAAAACACAGCATGGATAATGCAGGTCGGCAGCTCTTATTGTCCTGGCTTTGCATGCAATATATCCGGAGCTCAAATATTCGCAGGCGCATTGTCTTGTCCTTCCAGCTCATCATTTTTTTGAGACATTTTTGATTATTCATATCTCAAGTTGCAATTGCTGATGTATTTTTAGGACTGTCCAACAGTAATTGTAAAGAATTTTTCTGCGTCACTATACAGCACGATAAAGTCAACATTGAGGACAGCAAATGTCCGTACCATTGCATCGGTCATAGTTGCAATAGACAAGCAGTTGATTCCGCGGTGCGACAAGCCTGCAGATATGAGATTCAACATGACAAAAGGCAAGGCAAAAAGCGGAACCAGCACCTTTGAAACAGGCATTACTGCCATGATCGTTGAGGGATTCCTTAGGCTTAATCTTGCATGCAATCCGGTTGACCGGGAGCATTTTGATGACGAATTTGTGCGTAAAATCGTCCAGCAATGCTTGAAAATCGGCATATCAATACGGCTGTTTCTGATGGACAGGGAATTTTATTCAGTATCTGTTATGAAAACCATGGTTGAGCTTGGTCAAAATTTCATAATGCCCGCAATTAAAAACAAAGGCATAAAAAAAGCAATCAAGGAGCATGAGAAAGGAAAAAGAGGCGCCGTATCCGAGTATACTATGAAATCGCAGGACGGCCGCAAATTTACATTTAATCTTGTCCTGGTATACAACGAAAAGGAAAAGGAGCATTTCGCTTTTGCAACAAACATCATGTGGAGTGATCCGGCCAGCATGCTGGAGCGCATTACGGAAGAATACAAGAAGAGATGGGGAATTGAAACCGGATACAGGTGCCTAGAGCAGATGCGGCCGCACACCACCAGCAGGAATGCATCAGTCAGGATATTGCTGTTCTACATGGTAGTGATCATGTACAATTTGTGGATGCATGAAAGGGAACGAGCGGCGCAAGACGGAGAACTCACATTGGACATGATGCTTTCATCCATGATGACGCTAGTCTGTGCTCTGGAAGGAATGCCGTGGGCGTACGACACTGGCGGCGGCTGATTCCAATATCTGCGAGAAAGTTGACTTATTACCGACAGACAAAAGCTGAACTACTGGGTCTATACCCGCAAATGCCAAAAAATTCCCGCCGCGCGTGCAGGCCGCGCCATGCAAGAGTCGGCGCGCAACACAGCCTATGCCATGCAGATAATAAAATAAAGTAAAGTGGTTTTACCAGTACTTGCCATTGTCTGGAATTAAGCCAATTCCTTCGCGCTCAAAGTGCTTGTCAAGCTCATCAACCCACTTTTCACGGTTGTCTTTGTATCCCCATCCATGTACACGCAACCAGAATGCAATGATTCCCAAAAGGAAGATCGTAAACATTATGGTTCCGAATATGTATATCATGACGTCAAAGAACAGCGGATCATAGTTTGGTCCCAGCTGTCCAGTGATGGCAGATATGATGCTCAGCATTATATTCAGTATTGGAGCCATATCTATGGAAGCGGCGCATCTATGTTATATACATTTCTTTGAGGTTTTGAAAAAGGAATTGCGCATGTGCGCTCTCTCTCTCTCTCTCAAGGCGCAAAGCAGCTAGCGCGCAGTGCAGAACCGCAGATTACGCATGCAGTTTCGCCGCCCTGCATCAAGATGCAATATGGAAAAGCACATGCGACACCAGCCAATGCTAGCAGTGCGTCAAAATATAATAAAAGAGGAGGTAGGTTTTCTAGCCTCTGCCTTGGGCTGCATACTTGCCGCTTCTTGATCTAAAGAATAGTGCACCTGCAATGCCGCCAAAGACAGCACCAGATATGACTGACGCTCCAAGCACGCCATTGGCATCAAGGATCGGCGTTCCAGAACCAGTGGCTGGATTATCTTCAGCTGCCTCGATCTTGCGTTTGGCTAATTCAAGCGTCTCTTCCAGCGTATTTTGGCCGGTCTCGCCGTCGTCTCCAACATTGCCCAGATATTGGGCGTATGCAAATCCAGTAAAGCCCAGACTTCCAAGGGCGACTACAGCCATTACGCTTCCCAGTAGTAGTTTATTGGTCATATCTTTTCTAAAGATTCATCCTCTACATAGCTATTTAACTTTTAGTTTTTGCGTATGAGCCAGAGCCAGGCGGCTCTTCAAAGGGTCATGATGCAGCGCTTTGCCTGAACAGGGATGAAATGGTGCGCGCCGGACTTGGGTTACACGCAAAAGCAGCGGCCATTCCTGCACCAAGGTGCGGCGATGCGGCTGGGCGGGATTTCATGCCGAGCATGCAAAAAAATTCTGGACAGTTTGAAATTGGCCGGCAGCGGCTTCAATCAGAGTTCACGCCATCATGCGGCGCGTTCCAGTTTTGATTCGGCGCGCGATGCTCCTTGCAGCGGCGTCTCTTTTGAAGGTCGTCACGAATGCCGGAAATGACCGGCAATCCGCCGCATCTTGAATGCTGTTTTTTCCACATAATGCAATGTTCTGCGGACAGCAATGTCAAGTTTTTGTTTTGCGAACACGTCATCGGCGCACAGCAGAGCCTGCGCGTCCTCGCTACAGTCCCAGCGTTTTTTCTTGGCGCTGCATGATGCGCGAATCCACACATGTGCAGCTTTTGCACCGAGTCTCTCCAAAGATGCTTTGCGAACAGTGTCTTTCAGCTGCCCTGGTCATGTCATTGCATTCAGCGCAGCCGCGTCCGGGTTGGCGAAACATCATTCTGCCAGAATATCCGCATGCCGGACATCCTGCCCTGTATTATCCAACGGTCGGTCCAGCAATGATCCATGATTTGATGGATTTTATGCCAGTTCCATAGCCGGACGCGAGTTCGCGCAATTCTGGCAATTTGGCGGACGCAAAGCTCTGCCAGGGTTCATGAATCCGCAATCCGTCAGACCAGCCTTTTGACTGCATAAATTGCAGCTGCCGGAATGCCGGCATATATTGCAAGAACGGCTAGGATTATGCCCGCTCCGTAGAGCGTCATCTCCCACTCCCCATTGATATCAGCATAGTTCAGCGCGGAAAGAGCATAGATCAGCGGAATTGCGGCAATTCGCACGGCTTCCTTGAATATTGGGCTTTGTCTCTCCCAGTCGGCAACAGTCGGCGAGAACGAATAGTATATCAAGTTGAATACATCCATAAATGCGGATCCTGACTCTGTGGAGAGAAGCGTATTGTCCCGCAACTCTCTTAGCATCTGTACCTGCGGCGCCAGCTCGGTGCCGTATGCCGCAGTTGCAATGAGGCATCCGCTGTCTTCCGCGTCTGATGCCGGCTCGCTCGGCGCGCATTCTCCGTCTGAAAGAACCTGTCCCGGCTCGCATTCCGGTACTTGTGCGGCGTCCTGTTCTTGTACGGCATCCGGTTCCTGGGCAGGTTCAGGCTCTGCTGCGGCGTCCTGTTCTTGTACGGCATCCGGTTCCTGGTCAGCATCCGGCTCTTGTACTGGAACTGGCACCGGTACAAAGCTGCTTTCTTCTGGCTCCTGCGGCTCTGGCTCAGGAGGCGGCGCTATCTGGGCAGGCGCGTCTGGAACATATGCGACATATTCAATCTGGCCGGTGCAGGCGTCTAGCGTGTTTATGGTCTTTGTTACTGAAGAGCCTCCGTCCGCAGTGACTCTGAGCAGCATTATGCTGGCATGCGCGTCGGCAGTATAAGCAGTTCGGCCGTCCAAATTTTGAACCGCATTCGGTACTGGCGTGAACGACTCAGAGTTTGCTATTAGTCTGATCTCGGCATTGCTGTCGCTGTCCATGATTATTGTGGCTGACGGCGCGTTGCAGTCCCACATTGCCGAGTATAGTCCGACGGATTCGTCTGAAGCGGACGGCGCGGCTCCGCCTCCGCCTCCTCCGCCTCCTCCGCCGCCCCTGGACGGCCTGGGCTGGGGTGCCGGTGGCGCATCACCGGCCGGAACCGGATCAACAGGCAGGCTGCCGGTCAGCGAAATCGGGTCGCTTTGGGCATCGTCTATTTCGTTTCCGGCAAGATCGGCCACGGCGCCTGCGCCAAGCACAAGCCGCGGGTCGGTCATCAATAGAATTGCGTTCAGCTGCAGTTCTGTAAGCATGATGGATATGGTGTCGCCGTCAGGCGCGGTATGATCAAAGTTGTTGCCGGACAATCTGACGCTGCTTGAAGAGCCTTCGCCTGAGACGCGCAGCGTCGACAGATCGACTGCAGAGACGTCGACAGGCCCGTCAAATGTTACTGTCATTATGCGCGTACCCCGGTCTAAAGATGCAGATACGATTCTGGGCTTTGCGGCGTCTTCGATAATTGTGATTGGATTGTCGTCAGTGTCGTTTATGCCAAGCCCGGCAACGTCCGCTACGGCGCCTGCGGCGATATCAAGCTGCGGGACGGCCAGGGCAATTATTGCATCAAGCTGGGCATGAGAGAGCATCAATGATATGGAATTCGAGTCGGCCGCGCCGGAATCAAAGCGGGCGCCGGTCAGCGCACTTTCGTTTGCCTCTCCCGACTCGCTTGCGTATATCAGGGACAGATCGGTTTCAGAAACATCTATCGTCTCGCTGAATGTTATGATCATCACTCCCGTACTCTGATCCAAAGTTGCAGATGCAAAGTCGGGCGGCGTGGTGTCCCGCACCTGCACTGTTCTGTTGGCCGTACCCGTATTATTGTTCAAATCAGTGGCCGTGTATATTACAAGATAATCGCCTGCTACGCCGGCATCAAGCTGCGAGAGATCGGCAAATACGGTTGAGCCGTCGTCTGCCGTGGCTCCCGGATCATCGTACGGCTCTCCCCGCTCATGCACTAGCGGATTGTCGCCTGTTACGGTAATGACCGGCGGCGTAAGATCCTCATCGGCCACACTGATCACAAAGGTTTCAGAGTCGGAGCCGCCCCGTCCGTCATGCACGGTTATTGTAACAGTGTGGTTGTCACCAATGTCATCCTGGGCAGGCGTCCAGACAAGCGTGCCGTTGGACGGCGCGAATATGGCGTTTGCCGGAAGCGTGCTGCCCGTAATGTTGTATGAATGCGTGTCAGTCGGATCAGCATCAGTTACTGCCGGTATTATAGTCAGCTGCGCGCCCGGCTGCGCCGTCTGATTGCCTATTGCGCCCAGTACGGGATCGTTGTTGTCTTGCGTGACGGTAATGTTTATGGTGCCGTGAGCGTCGTCCTGTCCGTCAGTTACCGTATAATCAAACGAGTCAGTGCCGCTAAAGTCCTGGGCGGGCGTGTACGTAATAGCCGTTCGGTTAAAGGATGCAGCGCCATTGGCAGGCGTGCCTATGGCAGATATTTCAGGAGTGTCGCCCTGATCCGAGTCCGATATTGCGGGAGTTATGGTTACAGGCGTATCCTCTGCTGTGTCAGCCTGCGTGTCTGGTGCAGCAGGCGGGCTGTTGGGCGCGCTAGTGACTGTGATCGGATTGTCCGGTGCGGCGTCTATGGTGTTTCCTGCAAGGTCAGTGACGGCGCCTGCCTCAATGTCAAGCTGCGGCTCGGCCATTGCAAGTACGGCATCAAGCTGCGTCTGATTGAGCGTCATGGATATTGCAGTCGAGTTGGGTCCGGCAGAGTCAAAATCGGCGCCTTGCAGGGTGACATTGTTTGCCTGTCCCGCATCGCTTGCGTACAGCAGAGACAGGTCGGTCTCAGAGACATCCAGTGTCTCGCTGAATGTTATAGTCATCACGCTCGTGCTTTCGGCAAGCCTTGCGGACGCAAATTCAGGCGGCGCGGTATCGCGCACATGCACGATTCTATTGGATACTGCGGTGTTGCCGCTGGGATCAGTTGCCGCGTATGTTACGGCATAGTCGCCTATCGTGCTGATATCGACTGCAGAAAAGTCAGCGTCTACGGTTCCGTCGTAGGCAGGATCGTTGTCAGCGGCAGAAGCACCAGGATCCGCATACTGGTCTCCCTGGCTGTGAATTAGTGGATCGTCTCCCGACAGTGTGATGACAGGAGGCGTGGTATCGCGCACCTGTACAGTCCTGGTAGCACTGCCCGTATTGTTGTCAGAGTCGGTTGCCGTATAGGTTACAGTATAGTCGCCCACCACATTGACATTCACTGCAGACGAGTTGACGACAACCGGCGAGCCGTCGTCCGCCGTAGCTCCCGGATCTACGTACGGGTCTCCCAGCTCGTGCTGCATCGGGCTGGAGCCGTTGAGAGTGATTACCGGAGCATTGGTATCCTGAACTGTGACAGTTCGAGAGACCGGATCGGGCAGATTGCCGGCATCGTCTGCCGGTGCGGTATAAGTTACAGTGTAAACTCCAGTCGCGTTGGCATTCACCGCATCGCCGCCCACTGTTGCGTTTGCTGCGGCGTATGCGGGATCGTTGTCCGTTACATTTGCGCCCTGCTCCAAGTATGCGTCGCCAAGCTGCAGGGTTATGTCTGTCGGGCCTATGACTGTTATAACAGGCTTTGTAGTGTCCTGGACAGTTACGGTTCGGCTGACTGGAACAGGCTCGTTGCTGGCGCCGTCGGCCGGCGCAGAGTATGTTATCGTGTAGGTTCCGGCTTTGCTTGCATTCACCGCGCCGGACAGAGCTGCCTCCCCCGCATATGCGGGATCGTTGTCGGACACGCTGGCTCCCTGCTCAGCGTACTCATCGCCAAGCTCAACCGTGATGCTCGGCGGGCCGTTAAGCGCTATTACCGGCGCCGTGGTATCCTGGACAGTTACGTTTCGGCTGACCGGATCTGGCAGATTTCCGGCATCGTCTGCCGGTGCGGTATAAGTTACAGTGTAAACTCCAGCCGCGTTGGCATTCACCGCATCGCCGCCCACTGTTGCGTTTGCTGTGGCGTATGCAGGATCGTTGTCGGACACGCTGGCTCCCTGCTCAGCGTACTCATCGCCAAGCTCAACCGTGATGCTCGGCGGGCCGTTAAGCGCTATTACCGGCGCCATAGTGTCGCGCACATGCACTATTCGGGCAGCCGTACCTTTGTTGCCCTCGCCGTCAGTTGCCGCGTATGTTACCGTATAGTTGCCTGCAATATTGACATTTACTGCAGACGAGTCGGCAGCAACCGCGCCGTCGTCAGCCGTAGCTCCCGGATCCTCGTACGGAGATCCCAGCTCGTGCAGCAGCGGGTTGTCGCCGGTTATGCTGATGACGGGCGCCGTGGTATCCCGCACGACGACAGTGCGGTTGACTGCATCAGGCTCGTTGCCGGCCGCGTCTGCAGGCGCAGTGTATGTTATATTGTAAGTTCCCAGGCTGTTCGCATCCACAGTTCCCGACGGAGTTGCCTCCCCGCTGTAGGCTGGATCATTGTCAGTTACGGCGGCGCCCGGCTCTGCGTATGCGCCGCCAAGCTCAACCGCAAAGGTCTGATTTCCGTTGAGCATGATTACCGGTGCGGTGGCATCGCGTACTGTCACAGTTACAGTTCCCTGCGCGGTGTCTTCTCCGTCAGTCACAGCATAGCCAAAGACTTCGGTGCCGAAATAGCCCGGATCAGGCGTGTACGTAATGGCCGTATCGTTAGAGGATGCAGCGCCGTTTTCAGGATCATCAACTGCAGATATTCTGGCCAAGTTCCTGTCAGGGTCGGATATCTCCGGAGTTATTGTTACAGGCGTATCCTCGTCAGTCTCAGCTTCTGCATCTGATGCGGTCGGCGGAATGTTGGGCGCGCGGCTTACCGCTATCGGATTGCCGGATGCCTCTTCTATGGCATTTCCGGAAAGGTCTGCAACGGCGCCCGCGTCTATGCCAAGCTGCGGCGCGCTCATTGCAAGTACGGCGTCAAGCTGCTCCTGGCTGAGCGTCATGGATATCATACTTGAGTCTGATACGGCATCATCAAAGTCGGCAGTTTCCAGTGAAAAGGCATTTGCCTGTCCTGCATCGTTCACATGCATCCTGGCCAGAATTGTTGCAGAAACGTCTATGGTCTCGCTGAATGCTATGGTCATCACGCGCGTGCTCTCGTCCAGCGCTGCGGATGCAAATTCGGGCGGCGTCGTCTCGCTTGCTTCCACCACAACTGTCCTGACAGCCGCATCCAGCAGGCCGCATCCTTTTGTGGCATTATACTGAATCTTGTATGCGCCGGCAGGCAGTGCGCTTGTAATGGCGCTGGCATTGCTTGCAACAGCTGCGCCGTCGGGCGTTGAGGCTCCTGCGTCCTCGTATGCGCTGCCCTGCAGAATTGATACGATGGCGGAGCCGTCCAGAGTCAGATAGTTTGAATTGTACAGTATGGCTGCCGCAGTGCTTTCTCCGTCAGAAAACGGATTGGCAAGAATGCTTTCAGGCCACGAATGATAAAGCGTCATTTCATCACGATCAGCGTCGGCGGCCGAAAAGCTGCACCTCTTGTCGTCTATGGCAATATGCAGCAGGCCGCGTTCAGAAGGCGGAATGTGCGCGCTCGTATCAATTCGAGTTGACGCAGGCGAGGACGACGAATGATACAGGCCGCTTATCGAATATGCCGCTCCATTCAGGACAAACTCATTTTCAGAATGCGTGTGGTATTCTATGCTGCCCAGGCCCAAAGCATCCCAGCCGGTTGCGCCTGCGCCGTCGTCAGTTGAAGAGAGAGTGGCGTTCCAGAGTACTGTATCGGCGCCGGCAGCGAAAATCAGAATATGCCCGTCCGGAGCATCGCTTATGGCGTTTCCTGCAAGATCTTTGACGGCGCCCGCTTCAATGTCAAGCTGCGGCGCGCTCATTGGCGCGATCATGTCCAGCTGCGCCTGGGTAAGCGTCAATGACACGGCATCAGAGTCGGGCGCCGCCGCATCAAACGCGGCGCCTGCAAGCGCAACCTCGTTTGTCCGGTCTGCATCGCTGACATGCAGTTTGGAGAGGTCGGTTTCAGAGATGTCGACAGTTTCGCTGAATGCTGCGGTCATTTCATTTGAGTCAAGATCCAAAGAAGCATATGCAAAGGCGGGCTTTTCGGTATCAGGCTCTTCCACCACCACTGTCCTAACGGCAGTATCCAGCACGCCGCAGCCTTTGGATGCCTCGTATTGAATCTTGTATACGCCCGTTGTCGAAGTATCGACTGCGCCGTCATTGACGGCAATGGCGGCACCGTCGGGCGTTGAAGCTCCTGCGTCCGCATACGCGCCGCCTTGCGGGACGGTTACAGTAGCCGGGCCGTTCAGCGTCAGATAGTTTTGATTGTGTAGTATGGCTGCAGGCAGCTCTGCATTGTAAAATGCATCGGCCAGGCTGTCATAAGGCCAAGAGTGTCCGCTGCCGGATGCCCGGGCGTCTGCAAGGCTGCATCTTAGATCGCCCATGACGGCATGCATGTGCTCGCGATCTGCGTTCGGAATGGGAGGATTAATGTTCACCTGATATCTTGACGATTCGAGATAGGCATACAAGCCGGTTACAGCGTAATTTTGGCCGTTAAAGGCGAATGCGTCTTGGGAAGGCGTATGATAGGTTATGCCGCCGGTCCCAGTCATGGAATCCCAGCCCAGCAGGGTTCCGTCGCTGTTGCTTGCCGGCTCTATGGCTGCATTCCAGAGCACTGTATCAGGACTGGCAGCGGCATGCTCTCCAGCAATGATGCTGAATGTTGCAGAATCGGAGCCGCCGCGTCCGTCGCGTACGGTTATAGTAACCGTGTAAACGCTTCCGGCATTTTCCTGGGCAGGCGTCCAGACCAGCACGCCGTCGGATTCCGTGAACGCGGCTTCTGCCGGAAGCGTGCCGCGTGCAAGATGGTACGAATGCACGTCAGTCGGGTCGTCGTCTGCTACCATGGGCGCAATCCTCATCTCCATCCCTGCGGGCGCAGTCCTGCTGGCTATTGCGCCCAGTACAGGATCATTGTTGTCCCGCGCGACTGCTACGGTTATGGTTCCGCGCGCATAGTCTTCGCCGTCAGTTGCATTATAGCCAAAGACATCGGTGCCGTCAAAGTCCTGATCAGGCGTGTATGTGACAGTCGTATCGGTAAATGCAACAGAGCCGTTGTCCGGATCATCTACCGCAGATATTCTGGGCGCGCCTCCGTCAGAGTCGGATATTGCAGGGGTTATTGTCACAGGCGTATCCTCCGCAGTCGCGGCAGACGCCGGAGGCGCATCAGGCGGAATGTTTGGATATTTTACTGCAATCGGATTGTCGGCGGCAGCTTCTATTGCGTTTCCTGCAAGGTCGGATACCGCTCCCGCTGCAATGTCAAGCTGCGGCTCCGCCATTGCAAGTACGAGGCTCAGCTGCTCCTGGGCAAGCGTCAGGGATATCGTACCCGAGTCGGGCGCCGTGCTGTTAAAGCCGGCGCCGGCAAGGGAGACGCTGTTTGCCTGTCCCGCATTGCTCGCGTACAGCAGGGCCGGGTCGGTCTCGGAAATATCCAGCGTCTCATCGAATGACACGGTCATGACTCCCGTCTCCTGTTCCAGAGTGGCAGACGCAAAGGACGGTTTTGTTGCGTCTTCGGTCAGCGCGATTTGGTTGTCGGGCGCGGCGGCTATCGGATTTTCTGAAAGATCATGCACGGCTCCTGCGGCAATGTCAAGCTCCGGAGCAGCCATTGGAATAATCATGTCCAGCTGCGTCCGATTGAGCGTCAAAGATATGGTGTCCGAGTCGCCCGCGGCAGGGTTAAAAGCGGCTCCCGCCAGGGAAACTTCGTCCTCTTGTCCCGCATCGCTGACGTACAGCAAAGCCAGTCTTGTTGCAGAGGCGTCTATTGCCTCATCGAATGTGACGGTCATAATGCCGGTGTTCTCGTCCAGGGCCGCAGACACAAAGGACGGGCTAGCAGTATCTTCGATAACAGTGATTTTGTTGCCGTCTGCTGCAGATATGGCGTTGCCTGCAAGGTCAGATACGGCGCCGTCCATTATGTTAAGACGGGGGCCCAATATCTTGAGCATGGCGCTCATCTGCATCTGGGTGAGGACAATTGATACGGCATCAGAATCAGGAGCCGTGCCGTTAAAGCCTGCTCCGGTCAGCCGGACTTCGAATTGTTGATTCTTGTCGGTTACGTACAACAGGGCCGGATCGGTCTCTGATACGTCTATCGTCTCATCGAATGAAATTGTCAGTATTCCCGTTGCATGGTTCAGGGAGGCTGATGCAAGGGACGGCTTTGTGGTATCTGCGGTGAGCGTGATTTGCCTGTCTGGCGCGGCGTCTATCGGATTTCTTGAAATATCAGATGCGGCTCCTGCGCCGATATCAAGCTCCGGAGCGTCCATTGGAAGTACAAGGTTCAGCTGCGCCCGGGTGAGCGTCAAAGATATTGTGTCCGAGTCGCCCGCGGCAGGGTCAAAAGCGGCTCCCGCAAGGGAAACTTCGTCCTCCTGTCCCGAATCGCTGATGTGCATCCTGCCCAGGTCGGTAAGGGAGATGTCCATTGCCTTGTCAAATGCAACGGTCATCTCGCCGGTGTTCTCGTCCAGTGCGGCCGATTCAAACGCAGGCTTTGTCCTGTCTGAGGCGGCAAGCTTCACCAACTGGAGTCCGTCGTCGTCATGAGACGCCACGGCCGCGTATGTGCCGCTGCTTGTTGCAAAGACGTCCACGGCATAAGAGTCGGACAGCAGCAGATCCTCCGTATCCGCCAGATGTCCTGCAGGCGCAGGACGGACAGGATCTGTAACGTCTACTATCTGGAGGCCTTCGCTGGACGATACGGCCGCGTATATGCCTGCTCCGATCTCAAATATGCGCACGTCATATGCAGTATCAAGCGAGAGTGTTGAACTGTCTGCCAGTTTTCCGGCTGCTTCCGGACTTGCAGGATCTGTAACGTCTACCAGCTGGAGTCCGTTGTCATCGGTAGAGGCCGCTGCCGCGTAGATGTTTTGTCCTATCCTGAACGTGTCTATGCCTTCAACACCATAAAGCAGCACAGAGTCCGTGTCGCGCAGATGTCCTGCGGAGATTGGCATGGCGGGATCGGAAACGTCCACCAATTGGAGTCCGTCGCCGCGTTCCGAAGACACTGCAACGTAGACACCATTGCCTGCCTCAAATGCATGCACGGCTTTGACCGCATAATCAAAGATCAGTTGTCCTGCAGGAACAGGATTGTCGGGATTGGATACGTCTGCCAGCTGGAGGCCGGGATTTGTAAAAGCTCCGGAAGCCGCCGCAGCATAGGTGGCTGCTCCTATCTTAAAGGTGTCAACGCCATAGACTAACCGCAGCAGGCCGGCATCGGATCGCAGCTGCCCGGCAGGATCAGGATTGTCGGGATCTGTAATGTCTGTAATCTGGAGTCCGTGGTCTCCGGAGACGCTTGTCGTAGCTGCATATGTCCTGCCTTTTATCTCAAAAATGTCCGTCTTGGCAGCACCGTCAAGCAGCAGATCAGCAGTGTCGCTCAATTGTCCGGCAGGAACAGGATTGTCAGGATCAGATACGTCTGCCAGCTGGAGGCCGTCGTCTCTGGTAGCAGTAGCAACGGCGTATATGCTGGAGCCGCGCTGGAAGATATCCGCATCCCATGTGTGAAGGAGAAATGTGGACGATGCCGTATGCTCTCCCAGCTGGCCTGCCGGAACAGGATTCTCCAGAAGAATCTGTTCTGGAATAAACTCTATGGCCTGTATAGGATTGCCTGCTGACGCAGCTATGAGGTTTCCTGCAAGGTCGCTGGCAGCTCCCAGCGCAATGTCAAGCTGCGGTTCTGCCATTGGAATGATTCGATCCATCTGGAACTCGGTGAGCAGAACAGATACGGCAGCCGAATCTGCCGCAGCGCCAAGAGCAGCTCCCGCCAGGGCAATCTCAACGGTCCGGTCAGCGTCGCTCACATGCAGCAAAGCCGGGTCCGTTGCAGAGGCATCCATCGTCTCGTTGAATGTGATTGTCAGCTCGCCCGTATTCTCATCCAGCACGGCAGATGCAAAGGCGGGCTTTGTATTGTCTGCCGTGGCCAGCCTTGCTATCTGGATGCCGTGATCATCCCTGGCAGCCACTGCCGCATAGGTGCTCTGGCCTATTGAAAAAACATCCACGCCGCCTGCATACTCCAGCAGCAGCTGTCCTGCTCCTTCGGTATCATTCAGGTATCCTGCAGGTACGAGATTGTCTGGATCCGTAACGTCGACTATCTGGAGTCCGTCCTCGCTGGAAGAAGTTACTGCGGCATAGACGCTGCTGCCCAGCTCAAAAACGGCCACGGATCTGGCAGCGCCAAGCAGCCGCTCGTCCGCGTCTGCCAGCTGTCCGGCGGGTTCTAGATTGGCTGGATCGGAAATGTCAATCAGCTGGAGGCCTCCCTCATCAGATGCCGCTGCAGCATAGGTTCCCGAGCCTGCTTCAAATACGGCTATGCCGAATATGCCGCCAAGCAGGAGATCCTGCGTGTCTGCCAGCTGTCCGGCAGGTTCAGGATGGAATGGATCTGTGATGCGGATTATCTGGAAGGCGCCGTCAAGGGCAGAGCCTACAGCCGCATAAGTCTCTTGTCCCGACTTAAAGACGCGCACGGCCTGAGCCAGTCCAAGAATGGCAGATTCGCCGTCAGCCAGCTGTCCTGCACGGACCGGATTGTCCGGATCTGTGACGTTGATTATCTGGATGCCGCCGCTGTTATGGCTGCTGGATGTTACAATAGCGTATGCGTCAGATCCGATCTCAAAGGTGTCCACATCAAAGGCATTCTCAAGCAGCAGGGTCGAATTGTCCGCCATCTGTCCGGCAGGGACGGGATTGCGGGGATCGGTGACGTTGATTATCTGGAGTCCATTGTCGTCTGACGATGTTACCGCAGCGTATGTGCCGGCGCCTATTGTAAAGATGTCCGCATGGCGGGGGCTGTCCAGCAGCAAGCCGTTTGTGGCGTTAGTGCCGGTCACATTTCCGGCAATAGACGGATGGCGGGGATCTGTGACGTTGATTATTTGAAGGGCGTTGCGGGCAGTAGTCACCGCAGCATACGTGCCGGAGCCGGCTTCAAATACATCCACATCGTAAGAGCCGAACAGCAGTTCGGACTGAAAGTACGTAAGCTCTCCTGCAGGATGCGGATTGCCTAGAAGAAACTGCGCCGGGACAAACTCGGCGCCTGCGATAAGATTGTCGGCTGACGCAGATATTGCGTTTCCTGCCAGATCATAGACGGCGCCTGCCCCGATGTCAAGCTGCGGCGCTTCCATCTCAATTATCTGGCGCAGCTGGATGCGGCTTAGCGTCAGCGATACTCCAGTCGAGTCGGCAGCTGCACTGTCAAAGTCGGCCCCGCTCAGTGAAACCTGGTTCACCCGTCCCGCATCGCTCACGTACAGCAGGGCCGGATCCGTGGCAGAAGCATCTATTGTCTCGTCAAAGACAATTGTCATCCTGCCCGTGTTCTCATCCAGCGTTGCAGACTCAAAAGCAGGCGGCGCGATATCGCGCACCTGCACTGTACGGTCAAGCATGGCCGTATTGCTGCTGGGATCAGTTGCCGTATAGGTTACCGTATAGTTGCCTGCAACGCTGTCGACGACTTGCGAAGCGTCCGACGTTACGGCTCCATCGTACGCAGGATCGTTGTCGGTTGCAGTGGCTCCGGGATCCTCGTACGAGTCGCCCAGATTATGCACCAGCAGAATGTCTCCTGTTATCGCAATGGTCGGCGGCGTAGTGTCGCGTACATGTACGGTTCTGCTGGCCATGCCCGTATTGCTGCTTGGATCGGTTGCAGTATAGGTTACCGTATAGTCGCCTATCGCATTGATGTTTACGCCGGATGCGTCAATTACTACATTTGAGCCGTCATCAGCAGTTGCGCCCTCGTCCGTGTACGAATGTCCCAGCTCGTGCTGCATCGGATTGTCGCCTGTTACAGTAATGACCGGCGGTACGGTATCAGGCACGGTCACAACTATGTCAAAGGTTTCAGAGTCTGAGCCGCCTCGTCCGTCATGCACCGTTATGGTGACAGTATGTGTGCTGCCCGCATCTTCCTGGGCAGGCGTCCAGACCAGCATGCCGTCGGATTCTGTGAATACGGCTTCGACAGGAAGCGTGCCGCGTGCAATAGAGTACTCGTGCGCGTCGGTCGGATCGCCGTCTGTTACCGTGGGCGTTATGCGCATCTCTGTATCTACAAGCACGGTCCTGCTGCCTATTTCGCCCAGCACGGGGTCGTTGTTGTCAAGCGTGACTGTGACTGTTATTGTTCCCTGCCCTTCGTCTTTGCCGTCAGTTGCAGTATAGCTGAACGAGTCGGTGCCGCTAAAGTCCTGGGCAGGCGTGTAAACAATGGCCGTATTGTCAAAGGTGGCAGTGCCGCTTTCCGGATCATCCACGCCGGATATCCTGGGCGCGTCGCCGTCAGCATCAGTTATTGCGGGAATTATGGTCACAGGAACATCCTCAGCGGTAGTTTCCTGGACGGCAGGCGCTGCCGGCGGATTGTTTGGCGGAGGCGCATTTGTAACTGTGATCGTATTGTCGGCAGATGCTTCTGCAGGATTTCCGTCAATGTCGGATACTGCGCCTGCGCCCATGTCAAGCTGCGGCGTGGCCATTGAAGTAATTTGGCTCTGCTGGCTTGAAATTGGCTTGATGTATATCGTACTTGAATCAGGCGCCGTATCGTCAAAGGCGGCTCCTGCCAGGGAGACCTGGTCTGTCTGGTCTGCATCGCTCACATACAGCAAAGCCAGATTGGTTTCAGAGACATCCAGCGTCTCATCAAATGTCACAGTCAAAGCCCTCGCTCCGGCGTAGAGCGTTGCAGACTCAAAAGCCGGGCCTGTCGGATCCGGGATAATCTCAATTGTGTTGCCAGATGACTCGGCTATGGTATTTCTTTCAAGGCCCGATACGGCGCCTGCCCCGATATCAAGCTGCGGAGATGCCATCATCAAGACCGCTTCCAGCTGAGTCTGCGTGAGCGTCAGAGATACGGCGTTCGAATCTGCCTCGGCAGAGTCAAAAGCGGCGCCCTCCAGAGAGACCGGATTTATCCCGCCAGTATCGCTGATGTGCAGCTTGGCCGGATCGGTCTCGGAGATATCCAGCGTCTCGCCGAATGTTATTGCCAGCTCGCCCGTCTCCTCGTAAAGCATTGCAGACACGAATGGCGGACTAGCTCGGAACGCGGCCAGCTTTGCTATCTGGACGCCGTCATCAGTACCGGCGGACGCGACTGCGGCAAAGACATCGCGGTCTATTGCAAAGATGTCCAGGCCGCGGGCGCCGTCCAGCAGCAGATCGCCTGCTCCTGCAGAATCCTTCAGCCGTCCGGCAGCTGCAGGATTTGCGGGATCTGTGACGTCGACTATCTGGAGGCCGTCGTCGGCATTGGCAGTCACCGCAGCATATGTGCGGCCGGCTGCCGCAAAGATTTTCACTCCATAGGCGCCTTCAAGCAGCAGATCATTATCGTCCTCCAGATGTCCCGCAGCAGAGATGCGTGCGGGATTTGTGATATCGATTATCTGGAGGCCGTGATCACTCTGAGAGGCCGCTGCTGCATACGTGCTGGCGCCTATTGCAAAGATGTCCGCTCCTGCGGCATTGTCAAGCAGTACAGAGCCGCCGTCAGACAGCCGTCCGGCAGCGGCAGGACGGGCAGGGTTGGTGACGTCGACTATCTGGAGGCCGTCGTCAATGGAGGATGTCACTGCTGCATAGGTGTTCCGGCCTATGGCAAAGATTTCCACGCTGTTTGCGCCGTTAAGCAGTTCGGTGTTAAACGGAGTGTCTCCCAGATTTCCGGCAGCGGCAGGACGGGCAGGGTTGGTGACGTCGACTATCTGGAGGCCGTCG
>CAYGAM010000018.1:7261-8558 GCA_964347915.1 uncultured Nitrosopumilaceae archaeon | reverse complement strand
TCAAGGAAGGATGTCACTGCTGCATAGGTATTGCTGCCTATCTTAAAGACAGCCACGTCGCGGGCGCCGTCAAGCAGCAGGCGGCCGTTGTCTGCGAGGCTTCCGACTATGGCAGGAGCGCCAGGATTGGCGATATCAATTATCTGGAGGCTGTCGTTGCGGTAAGACGCCACTGCTGCATAGGTGTTCTGTCCTATTGCAAAGGTGTCCACGCCGCGCGCGTCGTCAAGCCGGCTGTCGTCCCGCAGCCGCCCGACGTCGTCCGGGCTGGCAGGATTGGTGATATTGACTATTTGGAGGCCGTTGTCGATGGAAGATGTCACTGCAGCATAAGTGCTGCCGCCTATTGCAAATACAGAAACGTCGTACGGGTTGTTGAGCAGGAGGGAATCATTGTCCTGCAAATGTGCAGCGGCGGCAGGATTGTCAAGCAGCAGTTCTTGGACAAATTCCGACACCGCAACAGGATTATCTGCAGACGGGCCTATGGCGTTTCCTGCCAGATCAGAGACTGCGCCCGCGCCGATATCAAGCTGCGGGTCTGCCATTGGAATTATTTCCGCCATTTGGGACAGCCTGATTGTAAATGATACGGAATCAGAATCGCCTGAGGCGTCAAAGGCGGCGCCTGCCAGAGAGACATGGTCTGCCTGTCCTGCATCATAAATACGCAGCGCGGACAGATTGGTCGCAGAGGCGTCTATTGCCTCGTCAAATGCGAGCGTCAGCTCTCCCGTGTTCTCGTCCAGATCTGCGGATTCAAAGGCCGGAGGCGTAGTGTCGCGTACCTGCACAGTTCGAGTAACCGTAGCCGTGTTGCCTGCCGCATCAGCTGCCGTGTAGGTCACATCATAGTCGCCCACCGCACCAGCATCAACAGCAGAAGCGTCTGCCGTTACAGAGTCAGTATATGCTGGATCGTTGTCGGTTGACGTGGCTCCGGGATCAGAGTACGGGTCGCCCAGCTCGTGCATCAGCGGATCGTCTCCCGATACCTCAATGACTGGCGGCGTGGTATCGCGCACCTGTACAGTCCGAGTAGCACTAGCGGTGTTGCCTGCCGCATCAGCTGCCGTGTAGGTCACATCATAGTCGCCCACCGTACCAGCATCAACAGCAGAAGTGTCTGCCGTTACAGAGTCAGTATATGCTGGATCGTTGTCGGTTGATGTGGCTCCGGGATCAGAGTACGGGTCGCCCAGCTCGTGCTGCAGTGGGTTGTCGCCGGTTACGGCGATGGCCGGCGGCGTGGTATCGCGCACCTGTACAGTCCGAGTAGCACTAGCGGTGTTGCCTG
>CAYGAM010000018.1:0-7161 GCA_964347915.1 uncultured Nitrosopumilaceae archaeon | reverse complement strand
CAGAAGTGTCTGCCGTTACAGAGTCAGTATATGCTGGATCGTTGTCGGTTGATGTCGCTCCGGGATCGTTGTATGGGTCTCCCAGTTCATGCGCCAGCGGATCGTCTCCTGATACCGTAATGACCGGCGGCGTAGTATCAGGCACGTTTACGGTAATATCAAATGTTTCAGAATCGGCGCCGCCGCGTCCGTCATTTACGGTTATGGTAACGGTATGAGCGCTGCCAGCATCGCTCAGGACAGGCGTCCACGCAATCCGGCCGTCGGATGCCGAAAATGCTGCTGCATCAGGAAGCGTGCCGCGCTCAATGGCATACGTATGCGCATCGGTCGGATCGGCATCTGCTGCCGTAGGAATTATGATCAGCTGCGAGCCCACATCAGCGGTGTGATCTCCGATTAAGCCCAGGACAGGCGCGTTGTTGTCTTCCGTGACTGTAACCGTTATGGTTCCCTGCGCATAGTCTCGGCCGTCGGTTGCGGTATATCCAAAGGTGTCGGAGCCGACATAGTCCTGGTCGGGCGTGTACGTAATGGCCGTACTGGTGCGAGTCGCGGCGCCGTTGTCCGGATCATCTACTGCAAATATTCTTGCCATCCCCCCGTCCGAGTCGGATATCTCAGGAATTATGATGACGGGCGTATCCTCAGCGGTCTCAGCAGTCGCCGGAGGAGCCGTTGGCGGGACGTTTTGTGACGTAACTTCGATCGGACGGTCGGGCGCAGCGTCTATTGCATTTCCTATAAAGTCTGACACAGCGCCCGCCTCAATGTCAAGCTGCGGCACGGCCATCGGATGAATTCGCTGCAGCTGCGAGAAGCGGAGCACCATCGAAAGAGTGTCCGAGTCGGCTGCGTGCGGGTCAAAGTTGGCGGCTGTCAGGACAACCTGGTTTGTCTGTCCCGTATCGCTGATGTGCAGCCTGGTCAGGTTGGCCGCAGAGATGTCTATCGTCTCGTCAAAAAAGACCTCCAGCTCGCCCGTATTCTCGTCCAGCGTCGCATACTCAAAGGAAGGCTTTCTGCTGTCTTCCGCAACATTAATGGCAAAATTGTTTCTAGGGCCTGCAGAGTTTCCGTAAACATCCCAGACGGCAGAGCCGGCAATATCCAGTACAGGACTGCTCTTCTGGGCATAGCTGCGCAGCAGGGATCCCTCAAGCACCAGCGACAGGGAAGCAGAGTCGTCGGCAGTGCGATCAAATACGGCGGCGCCCAGGGATGTCCTATCGCCTTCGCCGGCGCTTTTTATGTAAATTCTTGACAGATCAGTCGCAGATGCGTCTATTGTCTCGTCAAAAGTAATTGTCATCGTAATCGTGCGCTCGTCAAAGGCGGCAGAGACAAGCGAAGGGCCCGTTCTGTCCAGGGGAATAAAGTCAAGGCGGTGGTCGCTGCTCGCGTCTATGCGGTTTTCATAAAGATCGCGGACTGCGCCCGGCCGGATATCCAGGGTCGGCTGGCCTATCTCAAGTATCGGAGACTGCATAGGTCCGTTGATCGAAATGGATATCGTATCAGAGCCGCGCTGCAGGTCAAACAAGGCGCCTGTCAGCGAGACTGAATCTCCGTCCTCCTGCGCCGCGTCCTTTATGAGCAGATTTCCCAGGAAAATATCAAAGGTTATCGGCTCGCTGAAAGTGAGCTTTATCATGTTCGTGTTCTCGTCAAGCGCGGCAGATACAAGGACCGGCTTTGTGGTGTCTCGAATAATCCTAATCGGATTGCCTGACGACTCGGCTATCTCGTTTCCTAGAATGTCGGATACGGCGCCGGCAGACATGTCAAGCTGCGGAGTGCGCATAAGTCGGATTGTGTTTATTTGGTCCATGGTAAGATTCAAAGATATTGCATCAGAGTACGGCGCGGCAGAATCAATAGCGGCGCCTGCAAGGGAGACCTGGCCCCTGTCGCTCACGCGCATCAGGGACAGATCTGCGGAAGAAACATCTATCGTCTCATCAAATGCGACGGTCATTCGGCCTGTGTTCTGGTCCAGCGCTGCGGATGCAAGGGAGGGCTTTGCGTCGTCTGCAGCGGCCAGCCTTGCTATCTGCAGGCCGTTGTTGCCGGATGACGCCACAATTGCATAGGTGCTGTTGCCCAGTTCAAATATGTCCACGCCTTCAGCGCCGCCAAGCAGCAGTGATCTGTCGTCTTTGAGCTGCCCCGCACGTACGGGATTGTACGGGTCGGTTATGCGGACAAGCTGGAGCCCTTCGCCTGATGCTACTGCTGCATATGCGTGCTCTTCTATTTTGAAGGCGCGCACGCCGCTGGCGCCGTTGAGCAGCAGTTCATTTCGGCCTTCAGTGTCTGCCAGCTGTCCTGCGGGTGCTGGATTGGCTGGATCAGTTAGGCGGACTAGCTGGAGGCCGCTGTCGGCAAAGGAAGCCACGGCGGCATAGGTGTCCGCGCCTATCTCAAATATGTCCACATCTTCAGCAGTGCCAAGCAGCAGCGATTCAGTATCTGCCAGATGTCCCGCAGGTACGGGATTGGCCGGATCGGTTATGCGGACAAGCTGCAATCCTTCGTCTGATGCCACGGCCGCATAGGTGTCCGCGTCCAGATCAAAGACGGCCACGGCGGCGGCGCCGTCAAGCGACATGCCTGAATTGTCTGCCAGCTGTCCTGCGGGTGCTGGATTGGCTGGATCAGTCAGGCGGACCAGCTGGAGGCCGTCATCGTAGGACGCGGCCAGCGCCGCGTATGTGTCCATGCCTATCTGAAATATGTCCGCGTCGCTGGCGCCGTCAATCAGTACGGATCCCCAAGGCAGATGTCCCGCAAGACTTGGATTGTCCGGATCAGTGATTCTGACGATGTAAAACCCCTCAGTAAAAGAGGTCACTGCCGCGTATGCGTCCGTACCTATCATAAAAATATCCAGGCCCCGCGTGGACTCAAGAGGCGCGGATTGGCTGTAAGGCAGTCGTCCGGCAGGAATCGGATTGTCTGGATCGTCGATATTGATCAGCTGAAGGCCTCCGCCGTTGCCGGATGTTGCCGCCGCGTAGAGGCGGCCGTCCAGATGCAATATTTTCACATCGTTGGCAGAAGACAGCGACAGGTCAGGAGTATCTTTCAGCTGGCCTGAGGCGGCGGGATTCTCAAAGAGCTGTTTTGGTATGTACTCAACAACTTCAAGCGAGTTGTCGGGCGCGGCATCTATTGCATTTCCTGCAAGATCCGATGCTACGCCGCGCGCGATGTCAAGCTGCGGTGCGGCCATTGGAATGATCCGGCTCAGCTGGTCCCGGGTAAGATTCAGAGATATTGCATCAGAGTCATACGCCGTACGATCAAAGCCGGCGCCTTCAAGGGAGACCTGGTTTATCCGGTTCGCATCGCTTACGTACAGCATGGCCAGGTCCGTTGCAGAGATGTCTATCGTCTCATTAAATGCGATGGTCATTCTGCCCGTATTCTCATTGAGGCTTCCAGAGGCAAAGGCGGGCCTTGCGCCGTCGACAGAGGCCAGCTTTACTATCTGAATGCCGTGATTCGTGGATGACGCTACAGCCGCGTATGTGCTGCTGCCCGACTCGAAGATATCCACGCTGTCGATTCCGGCAAGCAGCAGCGTGCCGTCGTCTTTCAGCTGGCCGGCAGGCGCCGGATTGTAAGGGTCGGTGACGCGGATCACCTGAATCCCGTGTTCAGTTGCAGAAGAGACCAGAGCATAGAATTCCTCCTCCGCATCAAAGATCGCTATTGAATCTGCAAGGCCGAGCAGCAGGTCGTCCGTATCCCTCAGCTGTCCGGCAGGCTCAGGATTGTCGGGATCGGCGACGTTGATTAGTTGAAGGCCGTATGTAGAAGATACGGCCGCGTATGTTTCTGCGCCTGCCTCAAAGATATCTACATGGCCTTCGTCAAGCAGAGCCTCTGCATCCCTCACTTGTCCGGCAGGCGCCGGATGGTAAGGATCGGTGACGTTGATTATTTGGAATCCATGCTCATGCAAAGCGGTCACGGCCGCGTATGTTTTTGCGCCGATCACAAATATGCGCACATCAAAGGCTCCCTCAAGCAGCAGGTCGTCCGTATCCCTCACCTGCCCGGCAGAAGTCGGTTTGGAGGGATCAGTGACGTTGATTAGCTGAAGTCCGTTGTCATCAGATGCGGCCAGCGCCACGTACGTGTCCGCGCCTATCTCAAAGACATCCGTTCCAGTAGCTCCGCCAACAAGCAGGGAACTTGACCAAGGCAGCATTCCTGCAAATTCAGGATTGGTAGGATCGGTAACATTGATCAGCTGAAAGTCTTCATAATAAGTGGGCGCTGTAGCATAGATGCTGCCGCCAATCTCAAAAATGTTCGCATCCGAAAGGCCGTCAGCAATAGAATCGTCTTTCAGCTGTCCCGAAGCCGTTGGATTGTAGGGATCGGTAATGTTGACTATCTGGAAGCCTTCCTGAGAGCTGGAAGACGCCACGGCATACGTACCGCCGCCGATCTCAAATGTATCCACAGTGCTGGCAGATCGAAGCTGCAGTGCAGAAGTATCTTTCAGCTGACCGGCGGCAACAGGATGCTCAAATATTCGATTTGGTATGCGCTCAAGGACGGCAAGGGGGGCATCGTCCGTGCCAGGTGCTGCGTTTCCGGCAAGGTCGGACACCGCCCCTGCCGCAATGTCAAGCTGCGGGCTGGTCATCTGGTCTATCTGATTCAGCTGCGCCTGGGTGAGTGCAATAGATACGGCTGACGGATTGGTGCGCAAAGGCGCAATGCCGGCGCCTGTCAGCGGAACCTGGTTTGCCCGGCCATCATCGCTCACGTACAAAAGGGACGGATCCGCAGCAGATGCATCTACAGCCTCGCTGAATATTATGATCATTGTATCAAGTGCCTCATACAGGACAGCAGACTTGAATGTCGGACTCGTTGCGTCTGGAGTGAGCGCGATTGCGTTGTTGGCCGCAGCATCTATTCTGTTTCTTGCAAGGTCTGATGCCGCGCCTTGTGCAATGTCAAGCTGCGGAGTTGCCATGGGAAGGATTCTGTTCAGCTGCGATTGTATCAGCGTTATTGATATTGTATCAGAGTCTGATGCCGTACTGTCAAAGAGAGCGCCGTCCAGAGAGACCTCGTTTGTCCGGTCCGCATCGCTCACATACAGCATGCCCAGGTTCGTTGCAGAAATGTCCACTATCTCGCTGAATGCGACAATCATTGCGCCCGTGTTCTCGTCCAGAGATGCAGATGCAAATGAGGGCTTTGTGATATCAGGAGTGAGCGCAATTGCATTGTCGCGCTCTTCATCTATCTCGTTTCCTGCAAGGTCGGATACCGCGCCTGCCCTGATGTCAAGCTGCGGAGTATTCATGGGAAGGATCCTGTTCAGCTGCGATTGCGTCAGCGTTATTGATACGGTATCAGAGTCTGATGCGGTACTGTCAAAGGCGGCGCCTGCCAGGGGAACCTGGTTTGACCGTCTTGCATCGCTGACGTGCATCAGAGACAGATCGGCTAGGGAGAGATTTATTGTGGAGTTAAATGTGACAGTCATCGCGCCCGTGTTCTCGTTCAGAGCTGCAGACTCAAAGGAGGGCTTTGTGTCATCCGTAAATGTCAGCTGCGCCATCTGAAAGCCCCGTTCAAGATAGCCGGGCGCCGCAGCATAGTAAATGCCGCTTATCTTAAAGACGGACACATCACGGGCGCCGCCAAAAAGCAGTTCGCCTAGGCCCTCAGTATCCTGCAGATGTCCGGCAGCGGCAGGGCGGTCGGGATCGGAGACGTCGATTATTTGGAGGCCGCGCTCGCCAGAATGAGGCGTCACTGCTGCGTATGTGTTTTGTCCTACGGTAAAGATGTCCACGCCATAAGCGATAGACAGCAATACGGAACCGTCATCCTGCAGATTTCCCGCAGCGGCTGGACTGGCAGCGTTTGTGATATCGATTATTTGGAGGCCGTGATCACTCTGAGAGGCTACTGCTGCGTATGTGCTATCGCCGATCGTAAAGGTGTCCACGCTGTGGGCTCCGTCAAGCAGCAGATCGTCAGTATCTTCCAGCTGTCCGACGACGTCCGGACGGTCGGGGTTTGTGACGATGATTATCTGGAGGCCGTCGCTGAGAGTGCTGGCCACTGCCGCGTATGTGTCCCGGCCTATTGTGAAGATGCTCACATCAAGAGCTCCTCGAAGCAGCCGCTGATGGTTATGTTCCACCTTTCCAGCGGCAGTAAGATTTGCAGGATCAGTGACGTCGATTATCTGGAGGCCGTTGTCATAACGCGATGCCACTGCGGCGTATGTGTTATCTCCCATTGTGAAAATGTCCACGCCGGCAGCTCCGCTGAGCAGCAAATCGGTAGTATCCTGCAGCTGTCCGGCGGCAGCAGGATTGCGTGGATCAGTAATGTCGATTATCTGGAGGCCGTTGTCTCCAAGGGCGGCCGCTGCGGCGTATGTATTGCTGCCCGCTGTAAAGATATCTATGCCGCGAACACCGTCAAGCAATAGGGACTCATTATCGCCTATCATTCCAGCGGCGGATGGGTTGTCTGGATCAGTGACGTCGATTATCTGGAGGCCGTCTTCAGAAGATGCAGTCACTGCGGCGTATGTGCGGCCTTCTATTGTGAAAGTGTCCACGCCATAGGCGCCGCCAAGCAGGCGGGAGCTGCTGTCCGGTAATTGTCCTGCAGGAATCGGGTTGTCGAAAAGAACCTGGTTTGTGGCATATTCAACAACTTTTACAGTATTGCCTGTTGATGCGTCAATGGTGTTTCCTGCAGTATCGCGGAATGCGCCTGCGTCGATATTAAGCTGCGGAGCATCCATTGGAATTATTTCTGCCAGCTGGCCTGGCGTGAGAGTTATGAATATGGCGTCAGAGTCGTCTGCCATGGGATCAAAGCCGGCCCCTGCAAGGGAAACATCGTTTGCCTCTCCCGCATCGCGGATGTGCAGTCCGGTCAGATCAGTCTCGGAGACATCGATTGCCTCGTCAAACGAGATGGTTATTGCATCCATGCCCAGGTTCAAGGTTGCAGATTCGAATTCAGGCTTTACAGTATCAGCAGATGCGTCAGACGGAAGATACGCATGAAACAGGACGCCGCATGAAACAAGCAGAAATACGGCCAGGATTGCGCGATTCATGCCGCTACATCGGACAGTCGCGGCAGGGTATTTCTTCACTC
>CAYGAM010000017.1:0-28434 GCA_964347915.1 uncultured Nitrosopumilaceae archaeon | reverse complement strand
CGTTTTTTACGCATTCAGGCAGGGTCATGGAAAACTGCCATAACGATACAATTTATGATTCAAGATTGCATTGCTCGCGCAAGCGACGCAAAGTGTGCTTTGTGACTATAACCGTCATCGCAATATCAGATTATATACAAAATCCTCCCAGCATATCCTATTGGTATTGCTGGTATACGGAAAAAAGCTTCCCGACAGAGACGGCGCCATATACGTAGATCAGTCAGACCTGAACCTGCGAAGCGATCTTAACCTCATCAAAGAATCAATCCATGCAGTAAATCAGATTACCCGCACAAAAGTCAACGGCAAAAGAATTTGCGAAATGTTTCTTTACAATGACATTCCCATGTGGTGGTTTGGGCATCAGCGCATGGTAGTCCGCCTTTCTTCAACAATTGGTTTTATCAGCAGTTTTTTGAAGCTGATCGAAAAGCATAATCCGGACCAAGTCCGCATAAACGGAGACTTTGCCAAAGTTCCGCTGATACAAGAGATTTGCAATGTCAAGAAAATACGCTTGTCGTTCTCGCAGTCCAAATACTTGAGATTCCGGTTAATCAGAAATATCAAATTAGCACTCAAAAAACGCCTTTCCAGGAGGATTATGAAGAGGCGCATGAGCTCGCGGCTCAAGATGTTTGGAGAGCGAAATGTTCCGGATACGAGGAACAAATGGCTGTTTTCCAGCTACTCTACATACAGGCGCCCCGTATTCGATTTCAAAACTTTTTCTTCAAAAAAAGGCGAATTTCTAGCCGATGATATCATTGAGCATCTTCAGATAGGCAAAGAATCTGTCGGAATTGATCTTTTGGGCGACATACGGATAAGCAACAGCGCGCTGAGCCAGAGATTGAGTGACGACATGCCGTGGTTCCCTGCGGAAGCGCTGATAGGCTCTAGAACCGCACAGCAGAAGGAATTTCTGCAGTACTTTGAGCGAACTATTGCCTCCAAGCAATTTTTAGACGCATTTTCGTTCAAGGGCGTATCGTACGGGCATCACATGCTACAATATTTGAGATCGCTGCTGCTTGACTGGTACATGCCGTACTGGCTGGATTTGATTGACGCTTTTGGCGCAAAGCTGGCGGATGCGAGGCCGAAAATGATCTTCATACTCCATGAAGCTTCGCCCGTCTCGCTGGCGCTAATCTCAGCCTGCAGAAAGCTTGGAATCAAGACTGCCGGAGTGCAGCACGGAATAATCCACGATGCGCATCCGCTGTACATGCATGACAACTTGTTCTCTGCTGAAAATCCGTACGGATTTATTCTGCCCGACAAATTATTGCTGTTTGGCAGCATAGTAAAGCAGACGCTCTTGGAGAGAGGTTATCCGGAGAATGCCTTGGCCGTCTTTTGCAATCCCGCATTTTCCGGAGTCTCCAACATACAAGACAAGCTGCAAAGCAAAAATAACAAGACTGTTCTGCTTGCGCTCCCTGGAATTGAGGGCGGAGATCAAAAACGGCACATTGCCATACTGCAGAGCTTGCTGGATATTGCACTTCGCAAAAAGATGAGTCTGATAGTAAAGCCTCATCCCAGAGACGATCCCCGCGCGTACGAGAGAGTCGTAGAGGAGTTTGGGAGGGATATTGGAAGCGTTGCCAGCGACGGCATTATTGAGCTGATCCTCTCATCAGGCATTCTAGTCTCAACATTCTCCACTACCATCATGGACGCCATGTGCCTGGGTACTTTGGCAATTCAAGTCAAGGAAGAGGATGCAAATTATCCCAGTCCATATGATGGATTTGATGCAACGCTTGTCACGCCGCTGGAAGGGCTGGAGGATGCCATAAATAAACTGCAGAGCGATTCCTCTTTGCAGGCAAAACTGCGCGCCAACGGGCTGCGGTTTGTGAAGCAGTATTACAACATACCAATACAAGACCCAAAGTCTGTTTTAGAGTCCATATTGGATGCAGACGAACCAAACGCTGCAAAAGATTAGCGGTTGGCGCTGCAGGACATGCTGTCAAATGCAATGTGAATCGATCTTGTTTTTGTTTGCGCAGGAGCTAAATCAAGATGCCGCATATTATCTGACTTCATTGAATACAGCTCTTACAAGATTCCTAGTTCTTTTATCTATTGCATATGTAACTGCAAGGTACGTGCCAGCACACAGAACAAGCTGGAGCATAACTCTTAGAACAAATACAGCGATATCTTCCTGATAATCAATTATGTAATCAGATGTCGTGTAATATACTGCTACAAAAATGCCTGTCGCTGCCATGTATCGCAATACAGAGCGTACTGGTATTGTGAATTTGACTTTCTTCCTCAGTATAATGACAAGATAAGCAAAGAACATCAGCTCTACTGCCATCATGATAATTGACCAGTTGACGACCAAATCTATCTCAGACGCTGCCGCAGTATTTGTAAGATACAAGACAGCAATTAAGGCTGTGACAGATACGACTGACTTTGCAAGCCATACAGAGGAAGAAAAGAAGAGCATGCTCTTTGCCAGCAGCTTAAAGCTTGCATTTTTTTCAACATCTGCATCTTCAATGCCTAGCAGCACAGACCTGAAAACTTCATTAAATACTAAAAACAGAGTCTTAATTCCAAAAAATACTGCCAGCAAGTAACCATCGGCGTAGATTGGATTCAATGCAAACATAGCCGGTTTTGAAAAGATTATTGCCATGCCAATGATTGGTATTGCAAAATACAACAGCAGGGTAAAATTCTCTTGAAAGGTGGCGCTTTTGCCGCCAGAGAGAAGTTTGGGATACAATGCCTGTGTGACTTGCTTGCTATGCATTACAATGCCTGCGATGGTCATAGCTGCGCCAAAATATGCAATACCGATCACAGAACCGGTCACTAGCGTGTAAATCATTACATCCAAATTCGCAACAAAACGCGGTACGGCATGATAGGCGGATATCCAGGATAACTTTATCCATCTGCGTAGCTCAGACACTTGGAAACTCTGACGCAGTTTTGTACGCGCAAAGTAAAGCTGGGCGCCCAGCCTAGCAACATATGCAATAAACAGAGAAACAATCGCGCCATAGAGTCCCATGTCCATTATTAGCACTACAAGTACAACGACCGGAACCTTGGCAACTTCAAATATCATATTGCTATAGCTGGTTACCTGCGGCCTGTGCGCGCTATTGATGCTTATGAGAACTCGGCTCAAAGAGTATACTGGAACGAGTATCATTCCCAGTATCATTGCATCAAATATTGCATTGCTGTTGTCAGACACATAAGAAGATACAAGAATGTATAATGGAATCGTGAACAAGGAGAAAAGGAGCGATGAGATTACCGAAGTTCTGCCCACATTATCCCCTCTTGCAACCTGTCTGATAGTCCAAAAGTCTATGATTCTATCAGATACTATGAAATACGCAAGAACACTGGCTATTAGAGACCAAGTCCCAAACTCCTCTGGGGAAAGGGTTCTTGTGATAATCAAAACAAATACTAATCCGGTCAAGGTGCTTGCTACGCTGATTACAAATGCAATTAGGCCTGAATATGTGACGCGAATGTTATTCAAATTATGTATATTGAAGCAATCGCTCTTATTACGCTTGTTGTTGCTTGGATTTCTTGCACCGCTGATTAAAATGTGCGGGAATAATTCGCAGATGGATGGCGGCCTTTGCGTGTGTGGCGTAAACAAATACAAGATTGAAAGATGCATCAATGCCTATCTGCGCATGTTCGATACGAAAGACGCGAACAGCGAAACCAAGATAAGAAATTCCCAGCATCGCCACAAATAAAAAATGCATCGTATGCAAAAAAATACAGCGGCATTGCCAGGGCATGCCGCGCACGCTTTGCATCCAGCAAGAAAATTTCAAGGAATGGGCATTTTTAGCGTGCCTGCACGCGGTCATACTCCAAATTTCGATGCTGGCAGCTATTTCCATACATTTTAATCAGCAACGTAAATTACTCGGACAGCAATGGTAGCAATAAAAATAATTTTGTGCGTGTCGAAATTCATTATCAAGATAACATTAGGTTTTTCACAAAGATGTTCAGTTGCTTATCTGTTGTTATATCAGCAGTATTGTATATATTTCTCATCCATGGTACATTGAGATGATGTGCAGGCAGACGCTTGTTGAGATTATCCGTATTAATTAACTGACCATCAAATTGCTGGCCATGGTCAGAATACAGTCTGGCAAAATATGTTTTCAAAGCGTGAATTGAGTGTTCTTCGCCCAATTGTTTTCTAATTTTTATTGGATCAAGTGTGAATTTTTGATGATTTTTGACCGCCTCAATAAGCGTTTCATGCGCAGTGTCATAAGAACTAAAAAGCATAGAATTAGTTTCATCCAGATAATCTAGACCGCCGCCCGCAAGATCATTTTTGACTACGACAGGAAGTCCGCAACATAATGCTTCAGATATTGCTTTTGATGCGCCTTCGGCTTGGGAAAAGAGTGTAAATATTTTTGAGTGATTATAAATAAGCGATGTTACTTGAGGTGAATGCCCGCAAAAGCTGTGTTCATTAGATTGCCGCAGTATGTGAAAATTTTGTCTTTCTTCAAACGTAAACATTTGATGATAATCATTCATTAGATCATGGTAAATACGATCGCTGCGCGTATCGCGATGCTGCCAGCTGACTAGCAATACTTTAAAATTGATTTTACTATCAAATATGTTGCGAATACTTTGCAAAAACAAATCAGCGTTTTTAGCTTTTGCGCTGTTAGATATGAAAAGAATATCCCAGTATTTTGCCGCATTTGTGGGACTAAACACTCCAGGAACAAAATTTCTCGACGGCAGTGGGATTTTCATTATGCGTTTTTTCTGATGGGGGATTGGTGGAGGGTGCACAGACGCTCCTCCCATATAAAAATCACAATTTGAATACGGATGTATCTTGCTTGGAGTGCCGCCTATGTGAATTCCAATAAAATATGAATTTCGTATTTTCTTGTAAACTTCTTGTCTTGATTTGGGCGAATGCAAAGAACTTAGATTTAACGAACGGTGTTTTATGACATTCTTGACCACTTTTATGGACTGAGTGTTGGGGAAAAGCCAATTCATTTCCTTATGAGTGAACACAACTATGCCTTTGTTGCCAGATTCGGGGTGCTTGAATATTTGCGCCACAGCACATAATTTCAGCTCACTGCACATTATAATTGTAACAGGCTGAGCTACAAACTATGCGCTCAATTAAAAATAGCACAGCACCAAAGCAGCAATATACGCACAGATCGTTCGTTTTTGACTACAATACTTGTAATTGCCTGTAGTCAACAAGCTTGCGGCAGGCGGTATCAAATCTACTCACGATTGTCAGTTTGCCTAAAATGGAGGCGGCCGGCGGATTCAAAAGTGTCCCAAGATCACCATGCAGAGAAAGATACGGACTGACTATGTACGCATGCAGCACGAAGATGTTCGGCGCGACGCCGCCGAATGTTGGATCTTGGCGCATGCGAGTCCAATGCGGCAGTTAGTCCGCCAAATGCGCTTGCGGCGGCTTGCTACATAAAACTGGCCTGGTATCTATGTCAAAGATTCAAGTTCATCCGTACCTCGTCTTGTCTCTCCCACTCCCAGTGCATAGTACTTTGGACTGAGTTTTTTGTGTAATAATATCCTGCACGCATCTATGACCAGTCTGTTTTTCATCGTACTGAAATCTCCATCAGACAATCTTTCGTACTGCTTCCATGATACCATGATTATTACACACTCGCTGTTTTGAAGTGTCTTCTTTGCAGATGCGCCGTACTGAAGCTGGTCTTTAAAGACATTTTTCGTATTTCCCATGGCCAATGGATCATGAACTGTGACGCTATATTTTAGCCGCAAAAGTCTTCTAATCAACCTTATTGATACGGAGTCTCTTATGTCATCAGTATTATCCTTAAATGCCAAACCCAGAACCGAAATTCTTTTGTTCACAATTTTAGCCTTTTCCAACTCTAAAAATTTCAAGATGCTTTCAAGCTGCCCGTCGTTGATTTTTTTTACTGCATCAAGCAGGAGAGGCTTCTTCCCCATCTGCGAACTGTACGATATGAGCGCCTGGAGGTCTTTTGGCAGGCATGAACCCCCGTATCCAGGTCCTGCTACAAGGAATTGTCTTCCGATTCTTGGATCTATTCCGATTCCCTCGGCAACTTTGTCAATGTTTGTTCCCGGAATTGACTGACAGATGGATGCCATCTGGTTGATGAAGCTAATTTTTGTGGCCAGAAACGCATTGTTTGCATATTTTATCATTTCTGCCGTAGGGGGATTTGTGAACATGTACTGCGGTTTCCCGCATGCTTTGTCATAAATCCTCTTAAGTCTTGTAGCCGACTGCTTGCTGTTTGCTCCGATTACAATCAAGTGCGGATTTTCGGTGTCCTCAATAGCCCTGCCCTCTCTCAGAAATTCGGGGTTTGCTAGCAAGTCAAACCCATGGCCTTCCTTAAGGCTAGATCCTTCTTCTAATATTTTTTTCACAACATGGTGAGTGCCAGGTATGACAGTACTTTTGATGACTATAGCCGGACAGTGTGCTGAGAATTTCAAGATTCTTCCAATATCATTTGCAACGGTTTTGATATGTGTCAGGTCTATTTCGCCCTTTCGCAGCGGAGTTCCGACTGTTATAAAAATTGTCTTGCATATCCTTACCAAATCATCAAGGCTGCTGGCCACTGCAAGGTTTTTTCCAATTTCTTTTTTTAAATAGCTGTCAAGATTTCTTTCATAAAAAGGAGCAATTCCTCTTCTTATATTATCAGCCTTTTTCAGATCTGAATCTGCAACTAATACCTCTAATCCTTTGTTGCTCATTACTGCTGCCAGCGATAGGCCTACGAAGCCGGCCCCGACAATGCCGATCTTCATCTTTTCCCTCTGGCCAGTTCGTACGATTGTTTCAGAGCATCCCAGTAGGATGCAGGCGTTCCTGTATCCCAAAACATCTCACTGTCTACTCTGATCGCAAGAATTTTTCGGCCGCGCTCTATTAGGTGCTGAACAGCATCTGTTACCTGCAACTCGCTGTTTTTGCCGGGAGGAATTTTGTCCAAAGCATCAAATATTGAGTTATTGAAATAATAGATGGGCATTATTCCCAAATCCGATCTGGGCTCTTCGGGCTTTTCTTCCGCACTTTTGATCAGGCTTTGCGTGGCATCTGAATCTTCCAATTCTACAACTCCATGTCTTTTGGGCTCGGACACCTCTCGTACGCACAGTATTCCATCATACTTGCCCGATTTTGAAAGCTCAATGATCTGATCTATCACACTCTTGTTTTTTTTCAGCACTGCAACATCGCCTGCTTGTAAGATAAAACCGTCATTTTCTACAAACGGTTCGGAATATTTTACTGCATCGCCAAACCCACAAGGCGCCTGCTGCGTTATCCAGAATATCTTTGACTTTCTCAATTTACAAAAAAACTCTTCCAAATATTCGCTTCTTGAAGAATCTGGGATGAAGTGATCTTCAATTGATCTTTTGTCTTTTGCCGAAACAAAACAGAAATCTCTAATTCCCGAATCATACAACTTTTCAAATATCAGTTGAAGCAAAGGGAACATTTGGATTTTACCGGTTGATTTGTAGAATACTGGAGCCATCTCTTTTGGCAGCTCTTTTGTAAATGGGAGTAGTCTTGTTCCTCGCCCTCCGCATGTAATTACTGCCTTCAACACAGTCTTGCCAGTCCAAGTGCATTTATATCATGTCATTTAAAATCAGTTTGCTCTATCCTAGCAGCATAGTTAAAATTCCACGCATGGTCTTTCGGATCAACTGGCTATCAATCTGTGAAGACTGAACGGCTGTTTAGCACCATACAGCATGATGCAGACCGGAAAATTACAGCAATTCATTTCAGAGTAGTCTCTGGCGCAACTACAGGCGCAAAATGCTCATGCAGTTTGGAATTTATCTTCCGCGTGTAAAAGTAATAATTTGTGAGCGCGTATCTTGCTCCTTCCTTCAATGGTGATCCTCGATGTATTGCAGAACAGTCTTTTAGAATTGCGGTTCCGGCATTGCCCGTAATCGTCTTTAGCCGTTCAGGATTTTTTTGAATTATTTTATCTATTTGACCATCGTCATACCTTACATTATCAAAGGTGCAAGAGCCCACCGCTATATCATCTAGGACTCGGCCTAATTTGTGCGAACCCTCTATAATTTGATAAGCGCCATTCTCTTCTGTGACATCATTCAGATACAATATTGCTTTGAACTGGCGGTTTACGCTGTCCCTGTGCCAGCCCCCACCAGAGCCAAGCTTGCTGCTTGCATTAGAATATTTTATGACATTTGCGAGCGTAAATCCAAGATCTGTGTCTATAGTATTGTATTTGTTTGCAAGTTCCAATGCGTACTCATTTCTGGCAAACTTCATTATGTTTGAGGACAAATGCTCGGAGCCAAATATTCTGTCATCTGAATATTGCTGGACAAACTCTCGGTGACTTTGCATCATCGCGTCAATGTCTTTGATGCATTCTTTGCAGTACGCTTTATCCACAAAGTTCGGAATCACAAAAAAGCCGCGCTCTTGTATGTCTTTGAGAATTAAACGCGTCCTCTCATCATGCCGATTAAAATGTTGCGGATGAAATACCTGTTGTCGAATCAGATACGATGCTGCAAAGAGCTTTTTATGCGGCCTGAGCACGCTCTTCATTCTATTTGCCATACCAGACTGTTGTTACCTGCTGATAAATGTATTTTGATATGCGTATGGCGCCGCTAAATTTCATATCACGTCATTCATTACTGTATTCATAGTACAACACAGCGCTTCCTGATCTTGCGCTTTTCATGAAGCACGCTCCAGTCATAGTCGTGGCTAACCGTCAAAGCCCCTGACGAAAACTTTGTTGCGCAGTTCTTCTGATCCAAAGAGCATCTTGTAATTGCTGTATCTAGGCTCTGTATAATCTGAAATGAATTCTTCCTCAAATGCGCGTCTTATCTCCTCAAATGCAAATTTGATATCTTTTGATGGTGAAAAGCCAAATCGCTCTATTTTTTTTGCAGAAACTCGGTAGTTTCTTTTGTCACACTCCTCGTTCGATACTTCAATTTGGCATCCCGTCAGATCTCTTATTTGTTCAGCTGCTTGCATGATAGTCATATTCTCAGACATTACATTATAGACGCCATCTAGATCCTTTTCTAAGGCGAAAATTAGAGATTCGGCGGCGTCTTGTACATGCAGAAATGGCCTATACTGTTTTCCTCCAAACACAGTAATCTTGCCTTTATGCAACGCTTGTGCTATGAACAGATTGATGACTAGATCAAATCGCATTCTTGGCGATAGTCCATACAGTGTGCCAAATCGCAGAATAGTTGCTCCAGTATTGAGCCAGTTGATAGCTCTCTCAGATTGAAATTTAGACTTGGCGTAGTAGTCCAGAGGAAATATTGCTGACTTTTCTGTAATCAACGCATCAGGCTGTGAACCGTAGACAGAACATGTGCTGGCAAATATGTATGTCCCAATGCCATGCAGTTCGCACAGCTCTGCGATATTCTTAGTAGCCAGATAGTTGATTTCTTCGCTGGTTCTAGGCTCAATACTAGATGCCGGCATTCCAACAATTGATGCCAGATGTATTACAGCATCAATTCCTCTCAATGCACTTACAATTTTGGTGAGATCTCTAATGTCTTCCCTTACAATCTCCAAGTTGTTATTGTTGATCTGTTCTACAGGTTCGCTTCCATACCATAGCGCATCAACCACTCTGACAGAGTACCCGCTATCTAGCAATTTGTTTGTGAGAATCGAACCAAGGTATCCTCCTCCGCCAGTTATCAATACTTTCATTGAACCATAGTAAAATCTAAAGATATATCAATTAATAGGGCGTCTTGAAGTTTTTGGCATGAAGGTACCATACTTTGTACCATGGATATCTGACGAGGACAGAAAAAATGTTCAGAAAGCTCTTGGAGGAAGATGGCTGACTAATGGACCGTATCTAAGAAGATTCGAGTCCAAAATTGCTCGTCACATTGGAGTGCAGCATGCTTCAGGAGTAGGAAGTGCGACTCACGCTCTTCATTTGTCTCTTAGGGCTCTGGGAATTAGCAATGGAGATGAAGTAATAGTGCCTACGCACACATTTGCAGCTACTGCAAATGCTGTCATATATTGCGGAGCCAGGCCGGTATTTGCGGATGTTGATATGGATACATGCAATATACTACCAGACAGCATAAAGCGATGCATAACAAAGAGAACCAAAGCGATTATTCCGGTACATTATGGAGGACAATCTTGTGACATGGATAACATACAGGAGCTGGCCAAACAGAATGGACTGTACATAATAGAAGACTGTGCGCATGCGCTAGGAGCGTCCTTTGAGAAGAAAAAGTGCGGCAGCATGGGCGATCTTGGATGCTTCAGTTTCTATCCCACAAAGATTATGACAACTGGAGAGGGCGGCATGGTAGTCACATCAGATGCCAAACTTCAAGAGAAAGTAAACCTGCTTCGTTCGCAGGGCATGAGCGTGTCTGCACGGGACAGAGAGCGCAGCGCGAACTGGAGGTATGATATCATAGATTTGGGATACAACTACAGGCTGGATGAGATTCGCGCCGCGCTAGGATCTTCACAGGCGTCTAGAATAGGCAAAATCAACAAAATGCGAATAGCCGCGGCGGCCAAGCTTGACAGACTAGTAGGCAAGATAAAGGGAGTAACCATACCGCTCAAAAAGCCAGGCCGGAATCACATATACCATCTATATTCTATCAAAGTGGAAAAAAATTATCCGCTAACCAGGGATGAACTTTTTGCAAAGCTTGCATCCAAGGGAATAGGAGCTAGTGTCCAATATAGGCCGCTTCACCTTATGACATACTACAAAAAATACATGCGAAAAAGTATGCCCCTTCCAAATGCAGAGCTAGTCAAGGACAAAATACTCTGCCTGCCAATATTTCCACACATTACGGACAAGCAGATCAAATATGTTGCTTCTGTCCTGCAAAGTTAGATGAAAGCGACAGTATTTCCCTAGCTACGCGATATCCTCCCAATCCATCACAAACTGTTCTGTCCGTTCTAAGATTAACTTCTCCCAAGCTAACGCAAGCCAAATATTTCGCAAGTGCGGCATCAAGATTCTTGCGAACTAGCCCCAAATTAATTGCAAGGCCTCTCTTCTCCCATTCTTTTGCAGTTTTGAGTTGGTGCCGTTCTTGGCAGATTATTGCGAATGGAATTCCTTGCGATGCAAATTCATAGCTTGTCAATCCGCCGGAGCATAACCCAAATTCAGTCATCCCAATCTCCTTTTGCATGTCGTTTGTAAATTTCGAGATAATTATGGCATGATCTTGCTTGGCCGGTTTTGTTGTAGATGCAGGACCTAGTATGATTTTTGTCTTAAAACTATGCCCCAACTCGCCTAGTTTGCGCGCCACGTACTCTGATAAGCCATACTCATCAAAGCCGCCTAGCGTCACTAACAGCCTATGGCGCTTGTTCCTTGTCGTATTCTTTCCAAACCTTTTGTTCAGTATCTGATATTTTGGTCCCAATAGGCATCTATCTCCATACTTGTTTTTTGTCACACTATTTTCAAATCCCACAAATCCGTTAACGACGAGGTCGGCAGGAAATTGGATATTTGTCAGATCACCTATAGCTACGGTCATGCAGTGCTTCTTTATCTCTGCATAGTAAGAGATTGGCATTCCATGCTTGTCAATGATTAGCATGTCAATGCTGTTGTTGCGTATGGCAGCTACAGTCTGGTTTATGTCAGACTTTGCATCTATGCCCTGCATTAGTGTGATTACGTGATATTTTTTTTCAAGGCGCAGATCCTCAATGCCCCCAAAGTTCTCCATCAAAAAATAGAGATCATGTTCCGCAAATCGTTCTGCTAGATTCAGGCAACGGTAAATGTGTCCCATGCCAAGCTCTCTTCCTCTTGCCCTTCCGCCCGAAACTCTGAACATAATATTCATCTTCAACGACCGTCTGCAAGATCATCCCATTGCACCGCCTGATCTTTTTCAATGCTTCTTCTGGCAGTTTTGCCAAGCAGTCTCTTGTAGTATTTTGGTAAAATTCCATTTGCAGGCCTCTTGACTCCTATATGCAGCTTGGATATCTTTTCATTTATTTTAATATCGTTCAATGCAGTAATAGAACGGCGGGCTGCCGTCAAGTTCTCCAGCTCTGATCTCTGGCATATAATTTTGCCATTGCCCAGCATTTCTTCGATCATTCTTGATTCCGCTACCGCTTTTTGAAATTGCGCGGGATTCATAGAAATGCTATGATCAGGGCCCTTCAAATTTCTGCTTAGCGTAAAATGTTTTTCAATCATGTTTGCGCCCAATGCCACTGCTGCAAGAATTGATATGAATTCAGGTCCGTTGTCAGAAAAACCTACAGGATACTGGAAGGCATCTTTCAGTGTTGCAATTGCATTCAAATTTATTTCGTTTTTAGGCGGCGGGTATGAAGAGATGCTGTGCAAAAGCACAATTTTGCTGTTGCTTTCTTTTTCGATTGTCTTTACTGCGTCTTTAACTTCTCGCATATTGGCCATACCAGTAGATATTATTGTCGGTTTTTTTAGGCCTGCAACATGCCTGATGAGTGGCAGATGTGTAATATCGCCTGACGCAATCTTGAACGCTGAAACTCGCAGTGACGCTGTAAAGTCTGCCATTGCATCATCAAATACGCTAAAGAAGATTGGCATTGCTTGTCCTTTGGCATAATCCGCTAATTCCTCAAGTTCGTCATCCCTTAGCTCTAGTTTTTTGAATGCTTTGAAGAATTTGGACTTTGTTGATGTCAAGTTTTCTGCGCGAAATGCCTGAAATTTTACTGCGTCGGCTCCAGAGATCATTGCATGGTAAATGAGTTTTTTTGCAAGACTGATGCGGCCATTGTGATTTATTCCTGCTTCTGCAACAAAAAATGCTCTTCTCCTTCCCACGAGCTTGCCTGCAATCCTCACTTCCATGCAAATCGATTATGTCCGGCTGTAAAAAATTTAGTGATTTGCCGATAACTATTGCTGATATCGCACAAATTGAATCCGGCGCCCTGCAAATGCCGCCCAGTCACGCTATTTGACTAATGAAATACGGATACAGCAGTGAGGCGTGCACAGATCATCGGCATGAATAATGCCAAATTTCAGCATGGCGGTCAGTACGATCTATAAGCGCAGTCTATCCACGCAGAATCTATGCGTAATCAGATTATTTTGAGCATATCCTTAAATGTTCAATTAGTTTCATTTTGCGTGTGCTAAAAACTAAACGCATAATTCTAGCTGCGCTAGAGGAAGAAAATATACCGACGCTCAAGGAATGGAAAAGCACACAATGCGTGCACAAGTCAACTCGCGAATACAGACTGCTCAGCATGTTGGGCCAAAAGAAACAATTTAGGGACATGCACCTAGAAAAGCAGCTTACTAGAATTGTGTTTGGCATATCGAACAAAAATAAGAAATTATTGGGAATTGCCGGTCTGACAAACATAGATTGGAAAAATCGCAGCTCGGAGATATCGCTCTACATGCCAAAGCGAAGATGGCAGTCGAGCAAAGAAGCAGAAGATGCAATTCGCATGCTTGAAGAGTATGGTTTTGAGGAATTAAATTTGCATAGACTGTATGCTGAAATTGAGGATCTAAAAGAAAACGCGTCTTTGTTCGCAAAAACAGGGTTTGTAAATGAGGGCAGAATGAAGGAAAGATTAAGGAAAAATGGACAATGGCAAGACACTCTAACTTATTCAAAGCTGGCAGAGGAATATAATGCCAGGAACAATGCAGAGGAACATGCAGATAGTAGTGCTAGGATAGATTATACAAAGAATTTAGGAGCAAACTAACGATGCTCTCAACTTCAAAAATAACTTTCAAGCCGATTGAAAGAGACGATCTTGAGATTATTCTCAACTGGAGAAACTCAATGAATAATTTTCCTTATAGCGGACAATATTTTCTTCTAAATATGGCAATGCAGAAAAACTACTACCTGAAACTGCGGCATGATCAGTCATTAAGAATGTTTATGATGCTTTATGATAAAACGAAAATTGGAGTCTGCGGCTTGACTTATATTGACAGAGAAAACAAGTGCGCACACAATAATTTGCTCATTGGCGATACTAGATTTCGTGATAGAGGGTTTGGAAAAATCATGTATGAATTTGTAACATGGTATGGATTTCATATTGGAATGAATAAAATAATCGGCATTGTATTTGAATACAACGATATTGCAAAGCATAGGCTGCAAAAACTAGGCTACATGGTTGAAGTAACGCACAGAGACGCAATTTGGAGAGATAATAAATATTGGAACACTTTCGTGTTTTCCTTGCTCAAGGACGAAATGAAAAAGGAGGATCTGACAGTGACGTTCAAAAAAATACAAGGAACCAAGTCATATCATGTAGTGGACTATACTCCAGATCAAAAATAATGTCGCCTTGTATTGTAAATATAGGCACAGATCGTGATTTTTCAGCGGCAATAGTTGTGAACTGGAGTTTGAAGAATGCGCCTGATGCCGACGCGGCGTGTTAGAATGCAAAATCTTCATTACACACAGCATTCAATAATATCCGAACCTATTAAGAACGACAATCGCATACTGTGTGTGAATACAATTTGGTAACTGCAATCATACAGTCCCGCATGGGATCTCAGAGGCTGCCAGGCAAGGCGCTGATGGAGATTCTTCCTGGTACGACAGTTCTCTCAAGCACCATAGCACAGATACGCTGCTGTAAAAAAGTCGATGAAATGATAGTAGCAACTACGGCCAATGCAGAAGATGATGCGATAGCAGTAGAGGCCAATAAGGCTGGGACAGCCGTCTTTCGAGGCAGCGCTGCGGATGTTTTAGACCGGTACTACAAGTGTGCAAATGCGCACTCCGCATCTGTCATAGTCCGCATAACTGCAGATAATCCGCTGGTTGACCCGCACATAACAGACGCTGCCATAGGCATGTTTGCCGATTCGTCTGCAGACTATGTGTCAAATACGCAGCCTAGAACGTTTCCAGACGGCATCAACGTAGAAGTCTTTTCGTTTCAAGCTCTTCAAACAGCCTGGAACAAAGCCAAAGAGCAGCAAGAAAGAGAGCACGTAACTCCATATATCTACAATAATCCGTCCAAATTCAAAATAAAGAACATGGTCCGTGGAGAAAATCTTTCGCATCTTAGATTGACAGTGGATTATAATGAAGATCTCAAGCTTGTGAGGAAAATAGCAGCAAGAATAAGCCGCAGGCCGATACTTTTAGATGATATTTTGAATATGCTGCAAAACGAGCCTGATCTGATTGAGCTCAACAAAGCACATGCATCGCAATGAATTTTAAAACACTATAAAAGTTGAATATCAGTACAGCCGCATTCTAAATTATTCGATTTTCTAAAAAGCTGAATTTTATGGTGTTTGGGCTGAATTATAAAAATCGACAATAACCTGCAGAAATGTTTCCAATTCAGCGTACCAGTTCGCACGAAGTTGATCGCTTTGCCATAGCGCCAATTGCACTAAACCAAATTTATGATGACAGAATTCTGAAGAATCGTTTTGCAGATTTTATGCTAAACTGGTTCATGGATTGAGTGCTGCGTACGTAATCTCGCAGTTCGTCTTCATACAGATCATCATAGTTGGAAAAATAGCCTCGGAGCATGGCCAAGCCCGCCTGCGGCTTTCGTTTTCCAAAGAGCAAGTATTTGATTATGGCATAGAATGGAGCATATCCTAACGCCTTGTGCGCCAATCCATAGTAGTAGTATCTTTTAGAGGTAAACAGCGTGCCTGTTTTTCTTTGTGACGCAATGGTGAGATCCTGATAGTATTTTGTATGATAGCCCATGCACTGAGCTTTGAATACTAGATAGCTTTCCCAGCCATAATTTACAGGATAGAGCATTCCAAGTTTCTTCCAAAAGCTCCAATCAACTATTCGTCCTTCGCCGCGCGGCGTGGCTGAAAATTCACCCTCAATAGCTCCAGAAGCAATAACTGCCGAATCCTTCCTCATGCGTGCTACAATACTATTCAGATAGTCTTTTGGAAATACGAGCTCGCCCCCGGTCAAGAGTACAAATTCGCAGGAGGCGTCATTATGAAGTTTTACAAGTCCCTGGTTAATTGTTGCGGCAAGCTCCTTTCTGCCCAAATAGCTCTCATTCCTTGCAGGATTGTTTATCAGTTCGACACTGGAAAATTTTTCGACGAGATCTTTTGTTTTGTCGGTAGAGCCGTCATTTATTACTATTATTCTGTATGGAGTTAGCTCTTGGTCTAAAATAGATTGTAATGATTTTTTTATGTGCTGTTCTTCGTTTCTAATATTAAGAACCGCCGCTATCTTAGCCACAGCCATTGTACTAACCACATAGTAAAAAACATAACTTAGGCGCCGTATCGGCGTCAAGCATAGTCGCATGTGAAGAGATCAAATCACAGAGGACAAGCTTCAGAAGTCCGCTCCGTACTGGCTAAATGCAATTGAAGTGAGAATCTATGGATTCCTTCAGACTCTTGCACATTTTCTAGCCGCCTCTTTACTTTGGCGCCAAGTATATTGGAACGCCTGTTTGATTTGAAACAAGCGCAGCTTCAGCTATTCTAGTAACGTTGATTGCATCTTCCGGCTTGACGGCAAGCTCGCTTTTGCCATCTACTGCATCCACAAAGCTTTGAATCTCTCTGAGCAGCGGCTCTTCTTTTGTTCTTTTTGGAATTTCAGTATCTCCCGATCTCTCTATTCTTACTTCCTGCGTGATAAAGTTGGAAGATATTATGGCATCGGCACATACCGCATTAAATGTTCTGACTCTGGTGGGAGTAATCCAATTTGATATAATTGACGCAACTTTGTTGTCTTGAAAGCCCAGCATTATTGATGCAAAATCTTCATGCTCATGTCTTATCTGTCCCGCCTTTGCAAACACCATCTCAGGCATGCCGCCAAAGAGCCACAACGCGGTATCAATGTCGTGAACCGCCGTATCATAGATTATCCCAACATCCTTAATGTGCGGCGGCATCTTGTTCTCGCGGTGGAATTCCAGCATTATCAGCTCGCCATATTTTTTGGATTGTATGAGCTGCTTTACGGTATCCACGGCGGGATTGAATCTCTCAATATACCCGCATGTAAGCAGTACGTTGTTTTTCTTTGCAATACTCGCAAGGCTTTTGCCGTCTACTGACCCATACGTCATTGGTTTTTCAACAAACACATGCTTTTTTGCCTGAAGCAGCTGAGCAGAGATCTCAAAGTGGGTGCGCGTGGGCGTGCAGACAATGGCGGCATCAAATTCTTCGCGGTCGATCATGCTTTTCACCGAGGTATGGTAACTGACAGAATATTTTTTGCCGTATTCACTGCTCTTTTTCGCATCAGCATCACAGATAGTGGTCAATATTCCCAGATGTGAGAGTACGCGGGCATGGTTTTTGCCCCAGCCGCCAACTCCTATCTGAGCTATCTTCATTTGCATGCCTCCGTCATAGGCAGACAGCAAGTCTTGCCAAGGTGCTTTTGCATGGCTCTGCACGCAATCTGACTAATTTATTTTAACGCCTTATAATGCGCTCCGCTATATTATACGCTGCAACAACGCGGCTGCTTCGGCAGAGCCCGTTAGCCAAGAACAGGAATGAACAAGTTCGTCCGCATGCCAAATACAAAAGAAAACTTAGCTTGCAAAACTAAGAATTATCTTCGCCATTGCATCAAGATCATCCACAGTTACCTTGGGATGAACAGGTACTGAAATAACGCGGCCTGCAGCGCGGTCGGTTTCAGGCAGTTTGATCTGAGTTTTGTAGTACGGCGTTTTATGGACAGGGGTCGCATAATATACGGCGGCGCCAAATCCGGCCGAATTTAGCTGCCTCAGGAGCTTGTTGCGATCTCTGAGCGCAATAGTATAGAGGTACCAATTGCGTCTTTCTCCCGGCCTCTCTGCTGGGATTGTTATTTTCGCATCAGAGATAAGTTTTGAAAGGTATCTTGCATTTCTCCTGCGAGCTGCTAGAAATTTTGGAAGTTTTTTCATTTGCTGCGCGGCTATGGCGGCATTTATCTCAGGCATTCGAAGGTTCAGGCCGAGAATTCTGGTATCATATCCTTTTACCATTCCGTGGTTTCGGATCATCCGCAGTTTGTCGCGCAGTTGTTTGCTGCTTGTGACAGCAAGTCCGCCCTCGCCCGAAGTTATCACTTTTGCAGGATACAGGCTGCAGCAGCTGATATCGCCAAATGTTCCAGCATGCCTGCCGTCAATGACTGACCCCATAGCTTGTGCCGCATCCTCAATTATCTTCAGGCTGTTGTCATTTGCAATCTCCAGTATTTCGTCCATAAAGGCAATGCTGCCGTAAAGGTGTACTGGAATAACAGCTCTTGATTTTTTTGTAATCTTCCGTCTTAGGTCTGAAAGATCAATGGTATAATTATCTCTTAGAATATCGACAAACACCGGCTTGGCGCCTACGGATGCGACAGCATTTGCAGTAGATACAAAGGTAAAGGACGGCAGCAGCACCTCGTCCCCTGCCTGAACATTCAGGGCAAGCAATGCTGCCTGCAGTGCTGCAGTGCCAGAGTTTACCGCAACAGCGAACTTTGAGCCCAAAAAGGACAATGCCTGCTGTTCAAATTCTTGTACGCATCTGCCTCCAGACATTGCCGAAGATGTCAGCAAGCCATTTCTCAATACATCATTAACAGCTTTTGCCTCTTCTCTGCCTATTATTGGTGCGTTGATTGGAACTGCCATGAACGATGCTGCTCCATTGGACTAATAAACATCTTTGAGGATCTGCATGCGAATCCAGCAAGATATGCAGGCATTCATGCAGTTGCCATGCACGGGCGCGCGCAGGCCGCAAAAGCGCAGCATGCGTGAAATACTATTGAAGCATTTTTCGGCCTATGGCTGGGCATTTGCACAAACGCGCACTCAGAGAAGAGAATTCAATGATGCAGTTAGAGGCAGGCCGCAGCGTAAAGATGATGTTCAAGCGCAAAAAGCAAGCGCAGATCTGACTCTGGCAACAGAATGCCTAGGCATCGTGCGACAGCTTTTTGGACTTTGAATATTTTTTGTTGATTGACTTTGCATCCGGAATTTTGTTGAGATATTCGTCGTTAATCTCTTTAATTAAGTTCAGGGTATCGTTGCGTATCAGGTCCAGGTTTGGAATGACACAGTGTCCGCCAATATATCCCGGAAACATTTTTGGCCTGTTTCCCAGAATTTTATGAATTTCGTCCGCAAACGACCACATTTCGTCATAGTCTATTTTATTTTTAACTGCGATCATATTGCTTAGCTGAGAGTATGTGATAAGCCACCCATAGTATGACGTATCGCAGACGATTTTGGCCAGCTCAAGAGTCAGTGGACTTGACATTTTTGCAGGACGGATTCCGCATTTTTTGAGTAATGTGGAATATTTTCTAGAAGCCCACTGCCTGCGCGGCGCGTTTTGCTCAAGCGAATAAAATTTTCTGTATCTTTTGAAATCTTGCTGCATTCTTTTGTGTACGCCGCGAGTTGCGCTGTATATTATTGGAATATCATACTCTTTTTGGATTGCCGCAGTCGTGTGCGGGGAAACGGTGCTGTGTATCACTACGCATTTGGGATCAAACTTTTCAATCAGCTCCTTCAAATTGGATGAAAATTTTTCATTAAATGGAATACATATGTGGAGAAACGTTGTCGGAATGCCGGCTGTTTTTTCTACAAGAGCAAGATCGCATAGCTTTGGAGATATGTCATATGGAACAAGAAAAGCTGACTTTTTAAATAATTGTGAGAGCGGCTTGCCAATCTCCCCCATGCCCGCCAGCACATCCTTGAATTTTTTTGTATGCCGTGGTGCAGTTGCTTGCTTCAACGATAGTAACTTGGCACCCGTCAGCAATATCAAAGTTGTGTAGTCAGACAATGGAAATGCGCTCAAGAGGGGCATTAGCGGCAACAATGTATTTGTTGAGACGAGTTTTCATGCTACAAACGCTCCAAAGATCAGTTTAGAAAAATTCGGCTATCCCAACACCGCAAATGCTCCCAGAAAACCACCAATTGTAGAAGGCGGCGCAAGGATGGGAGAAAATGCAGGACTGGCGCCAGAAGTCGCGGCAGGAAGAGGCTCTGATAGACGCGTGCGGTGTCATTGCTGGAAACATCCATGCCGGTTATGTCCATTCCATAATTGCGGTTCTAGGCACAAAGATCTTGTCATTTTTTACACATTCGGGCAGTGTTATGGAACAAGCTATGCCGGTTCTCATGTCAGGCTGGCAGAGAGGCTGCTGGAAGCGTCATGGAAGCGGCCAGCTAAAAGCGCCGGGCGCGATTTGAGCATTCTGCAATGCATGCGGTGCTTTAACAGCATTATTATAGAATTTATTCTTCAGCCGTCTTGCTTGAAGATCTGGTTTGACATCTCAACTCCAAAGCAGGTGCTGTTCTTTGAATCCATGGTTCGGCGGCTGGAGGAAAAGCATACCGTGCTATGCACATCAAGAATATACAGGGAGGCGACCGAACTTGCCAAAATTCGCGGCTTTCATATGCAGTATATAGGACGGCATGGAGGAAAAAATATAGACTCAAAGCTTGATGCCAGCCTGGAGCGCATGCAAAAACTCTCAAAGAAGATTCAAAAGTTTGCTCCAGACATTGCAGTAAGCTCTTGCTCTCCTGATGCGGCAAGAATAGCGTTCGGGCTTGGGATAAAGCATATCGGATTTACCAACACGCCCAACGACAAGGCGGCAATGAGGCTGTCTCTCTCGCTTCTTACAAAACTTTTGATTCCGTCATACATATCCAAGCGGGCTTTTGCAGGACGAGGACTGAGTCCAAAAAACATCATACAGTATGATGCCATGGATGAATTTTTGATAATAAAAAACAAGCCAATCGCCGGCAAACTGCCCAAAATAAAGCATCGCCAAAAGAAAACCATACTCTTCAGAGTCTACGAGTCGCAGGCATCGTACATTTCGCACGATACCGATATTGAAAAAATGATCAGCACGCTTGCAAAAAAACTGCCAGGCTGCAGCATAGTTGTAATAGGCCGATACGCCGATGAAATAAAAGATCTGGCAGAAAAATATGCTGGAAAAAATGTCACAGTTCTTGACAGAGTGGTAGACAGCGGCGCAATTCTATCGATCGCAGACTTATTCATAGGCTCTGGAGGAACTATGACTACAGAGGCGGTACTGCGCGGCATTCCGGCTATCTCGTATGAGGCGGCGCCAAACCTGATTGAAAAGTATCTTGTAAGCAAAAAACTGCTGATTCGCGCAAAGACTCCGGAACAGATTGTTGCAGCCGCTTCAAGACTGCTCGCATCCGAAAATCGGGCATTAAAGCGCAGAGCTCAAGAATTCTTATCGCAGATGTCTGATCCGTATGACACCCTGATCTCAACCATCCAGGATATCAAAACTCAATGAAGCTGCCTTTGCAGGCAGGGAAGCGTGCTGGCCTGGAAGATATCATGCCGCGGGCTTGCAAATGATGGCATGGAGCTTGCTCCCAAACGCAGGCAGATTTTTTGGGAACTGCCAAGTTTGCGGCAGATTTTCATGCCTGTCAAGCGTCGGCAGACGGCAAAGGTTCAGGGCTGAGCCAAGAATTTTCCGCACAAGGAGAGCAGATGCCGCAGGCATATTCGCTAGGCGGAATATATGAACACCAATAAGACAGAACTAAATGCAAGCGCATTGCGAGCTCGGGAAAAAGACGTACGCGGCATAAAAAAGGACATTTCTGCAGCCGCATCCTGAATGCAGATTAGCCGCAAGTTCACATGGCGCGTCACAAATTGCACGGCCGTAATACAGAGCGCGTCATCTGCCGATGCTTAGCGAGCATGGCGATCTGCCGCAAACCCAACAGTTCCATTTTTTAGAGCGGCATAAAAGGCAATAGCAATGTATCATGCATTGGGCGCGCGGATAAGAATGGCAGGATATGCTATAGAACTGCATATAAGAAAAATAGAGGGCAAAGGTAGAACAGATGATTGAATATGCAATAGCTGCTGCGGCGGCGCCAATCGCAGCATTTGTCACAGTCTACATTACAGTTCCAGCCCTCATTAGGTATCTTATTAGAATCAATTCGGTCGTTCCAGATTACTTTAAAAAAGAAAAGACCATGGTGGCTCGTCCTGGAGGCCCGGCCATTATTGCCGGCATTTTGGCATCCGAGGCTGTTTTGTACGCGCTTGTTCCAAGTACGGCAGTTTTGACGATAATGATTGCCAGCTCTCTTGCATTTGTGGTCGGATTTATTGACGACAAGAGAGTCATGGGCGGATGGTACAAGCCTCTGGCTCTTGCAGTTATTGCTGTTCCAGTAATCATGCTTGGAGCGTATGATACTGATTTGGCGTTTCCGCTCTTTGGCTCGGTTAAAATTCCGCTTTTGTATTTTGCCGTCATTGCCATAATCATAACTATTACGGGCAATACAATCAACTCGATCGATATTCTAAACGGCGTTGCCAGCGGCTTTATGATCATTGCGGGATCGACCATTACTCTATGCCTGGTAATAGTACAAAACTACGAGATCGCCATAGCCAGCCTGCCGCTGATCTTTGTTGCTTTAGCTTTTTACAAGTATCACAAGATCCCCTGCAGGATCTTCCCAGGCGACTCTGGCGCCCTCGTCTTTGGAGTCATGTACGGAACGATTGCAATCGTAGGAGATATTGAAGTAATTGCGGCGGTTGCCTTGCTGCCTGCCGCAGTTAATTCTTTTCTCTTTTTATCCAGCGTGAAGCACATTGTAGAACACAGGCAGATCAAATCAAAGCCGACCTATGTAACCGACGACTGCAAGATAAAAGCGACCAAGTACAAGGATGCGCCGGTAACGCTCTTGCGCATTATTACGTCTAAAATTCCCATGTCAGAAAGCCAGGCCGCGTTTGCAATATTCAGGCTGGCTGTATTTGCAGGAGTGCTGGCTGTAATCACGGCGCTGCTAATGGACGTGAGATTTTGAGGCTTTTGTACTTATTTCTGATCGGCATGTGGATGCTGATTCTGGCGGGCGGAGGAATTGCCGTTGTGGTGCTTGGACCAATTTCCATATCAGGCTACGGCGATCTTGATCTGCTTCTCTCCTCCGTCATCAAGGGAGCAATTGCAGTTATTTTGGTCGTGATCTGGGTTATGATCCTGGTAAAGATGAAGAATGCGATATTTAGAAAGATCATGGGCTGACTTGAAGGCGCTGCGATCACGGCATTTTTGCGCCTGAGCGCGGCAGCGCTGTTCCTGGCGATATGCCGCGCAGTTTTGCGCTTTGTGTCAATGACGGCGCGCAATACCGGCTGCGGCTTAGATATGCTGATCACAAGAACGCCCGCAATGATGCCAATAAAGCGCGATATGAGCGTACCGGAAATGTTGCACGCTGCGCTGATGCTTGCGGAAGATGCTCTGGCAGACGCGGGCTCTTGCCGCGGCGATCTGCTGAAAACGGACCACAAAAGAGTAATATTCCATAGCACTGCCGGCTACCATATTGATTTCCAACGCGCGTCTTTTCACTGCCGGCAGCTTTGAGTTTAGGATGCAGCATCTGCTCATTATAGGAATACTGGCCATGGCATTCTCTGTGTCCATGATGATTAGGTTTCAGGGAGCAGAATTCGGCTTTGAGCTGAACGAGTTTGATCCCTATTTCAACTACAGGGCGACTGAATTCCTGGTCGAAAACGGGCCTGAAGCGTACTATGAATGGCATGACGACATGGCATGGCATCCCAAGGGACGCGACATATCAGGCACATCCCAGAGCATGCTGCACGTAACAACGGCTGCCTTGTATAGCGCATTCGGAGGCGGCACGGATCTGTACTCGTTTACGATCATCTTTCCGGCCGTAATCGGCTCGCTTACCGTAATAGTGATGTTTGCGCTGGTTCGCACCATTGCGGGAACGACGGCAGGGCTCTTTGCGTCTCTTCTCTTTGCCGTATCTCCTGCCATAATCGTGCGAGGCACGATGGGCTGGTTTAAATCCGAACCCATGGGGCTGTTTTATGGAATTTTAGCCTCGTATTTCCTTCTTAGCGGAATAAGGACAAAAAACAAAGGAATAGCGGCTGCCAGGGTGATCGCGGGCGGAGTGTTTCTGGCGTTTGGGCTTGGCTCATGGGGCGGAATACAGTACTTTGTGATACCCATTGCCGTTTTTACCATGGCGCTGCCGTTTTTGCGAAGCGACTACAAGTTTCTGCTGTGGGCCGTTCCTCTCTTTGGAGCGGTATTTCTAAGCACTACTGCTGCAATTGAGAGGCCGGGACTAGGCTTTGTTCTAGGCATTGGCGGAGCGGCAACAATGGCATCAATTGCAATTATGGCTGCAGTCATATTCATAAAATCCAAAAGCGGCGCGCACGGAATGCGAAACAGCCTGATCTTTTTGTTTGGAGGCTTTGCGGCAGGAATGCTGTTCCTTTACGCAAATTCAATTGCCAATATTCTGCCGTCTGTTACGTTCCGGTACGCCAACGCGCTGAATCCATTCCTTACGACAGTCAACCCGCTGGTAGACTCGGTTGCAGAGCATGCCACATCCACCACGGCGCAGTCGTTTTGGTTCCTCTCAATTTTAATGGTATTTGCAGGGATCGGGGCGTGGCTCATGCTGTCTGGAAAACTAAACCGCACCCTCAAAGAACGTCCAGAAATGGCCGCCTTTGCATTGATTATGGGAATGACTGGAATCTACGTAAGCTCGGCATTTATCAGGCTGGAGCTGTTTGCATCAATCGCTGTGATAATCTTATCTTCCATTGCAATATCCACGCTCGCGCAGATGTTCTTTAATCCGGAGCGGCCAGACAAAAAATACAAGAGAAAGCAGCGCAGCATAATGCATGCGGCATTTATCGGCGCGATTGTGGCTCTTTTGATCATACCGACAATGGTGCCTGCCAGCAACTGGGTAAGCGGAGTAAAGGCTCCGCCGACCATACTAAACGGCGGATCAAGCTTTGGCATGATAACAAGCGACTGGCTGGATGCGCTGGAATGGATGAGAGACAGTACGCCTCCGGACTCGATAGTTGCCTCATGGTGGGACTATGGATACTGGATCACTACGGTAGGCGAGAGGACATCACTTGCAGACAACGGCACATTAAACTCGACAAGAATAGCCGAACTGGCCAGAATGATGATAAGCCATCCTGACGACGCGTGGCTGATGCTGCAGGACATGGAGGCGGATTACGTGCTGCTCTTTATCGCAGCGCAGCACATTGAGGCGGAACCGCCGATATACCTGCTGAACGGAGGCGGAGACGAGCAGAAGAATTACTGGTTTGTGCGCATAGCAGAAGAGCCTTTGGACCGGTACCTGGAAGCCGATGCAAGCACGGAAACAGAGTATTTCTGGGAGAATACAATAATGGGGCAGATGACGCCGTTTACGCCACTCACCTACATTAATCCCGGAACAGGCGAGCAGACAGGCGCGTGGCGGCCCGGCTCCATTGCCCTGCTGCAAAAGGACCTCAAGATTGCTGAAGATTCTGAAGGGCCGCTGAGGCTTGCCTATGCATCGCCGAGCTTTTATGCAGAAAACCAGAATATTGTCGGCGTCTTTATCTACGAAGTAAACAAGGACTATGTCCCCAGCGCGCCTGCGGCAGCCGACATATCCCAGAATTTTGTCCAGCTTACGGTGATTGAAACTGAACTGGGCAGCATTTTGGTGCAGCTGGATGAATCGCAGCCAGACATAGTCTCAGGCTTTGTGGAGCAGACCAATACCGGAGCCTTTGACGGGACTGCATTTCATAGAATAGTGCCGGGCGTGCTGCTTCAGGCAGGAGATCCAGAATCGGCAGGTCCGCTGGTATTGTCAGGAGCCGGAGTGCCGGGCCTTCCTGCAGACTCGTTTGGGAATACAGGCGCAAAGCATCTTCTTGCAGTGCAGCGAGGAGAGTCGGTAACGGATGCGGACTCGCAGTTCTTTATAATCAATACCGAAGTTCCGTGGCTTGCAGGCGACTATGCGCCGTTTGGAACGGTCATAAACGGAGATGATGTCATAGACGCCATTTCGGAGCTGGAAACAGACGGTAGCAATGCGCCGCTGGACCAGAACGGCTCACGGATACTCCAGATTACTACAAATTCAATCGGCGTTCCATAGGCAATGCGGCTCCATTGGCTTTGAGACGGCAGCCGCATTTCAGGACTATCAGTATGTAGTGTAGCGCAAGCGTTGCAAAAGCAACATGAAACACTATAGCAACGCAGAAAAGGTCTTTACACACACAACACCTTGTAGACCAGAAAAAATAAAAGCATGATTGTATTTGAAGTTATATGCGTCTTACAAGTTTTCGCATTCAAAAATATCGTTCTATTGAAGACTCTGGAGAAATCAGCGTAGATGAAAACGTCACGACCTTTGTAGGGATTAACGAAAGCGGTAAGACAAACATATTGCGTGCTTTAAAGAAAATCAACCATGTACAAGACACAAAATTCGATGATCTTACAGAGCAGCCAACATGGCATTATGAAGACTTTAACTCTGATGAAATATTTGTCACTGCGACATTTAAGCTAAACGAAGAAGAAAGAGAACAAGTAAAAGACATTAGCAACGGCACGACTCTAAATGAAATAAAATTCAGCAAAAAGAAAAACATGAAACCAATATGCCATCTTGAATCCGATCAAAAGGCAATCTCATTTAGTTCCTTTGCTGAAAATTACTTAAGTCCAATATATTCTTTAATTCAAAATATTGATTCTTCTTTTGACAATGGAGATGCGCACAAACAAAATCTAATCAAAACCCTTGATGCCATAGGTAATGGAATTGAGACGGAACTTAATGTGCGTCAACCGCAATTCCTAAAAAAAGTAAAAACGAGAATTGAAGATTTCGAAAATGCTCTGGCATCAATTCCCGATGACATTCTAAACAAAACGAAGGTGAAATCACTCTTAGACAAAATAAGCAATGAAGTAGTAGAAGATTCTGTTGATGAGATCAAAAATTATCTAATCAAAAAAATTCCAAGGTTCATCTATTTTGAAAACACCGAAATCATTGACAGCAGAATACACCTACCCACATTTATCCAAAAATTAGACAATAACAATATGGATCGAGAAGACAAAACTGCAAAGACGCTTTTAGACTTGGGACAATTGGATGCGCACCAACTTTACAAATTGAGGAGCGAAGAAGGCGACAGAGAAGTGGTAAAGAAAAACAAAGACAAGCTAGCAAGGATACTAGACTTGGCATCAAAGAAAGTTTCAGAAGAAATTGACAGTCTGTGGACATCGAACGAACATTACATAGAGTTTCAGGTACAGGGAGATGATCTTAGGGTTTGGGTAATCAATAAAGAAGACCGCATCAAATTTCCGCTCGAAGAAAGAAGCAGAGGGTACCAATGGTATTTCTCATTTTATACAGTGTTTAATGTAGAATCTGAACAGAACCACAAGGATGCCATCATATTATTAGACGAACCCGCGCTGTTCCTGCACGCAAAGGGACAAGAAGATTTTTTGAACAAAACTCTCCCAATACTGGTAAAGAAAAACCAAATCATATACACCACACACTCGTCATCAATGATTGATCTTTCAAAGCCCGAATCCATTCACACCGTGACCCTAAAAGAAGAAAGCATATCGGGCAACAAACAAAAGGCTTCTCACATTTCAAATGAAGTCTGGGATAGTGATAGGGATGCCCTATTCCCACTGCAATCTGCATTACATTACACAATGGCGCAATCAATGTTCATAGGAAGAAAGAACTTGATTGTGGAAGGCATAAGTGACTTTTGGCTTCTTAGCAGTGCATCAATCTTGCTGGAATCGGCAGGAAAAACCCATCTAAAAGATGATTTTGTGTTTGTTCCAGCCGGCGGTGCAACAAAGTCGGTCTTGTTTGCAGCCACATACAAAGCTCAAAATTTAGATGTTGCAGTTTTGCTGGACGCAGACAAGGAAGGAAAGAATGCATATGAACATATTGTGAAAAACAAAATTCTAATAGACAAGAAAGTCTGCATGATAAATGATATTTTTAACAAGTTAGAAAACATGTCAATTGAAGATATTTTCCCACAGGATTATTACCTAAAATTTGTTCAATTAGCTTATTCGAGAGAACTTGAAGAAAAAGGAATCAAAGGTATAACTCCTGATTCTCAAAACCCAATGATTGTAAAAAGAATTGAGGACTTTTTCAAGAAAAATAATCTGGGAGAATTTCACAAAAGCAGACCTAACCGCGTACTTCTAAGTCAGTAGATGAAAATGTACAATTTAGGACACTGCTAGCCGGGCTCGCGCTTTAAT
>CAYGAM010000016.1:0-30002 GCA_964347915.1 uncultured Nitrosopumilaceae archaeon | reverse complement strand
GGTCAACTTTTTTTGACTAGTTGGTCAAAAAAAAGTTGCCCCTAAACGCTTACCATAAAATTCATGATTTAGGTACAATTATTGCATTTATTGTAAAATTTGCACAATAAATCACGCGGGATGTAAACTCTTACGGCGGCTCCTATGCTACCTGAATGATGCATCAAGGCTTGCTGCTGCATGCGGCGTATTTGAGCACGCAGCTGCCGCAAATGCATTCGCAGTTCTTGGCGAGGCGGTGCGAAACTGCGGCAAGCCGGCATCCATCAGGACTGATCATGGATCACGGTTCTGCTCAAGCGCCGATAACGGCGTCCCTGAATTTGAGAAAAAGTTGGCAGAGCTGGACATGCGCCGTCCGCAAACCAGCGGCAAGGCAGAGAGGCTGCACGGAGAGATTCAGTGCAAGCTTCCAGAGTTTGAGGCAATCATGATGAGAAAGAGCGATCCATTAGATCTGTTCATGCAATGGTGCAACGGCAGGCCGCGCAGGCCGTTGAACTGGGCCGAGCTTGAAATGCCGGCGCAGACATTCAAACGGAAGATGCCAAAAGAAGATCTCACAGTTGACGGACAGGCGGGAGATGCATGCCATGCCGAATGACGGTGCGGGATCATTCCGGATCTCGCATGTGCAAGTTTTGGCGTGAACTGCTTTTCATAGTTTGCACGGGCGCGTTTTGCGGACAGCATGCAAAGTTTGCAGTCCGAAAAGCGGCGCGGCTTGCCGCTGATTGGCTGAAAAATTGGGCGCATCGCCGCAGCAAAAGTCAGGCTGCAGATCAGGCAAAGGCAGTGCAGGAGCATAAAGCCCGCAGCCGGCGCGTAGTGCCAGACTGCCCGATGAAGAATGGACCATGCCTGGCGGGGCGAGAATTGAATGTAATGATGCAAAACCAGGAACGCCCAGGGAATATTGCCGGAGCGTATTTGCAGTTTGGTATTATTCGCGATGCATTTTCCCAGAATGCCGGCGGCGCACAAGCGGGCCGCGCCGTTTCAGTCAAGCTGAATGCGCCCAGGATCGGATGCGGGAGAAGGGAATTTGTACTTGGTTGGAAGCGGTCTTGCAGGCTCGCCCAGTCAGAGCGCATTTCGCCTGGCTGTCATGTTCACTTGATTTATATCCACAATGCGGCTTTTCACATGCGTGGATGCCGAAGTACTAAACTCGTCTGAAAGCGAGGTAAAGCTCTCCATCAAGGGATCCGATATTGGTACGCTTTACATAATTCAACACGAAATACTGCAAAAGGACAATGTTGATTTTGCGGGCGTCATAGTAAAGCATCCCCTCACCAAAGAGTGCTGGATGCAGGTAAGCGGAGGAAGCGGGCCCGCAGACGCGATAACCAATGCGGCTGACGCTGCAATAGAAAATGTAGAGCAGCTAAAGTCCCTGTTTGGTTCGATAGAGGATAATTGACATGAAATTTTGTCCCAAATGCCAGGCGCGGCTTGCCAAGGATGTCTCCGGGTTCTCATGCCACAGATGCGGATACAGGGAGAGTGAAGGAGGACAAAAAGCAGCAGCCGCTGCCGTTGCAGAGGACAAGGCGTTTGAAGTTTTAGACGGCCAAGAACAGAACACGCTTCCTACCATAGAAATAGACTGTGAAAAATGCGACAACAACAAGGCGGTCTGGTGGATGCTGCAAACCCGCAGCGCAGACGAGCCGACTACTCAGTTTTACCGGTGCACGGAATGCAGCCACACCTGGCGCGACTATTCCTAGGCATTATCGCGAGGCCGGCAGCTGGACGCGCTCCTTTAGCAGGCTGGCAGCACAGGTTGGGGAAAGCAGTTAGTCCCTTTGGATGCCGCATCCTTCTCTGTTCTGCAAGCCGGCAGCAGTTTTGTGCCTGAACCGCATTGCATAGTGAGGCACGGCAGGCATCCTGTCTGGGGAGGCGGGCTGTTTGGAGTGTACGGATGCATGCATGATGCGGCGCGCCAAGGCCAGCCCGCGCCAGCATGGGGTGAACTGCTTTTTGCAATGCACGCGGCTGGACATCTGAGTGGCAGTCGCGCCTGGCGCTTTTCAGGCATGGGGCGAACTATTTTTTGCAATGCACGCCCAAGGCTGCGGCGCCTTGCAAGATTCATAAATTTTTATGTGATGTGTATGGCGGATAGATTGATTTGGGATTTAATGCTGAAACAGGCGGTTCTGACGACCTAAAAGCAATAGTGTCTGCAATATCCACCCTGGTTGAAGAGGCTACATTCGTAGCAAATACTGAGGGCATCACGTTTAGGGGAATGGATCCCTCGCATGTGGCGCTGATTGACATATCGTGGCCAAACTCGGCGTTTGAGAGATTCGAGTGCGACAGCGAGATCAAGTTCGGCGTGCGGATAGACGAGCTTGCAAAGATCATCAAGCGGGCGGGAAAAAAGGACAGCATTCACATAAGCATATCCGAGAAAAACATGCTGCTTGTTACAATAGCAGGAAACAAAAAGTACAAGATGCGCTTAATCGAAGGCTCTGCTACCAACACGCCCCTGCCAAAGTCAACCTATGACGTAAACCTCAAAATGCCGCTAAAAGCGTTTGACAAGATCCTGGGCGATGTTCAGGTGGTCGCAAAGTATCTTACAATAAACTCGACATCCGAGAGCGTAGTCTTTTCCGGCAGAGGCGATGCAGGCGATGTAGACATACAAGTAGATCCAAAAGACAAGGAAATCGTAGAAAGCCTAGAGGTGGCAAGCGACGGATCGGGCACGTACGATCTAGAGTATATCAACTCAATAGTAAAGGCTGTAGGATCTGCGGCCAGCCTGATAACATGCGAATATTCCCAGTCAAAGCCCCTGCGAATAGAGTTCAAGGTTGCAAACATAGGCGTCATCCACTTTTATCTTGCTCCGCGCGTAGAGAGCTAGAGATGAGATTCATAGCAAAGTACGGCGGAACTGCTCTCAGTACGGGAAAAAAGATCAGGAATGTGGCGCAGTTTGCCGCAAGCCAGGCAGAAAAGCACGAACTTGTCGTGGTATGTTCGGCGCTGAGCGGAATTACGGACGAGCTGCTGGATATTGCCGCCCAGGTCAGGAAGGGAAACGGCAAAGAGGCAAAGAGCGCCGTATCCAGGATTGCATCAAGGCACAAAAGGCTGGCCGCGTCAGCTGCCACGAAAAGCAAGGCAAAGCTGCTAAGCTCGCTAAAGTCGGACTTTGACGAGCTGGGCGCGCTTGTAGACGGCCTAGCCCTGCTGGGCGAGATTACTCCGAGGTCAATGGACTATCTGATGTCTTTCGGCGAGAGGCTCTCAATCAAGCTGGTAGCAGCAGCCATGCGGGATGCCGGCGCAAATGCGCAGCCGCTGACGGGCGCCGAGATTGGAATCATGACAGACTCGAATTTTGGCGAATCAAAGCCGCTCATGGATACTACCAGGCTGCGCGTCTCAAAAAACATGGCAGAAATGCGCGAGTCCGGCATTATTCCCATAGTAGGAGGATTTGTCGGCGCAGACCAGCACGGGCGCATTACTACGTTCGGACGGGGCGGTTCGGACTATACTGCAACCATAATCGGCTCATGCATAAATGCGGACGAAATCTGGCTCATGACCGATGTGGACGGACTGATGACGGCAGATCCCAAGACAGTGCGCGGCTCAATAGTGCTAAGCGAGGTCTCGTATGCGGAGGCAATTGAGATGGCCCTCTTTGGAGCAAAGCAGATTCATCCCAGAACATTTGAGCCGCTCCTTGCAAAAAAGATTCCAATGCGGATACGAAGTTCAACAAACACGGACAATGCTGGAACGCTCGTAACCTCAAGTCCAGGTCCTGAAACTAAAAAGACGGTAAAGTGCGTCTGCGTAATACGGCACAACGGGCTTGTCGACATAATGGGAGGCAGCATGGTCGGAGCTCCCGGAACAGCCGCTAAAATATTCTCCGCGCTGGCCAGGGCAGGCATCAATGTAATGATGATCTCGCAGAATCCGTCAGAGTCCAGCATATCGATAATAGTAAAGAATGCCGACCTGGAAAGGGCGGTAGGCGTGCTGGAGACGGACCTTTTGGGCAGCATAATAAAAAAGGTCGAAGTTACAACCGATGTGGCAATAGTGGCGCTGATAGGGTCCGGCATGCGCGGCACGGTCGGCGTGGCATCAAGAGTCTTTGGAGCAATAGCCAAAAGCGGCATAAATGCAACAATGATAACGCAGGGATCGTCAGAGCTGAATCTTGCATTCGTTGTCCGAGACAGCGATGCAGAGTCTGCCGCCGTTGCGCTGCATCAAGAGTTTGAGCTCGCGTCGATAAACTAGGCTTTCCGGCAGCTCATATCCATAGGCATATTACTCTCATGGCAGTCAGCAGACGCATGAGCGAGATTGCAAGCCTGCAGATTTCATCGACAAAGACCGAGTATTCGCCCGGTGAGAACGTAACGCTCAGCGTCAAGTTTGGCATCCGCGGCCGGCTCTGGGATGCGTGGAACGAAGAGTCCTGGACCAAGGCATACGACAATAATGATGTCTCATTCAAGCTAAAGTACGGCATCAAGGCGCAGGCGGGTGGCTTTAGAAAGCGGACTTTGGGCGCTCCCGTAGACTCGTACAGAAAGGCGTCCATATTTTGGACAAGAAATCCCAAGCTGGTAAATGCAATGAGGGATAGGCGGATCTGGGTGCAGGTTGCAAAGAACTTTACGCCCATAATCAGGCTGACCGAAGAGGAGGTACGGGAGGAACTGCTTGACTTTGACGAGACGGTAAAGTTTTCCGCGTCGGACCTGGGCCAAGGCGCCTTCAAGGTGTCGGCAGACATCCGCGCATCATGGCAAAAGCACGACTATATCGAAGCCGGCAGCTGCGAGGGCTCGTCAAACGAGATAGAGATCAAAATAGGAATATAAGGTGCCGGGCAGCAGCAAAAGGAAATGGTAAAGTATGACGGCCTGCTTGGGCAGCCTGTACTGGAGGTTGAAGAGCCTGACAAGGAGGGCGGAATCACCATAATCTTCAAGGACAACAGATTCCTCTTTGTCAAGGCGGCCGGAGACAAGATAGAGTCCGTCTCAATTCCAGAGTGAGCGCAATGGCAAAGTTTGACGGAATTAGAATGAAGGATCTGGTAAAGGTTGAAGACCCGGACGGGGACGGCGGAATTACGCTGACATTCAAGGACGGCGGAATGCTGAAAATCCGTCTGGAGAACGGCAGTCTGGTCTCAGAATCGATTCCAGAATAGATCCATGCTGGCTATTACAGGCATTGCCGCCGAAAAGGAACGATTTGTGCGTATAACTTCATCTTGATGCGGCAGTATTTTTAATCGGCAGTATAGTTCGCGCGATGCCGCATGACTGCATCCTTTTGCTCTGCAGACTGGATGGAGCCGGGGCGCTTTCTGCGAATTTCTGATACCGCATCCCGAGGCTCGTACCCCCCGTACCGCACAAGATAGCATGCGAGGATTGTTCCCGCCCGCCCCAGCCCGGCCGCGCAGTGCACCATGACCGGCCGCCCCGCCCCGATGTTCTCATGGATAAAATTGGCTGCCTGGACTATCTTTTCCGCATCAGGAGCCCTCAAGTCAGGCGTTGGGAGGTGGATGTATTCCGTACCGCTCGTCCACTCCGACGGCAGCGGATTTTCAGTCATGGTAACAACGGCCCTAATGCCCTGGTCTTTTATCCACTCAAATTCGCCGTGCGTGGTGGGCATTCCGGAACCGGCAAGCTTGCCTTGGATGATCCATGAAAAGTTTGTAGGACGCCCCGCAACCGTACCGTGTACTCTCCGCCACAGATCGCCGGCTTTGCTCATGGTACGAGACTCCTGCCTGCCATACTTTTATGTTGCCAATCGCAGCTGCGCGCGGCGACAGGAAAGCGCGCCTTTTCGCGCTTGCAGATTACATCTTATATGGAATGGCGGCCATGGTACTGCATGCCAGGCAAAGAGGCGGTTCTGTATGAGAAGATGCCGGACAGCAAAGTCCGGTGCACGGCCTGCGCGAGATACTGCGAGATACGCCCGAGCCAGATTGGCCTCTGCGGAATCAGGGGAAATACCGGCGGCAGGCTGGATCTCTTTGCGTACGGCAGGGTAATTGCAGGACACGTTGATCCGATTGAGAAAAAGCCGGCCGTCCATTTTCATCCGGGCTCGAAAGTGTTTTCGATAGCTACTACCGGCTGCAACTGGCTGTGCAAGTACTGCCAGAATTACGATATCAGCCAGCGGAGGCGCATTGAAGGAAGGGAGATGTCTCCGGAAGACGTAGTGGACGCCGCTCAAGAGTGCGGGGCGGACGGCATAGCGTATACGTACAATCAGCCTACCATATTCATCGAATTTGCAAGAGATGTGGGAGTGGAGGCCAGGCGGCGCGGGCTCTACAACGTATTTGTCTCAAACGGATACGACACGCCGCAGGCAGTAGAGATGATGGGAGAGTTTCTTGACTGCATTACAGTCGACTTTAAGGGCAGCGCAGAGCCAGGCTTTACGCGCAGATACATCGGTGTGCCCGACCCGCAGCCGATCTTTGATACGCTGCTGGAGATCAGGGACAGGACCAGCATTCACATTGAAATTACCGACCTGATAGTGCCGCGCGCAGGCGACAACCCAGAATATGCAGAAAAGCTGTGCGCCTTTGTGCATGACGAGCTTGGCGCAGAGACGCCGATTCACTTTCTGCGGTTTCATCCCGATTACAAGATGACGGAGTTTGAGGCAACGCCCGTTGAGACCCTGGAGAGGCATCACCGCATAGCAAAGGAGGCCGGGCTGGAGTACGCCTACATAGGCAATGTTCCAGGACACCCTCTGGAGCATACTGTGTGCCCTGGCTGCGGCGATATTGCCATAAAGCGGCATGGCTTTGATATCAGAGAGTGGAATCTGGACGGCAGGAACAGATGCAAAAAATGTAAAAGGCAGCTTCCAATAACAGGCGGCCTTGCAGACGGCTACAAGCCAAGCAGGCTCATGCTTGTAAGCTAGGGACACGGGATGGCTTGGCCGCGTCAAAAAAAGGCGCCCTCTTTTTTGGCTGATGTTTTTTCTAAGCTTGGGACATTGTAGGGCCAATGCTGCGGCAGGCTATGCTGCAACGGCCCGCACCGGCGAGCCGGTGGCGCCGCGAATTTTCAGCGGCAGGACGGTCAGATCAAAGCTCGGCTGCGGAATCCTGTCCAGGTTGACAAGATTTTCAACTATTAGGACATCATTCTCTGCAAGGATACGGTGCGCCGCAAAGTCCGGCGAGGAGCCTGGGTCTATGCTGGGCGAGTCTATTCCAACCAGGTTGATCTTTTTTGATGCCAGATACTCTGCGGCATCAGCGGCCAGTCCGGGATTTTTTTCAAAGTAATGCGGCCTTTTGATGCTTTTGCTCCAGCCCGTATGCAGTATGACCGTGGCGCCGTCCCTTATCGTACAGTGCTCATTCTCAAAGCGGACAAGGCCGGCGCGGGTTATCACGCCTGAGTCTGCCCTGATCAGTTCGGCGCGGCGCATCAGCCTGCTGACTGGAATCTGGTGCAGCCTGGCGCCGCTGCTGCAAAAATGGTACGGCGCGTCAAGGTGCGTTCCCGTATGCGTGCTTAGAACTGCAATCTCCAGATTGTATCCGTCCCGCTCTAGAGCGTTCCATTGTATGAACTGAGGCGCCGGAGAGCCTGGGAACATCGGCGTCCTGGGAGTTATCTCAAGCGTCAGGTCAACGGGCTTCATAACGACATAAAATGGGAGGAGCATTCCTAATCAGTGTTGGCATGACGCATGCCAGGGACGCAATTGAGGCATATGCCAGATTGCATTCAATGACGGGGCGGATGGCGCCGTACGCGGCGCATTCTGACTGGCCTGACCGCCGGCTTATTCGTCATCAAGCTTTAGCGTCTTTCTTATCTGCGCGCTTCTGTTCCGTATGGTAACTTCGCTGACTCCGATCTCGCGCGAAAACATTCTCTGATTTATCGGCTCGTCGTTTGCTATGCAGGCAATGTACAGCGAAGCTGCGGCCTGGGCTACGGGGTGCTTGCCTGTTGTAATTCCGATTTTTTCTGATCTGTCCAGAATGCTCAGCGCGTCCCGCTTTGTCTTTTCCTTTAGCTTTAGGCTGTTGGCAATCTTTGTTATAAACGAGGACATGTCGTACTGGCTCAAAGTCAGGTCAAGCTTTTTGATTACTATTCTCAAGTCGCGCGCCAGGAGCTTTTTTGCAATGTTTGCTGCTTTGGCAACTTCGTCAAGGCTCCTGGGTATGTTGGACTGGCGGCATGATATGTAGACGGATACTGCAATAAGCGAGGCTATTGTGCGTCCGCGCGTGATCCTGGCGGACACTATTTTTCTGTACGTGTATGCCGCGTCTTCTGCTGCCGAGTCTGGAAGAGCCAGCTTTGACTTGATTGCATTGAGCGCCACAAGCGCCTTGCTAAGGGATGCGTTTGAGCGCGGCTTGCTTCGCTGATCCCACAGCCGCAGCCGATCAAATGTCCTCTTTGCAGAAGAGCTGATTGTATTTCCAGTCGCGTCTATGTTTCTGCCCATGACAGTTGAGAGCCCCTTGTCGTTTATTGTGAGTGAGTTGCCGGGACCCGTTCTTGCATGAGACAGGTACTCGTTATGGCTGTACGCTCGGCCGTCGGTTGAGGCGTCAGTGACACCCTGCACTAAAACCAGACCGCAGCCGGAGCACAAAACCTCTCCCCGGTCATAGTCGGTTATTGTATCCTCCGTCCTGCAAGAATCAAGATGGAATCCAACCTCAGGCTTGCTAGAATAATTCCTTACCAACTATATAACAATGGGCGGCTTTACTATAAAAAGCGAGTCAAGTTGGCAATTTTGCGAGGTAAAACCCGATTTAATTACCAAATTTGCCAATTATTACATGTATTTATAGAAGGCATTTCGGAATTACTGCAGAAGCGGCGCGCAGGCGCAGCAGTGATGCGATGCGGTACAGCGATACGATGCGGTACAGCAATGCATCATCAAGGTACGACAGCTCGGTACGGCGGCGCGGAATGACAGGGCATATCGGTACGGTAGCGCATACCGGTACGGCAGTGCGGTGCGATGATGCCGGTTATTTTTCAAACGAGTCTCTGGCGTGCCCTCTGTTTAGGAGCATCTGAATGACGGCATCGTACGTATACTCTATTCCGTGCATGTCCTCAAAATGCGCCTTTAGCCGGCGGACCAGGGCCGGACTCTTTTTGCCTTCAATTATAAAATCGCACTCAAACCCATAGTCGCTGCAGTTAAGCTTGATGCTCATGCGGGATATGCTTCAAAAAAAGTATAAATAGCTATTCTAGATTTCTGCACTGGCTATCTTCCAAACGACCATCTGCTCTTTTTGGGCTTTTTGTCAAAGTTGTCAAGAATGTCGTACGTTATCGAAAATCCATTTCCCACCAGCGTGTCATTGGGAGAAAATTCGCCCTTATTCGGGACAGCCTCGTCCGCCAGATCCCTGATCTTTTTGGTCTTGAGTTCGCGAAGCCGAAATTCTTTGCCGTTCTCCAGCACCACTTTGGCGTCGTCGCTCAATCCCAGAACGGAATGCGCCTCAAAGAATCTTATTACTCCGCCCCGGCTGAGCTCAAGCCGCACATCGTACGTCATCTTGCTGCCGTATATCAGAATCTCCCGCGCCTTGACTGTTACGTCGTCTTCCATGTTGAGCAGGATTACAGTATCGCCTTCCAGATGCACGGTATCCACCGCATTTTCGACTATTATCTTGCCGCGCGGCGCAAAAAGCGAGCTTCGCCTCTCTTTTACCAGGGACAGCCCCACCTTGCCGTCCGGATCCTGCACCTTGAACTTTTTTCCGTATATGTTGCCTATGACGATATCGCCGTCCTCGGCAGTAATTCGGGCGCCGTTCTCCAGCTTGTACTTGTTCTCCAGCGGATTGAGCAGCTTAAAGTCGCCCCGCGTCAGTATAATGTTTGTAAAGTACGCTTCGCTGAATGTGGGGCTGGAGATGTTGCCCTGCATTATGACTGGTCCGTCGTACAGCAGGCTGCCCGCCATGAGGTTGCCTTTTATGGACAGCGTTCCCGTCGCCTTTCTTTCAAACTCCATCTCGCCCATGGTTTTTGAGCCAAAAAGCCTTCTCCCTGTTGCGTTTGAGCGGGCAAGGGCTCCCAGCCATTCTTCGGCTTCGCGCATGTCCCGGTATATCTCCTCTGCCAAAATGACATTCCTTCTTCGTATTTCCTCTTCGTCGTCTCCCGAATAGACTCGGGACTTGAGCTGCTTTTCCTTTTCCGTATCCGGATATTTTTTTCCTATCTTGAGATCCTCGTACGCCTGCTTTATCTTCTTGAACTGCTCCGGATCCCCGCCGCGGTCCGTATGGTGCTCTAGTACGAGCTTGCGGTACGCCTCATGGATTACGCTCTTGGTTGAATCGTCCGGCACTCCCAGGATGTCATAGTTGCTCTCTGCCACTGCTCTTGCAGTCTCAAAAAGAAATTTAATTCATGCCTTGAGAGAGGGTGCGGCCTACTTTACAATCATCACGGGGATTTCGGACTGGTGCATTACATAGTTTGAGACGCTGCCCAGAAACCGTTCCTTGGCTCCCGTCAAGCCCCTTCCGCCTATGACTATTACGTCGTAGTTGTTTTTGCCTGCATACTCTACAATCTCCTCGCCTACGTGGCCGCCGGCAGTGTGATACTGGAACTTTGCTCCGGCCTGCTCTGCCATCTGCATTGCGGGTCCGATGGCTTTTGCAGCTTTTTTCTGCGCCTTTTCCTTCATCTCCTTTGTAAACCTGATTCCTGCTACAACCGGCAGGTGGAAGACGTAAAAGGCGGTAATCTCGGCGCCGCTTGCCTTTGCCATTCCTATCGCGCAGTCAAGGCCGCGCATGGAATTGTCAGAGCCGTCCAGCGGCACAAGAATTTTGTCAAACTTTCTTGCCATGCGTCACAATGCCGTCCCTGATTATATAAAAGCTGATTGCATGGGCCGGTGCGTTCCATAACTGCGATTTTAGGCGCAAAAGGCCGGCTGCCGCGCATTAGGACAGTGGTCATGGAATGTCATGGAACAGCCTGGGTGCGGCAGGGGCCTGCGTGCATGCAGGCGCATGATGCGCGCAAGAGTTGTGGACTGGGCTCCCGCATTGGAGGAGCTCCCTGCAGTCTGCATAGGAATAAGAGGTGCGCAGTCATCCCCTGCACAAAATATGAAAAAGAAATAGCTGACTGTTCTAATCGACTAGTTCAGTCCAGCCTTTGACGAATACCGAGTTTCTGTAGAGCGGGACAGGCTGTCCTACGGTAAAGTCCATCGGTCTCATCCAAAAGATGGCCTTTGTCGGGCACACACCAATGCATGCGCCGTCAGAGATGCATCTCTCCGGATAAAAGACAAATGCCTTTCCTCTCTTCCAGCCCTCTACGGGCTTTACTCTAAGCACATCGGGTCCAAGTGTCGTGCAGATTTCAACGCATAGCGCGCATCCAATGCACATTTGTTCACTAATGTCCGGCAATATTGCTACTGGCATTATGATATGCAATGCTCATCCGGGGTTAATATAACTTGCCGAGTGGCGGCGTTTTATAACGCTGTTTGACGCATTTTATAACGCCGTTTGGAATTTCAGGCAGGATCCGTCCCCGCCGCGTCCCTGATGCCGGCTGCTGCGCCGGCTTTTCCCTTTGCATTGATGATGTCATACGGTCCCTGCCAGATCAGCGGAATGGCGAGCGGAAACAGGAGGGTATCGCTGCCCTCGCCTGCTATGCAGGTGCAGACCAGCTTTGAACCGGAACCTTCTGCCACCTCGGCCAGCATCATAATGTAGGAAATTAGCGTCCTGTCATGGGCCGCGCCCTGCATTGCGTAGAGCCCGTTGAGCGAATCGACTATTACAAGGCAGCGGCTGTCCGATATTGCGCGCGCAGTCCGGACTATCTCGTCGGCCAGATTCCTCTGATAGACTCGGTGCAGCATGACATTGATGTCGTGGGGCGCTATTCCGGATTTGACATATCCGCTGTGCAGCAGGTCGATATCCAGATAGATTACAGGAAGGCTGCTCTCAAGCAGCTTTTCAACAAAGGCTTCTTTTGCAAGCGCGTCCGGGGCGCGCACCAGCGTCAGGGCGCTCTTCAGCGCCGGATCGTCCGCAGAACCTTTATTCAATGTACAAGACGGCCGCTCTGTGATATAATAATGGGATCCGACATGCTTGACGATTTTGCCGGAGCCGCGAACGCGTACCTTAACAGCGCGTCGGTCTCCCTCATGCCGACGGCTGCCATACAGGCGATGAATGACTTTGCGGTATTCTGCAATCAGGCGGGGCCGGACTCGGCGCTGGCTGACTCGTACATTTCTGGCATTCTGCGCGGGGCCAGGCGCGCAGTAGCCGGCATAATAGGATGCAGGCCGGACGAGCTGGTCCTGACGCAGAGCGTTACTGACGGCATAAACATGGTATCCGGCGGAATTGATCTTCCGCCCGGCTCCAACATAGTCCTGCGCGGCGGCGCGCACGAATATTATGGAAACTATTATCCATGGCTTGCGCTGTCCAAAAAAGCCGAGATAGTAATTATACGCGTGGACGAGACCGGCGTCATTGAGCCGGCTCAGATAAAAAAGGCAGCCGACTCCAATACAAGGCTGGTGGTACTGAGCCATGTCCTGTACAATACGGGAGCCGTCCTCCCGATAGAAGAAATAGGCGAGTACTTGGAGGCCGAGAACATTCCGCTTTTTGTGGACGCGGCGCAGTCAGTCGGCGCCGTCAAGGTCGATCTCAATGCCATGCGGTGCGGCTTTATGGCATTCAACGGATCAAAGTGGCTCTGCGGGCCCATGGGAACGGGATTCTTTTACTGCCGCCGCGATCACACAGACATGATCAAGCCCATCAAGATTGGGGGCGAGTCCGTCATGCTGTACGGCGAGAGCAGCCTTGCGCCAAAGGATGCGCCGGACAGGTTTCAGGCCGGCTTTAGAAACTATGCCGGCATGGCAGGTGTAGCCGCGTCAATCGAATACCTTGCAAGGTATGGCTGGCAGAAGATAAGGAATCGGAACGCTGCGCTGCGCGAGCAGCTGGAAGACGGACTGGCGCGCGTGCAGGGCGTTACGATGCATAGTCCGGACGATGCCGGCCCTGAAAAAAGTAGCATACTGCCGTTTACTCTGGACGGGCATAGTCCCAGGGATGTTGTGGAGCGCCTGGCCGCGCGCGGAATCATACTTGCAGAGCGCGAAATCGAAAAGAAAAAGATAGTCAGGGCGTCGCCGCACTTTTTTAACACGGAAGAGCAGATTCAGGATGCAATAGACGCGATAAGGGCGCTATAGGTTCTCCTGCTCGTCTATTATCATCATGGTAAGAGTAGACTGTATCTTTGGGATGCGGCGAATTTTGTTTGTGATCAGCGCACGCAACTCTTCCGCGCTGTCGGCCGTTAATTTCAGGACTATATCGTATATGCCGTACACTCCCTGCACTTCATACCTGACGCTGCTCTCGCCTCCCAGCATCTCCTTTATCTCGTTGATTATTGAGACATCAGAGCCCAGGTCGGAGTTGAGCAGCACAAAAGATGTTGGCACTATTTTAAAGAGAGGAGTTTACTATTTAACTCTTAGTTTGGTGGATTTGCAGCGTCTGCGGTCCGGAAAGCAGTCCGCCTTCCCGGAGGACGGCCAGGCGCGGCAAATACTGGCAAGAAAGACAAACGGCAACAAGTCCGGCTCTGATGCAACAGATTGGGAAATGTCAGTGAAGGGAGCCGCACATTGGATATGCGAGATCCAAGCCAGCACATTGTTCTTTAACTAAGGGCACGAAGGATACAAGAATGAATTACTGTACGCCCTATGTTGACGGTTCAGGAAGTTATGGTTGGTGCCGGCTGCACGGAAAGAGTCAGTACAAATTTCATACGCTTGCTGGGATAATGTCGAATCCAGAATCTGATCTAAAAAGTATGAGAAAAGTCTGTGAAATAATGCGCGAATATATCACGGATGAAGTCAGGAACATTAGGCCGGCAACCGAGTATGAGCTGCGCTTTGGAGTAATTACTTCGGGTAGAGGAATCTACAGAAAGCTCTCCCAAGATGTAAGGGAAGAAATCATCGGCAAGACATTTGAATTAATTTTAGAATTGCGTCCAATCTTGATTGCAAGCACTGTTGACAAAATAAATGAAATGAAAAAGCGCAGAGAAAAAGCAATTTTGCCGCAACTTTATGCCATGAGGTCGGTAATCAGCAAATTTTCAATGCACCTGAACAGGTTTGAGAAAATTGGCACCGTAGTATACGACGAGGATAAAATTCAGTTTAGCTGTACGCTGCAGGAAGAAATGCAGAGATATCGCAGAGAAGGAATAGCAATTACAGGACAATCGTATCAGCCTCAGCCGGACAACTTGCCGAACATTTTGAACAATGTTAATTTCTGTCCGTATATGAGCTCAGGTTTGCAACTGGCCGATTTTGTTGCCGGTACGGTATGGAGAAAATATGAAGAGAATGACGTACGATATTACAAGCTCCTTGATCCTTTATGGGAATATGATCAAGGCGCTGACAAAGCATACCGGGATAGCATACTATCATAAGGATAAAGGCGGAATGACTCTAGAGGAGTCAATCCTGCGGGCGTCTAAGGATCCCTTCCCTTATCTACTCTTAATAGAAGATTATGGTATATTAAATTCATTCCAACAATTTGGAATCAGCAGGTGTTGGCAGATGGTAAGGAAGTCTGGGGCGGACCCCTGTTTTTGGACCGTTTTGGCGTACTTTTATGCACGCTTTAATCGCTCATTTTATGCTCCTGCTCCGCAATTTGCGGATAACTTCGTTTGGCGTCAGATACTTCAGAGATGAATGGATTATGCTGTAGTCTGCATGTACATGAGCAAGAGATTGCCACAAATCGAACTGCAAATAGCAAGTTCTATGCAAACATATCCAAATTTGAAGATGTTGATTCATTGCGATCTGCAGGAATGTGGGCAGGTGATTTTGTTGCGGGTGCGTTTCATTGGAAGATAAAGCATAAAGACTCAGTATTTGCAGACTTGCTTAGTCCGAGGTTTATCGGAGGGATCGATTATGGTAAAATGTAGATGCAAAGCCTCCTGTCTTTGGATAAATCCTATGCCAGATGGCGCGACACTTGGACTTACTTGCTTACTATACTTACGACAACGTAAGATAAAAAGCTTACAAAGAAAGCAGTAGTTCAGCTTTTGTCCGGCTACAATAAGCCAACTTTCCAGCAGATATCGGAGTCAGCCGCCAGGGTCGTGCGTCATCGGCATTTCTTCCAGAGCGCAGACTAGCGTCATCGGGGATGAAAGCAGCATGTCCAATGTGTGTTCTCTGTCTTGCGTTGCATGTTCCCTTTCACGCATCCATAGATTGTACATGATCACTGCAATGCGGAACAGCATTATTCTGACTAATGAATCTCATAAGGATAAAGGCGGAATGACTCTAGAGGAACCAAGCCAGCGAGCATCTAAGGATCTCTTCCCATATCTGCTCTTAATAGGAGATTATGAGGCATAAGTACATTCCAACAATGGACATTAACGCGGCAATAGGGACTGCCCGCTGGCATTTGTCAGGATATGTCATAACACAAGTAGAACATTGCAAAGAGAACTGCGTGGATACCGTGTGCGTCAGGCATCATCCTAGATCATTGCAAGCAATCTTTCCTTAGTTCGCGAATTGTCTTCGAATATTATGGCCAAAGTTCGTCCATTTGTGTCCCAGTAAATTACACGGACAACCAAGCCTTTTGATTTTAGGACATGGAATTTGGCAAGGAACTGTTCTGCGCCGCTATTATGCGGGACGGTCCTGCCCGCCTTTGCGAAGAAGAAAAAAGCCCGCAGAAGCATTGCATGCGTTCTGGCAGCCGCCTGCCGTCCCTGGTACAGCCTGCAGGCATGCCAAGTCAGCCGGGCATCTTCCGCTGTTGCATCCAAAGCTTGTTCTGATTCTGGACGCTCACTGGACAGAATCTCAAGGCGGCTCCGGCCTTGGCATCCGCGCTAATCCCAGGACAGGCTATCGCACTGTATCCGAGGGCGCGGAACTGCGCCGTCCCATCAGCAGGCTGCGCGACCTTAGTGTCCGCCTAAGCAGGACAAATCCGAGCGCGGTCGTCACCGCACCGAACAGAATGTTTGCAACATTCGCATCGCTCCCCGTGGACATCATGGTAAAGGCCAGTCCCAAAAGCATCATCAGCCCGCCCAGGCCCGCAAAGATCATCATGACAAGAGGCAGTTTTCTCGGCTGCTGTCCCGGCTCCTTTGTCGCCGGAACAGCTCCATTTGAAACAGCTTCGTGGCATACGCAGCAGTACTTTTTGTGCCTGTTATCCTTGGAGCCAGACTTGAGAAAGTGATACTCGGCGCCGCAAAAGTCGCATGTCCTTGTCGGAGTTACTATGCGCCCGTACCGGTCAAAGTCCTTTCCCAGCTCCAGCATGCACTTTTTGCAGTAGTATCCTGGAATGCGCCACATTCTCTGGAACTTGTACTTTTTCCAACCGAGTACGACTCCGCATCCGCTGCAGTGGGTCAATTGCCGCCCTCTCCCGACGATGCGGCGGGATGCTCCCGCTTTACCACCTTGGCAATTCCGTGCCTTGCCTCAATTATCGGCAGTCCCACTATGAAGAACGTAGCGGCGCTTACCCATACGACTGATATTCCCACCCAGAGCGAGTAAAAGCCGATGTCAAAGACGTACCCTGCAAAGAACAGCGGCATGGGCCAGATGATTATCAGAATCAGCGTCATCAGTCCGCCTCCCTTGAGGCTGAACTTGAAGGCCTTCTTCAGGGTCTCTTCATCGGAGCTGAGCTTGTCGGCCTCTTCAGGAGCCAAATCGACAAGCTTGATCTTCTCCTTCATCTCAGTCCAGTCAAACTTGGTCTGCTTGATTAGGCTTCCAAAGCCGGCAATGGCGCCTCCCGTCAGGATTCCCGCTATATTGCCAAACAGCATTGAATAGTTGTTGCCCAGGCTGGCCAGAGAGACCTCGCCTCCAAACTCTGGCAACGAGGACGCCACGCCCACCCAGGTTCCAAGGGCCACGAACAGTCCGGCAATGGCGCCGATCGTCGCGGCATACTTGTTTGTCCGCTTCCAGGTTATCGTCAGCGCAATCGGAATTACGGCGGACCCTATCAATACGCCCATTGCAAGGTAGACGAATCCCAGGCTTAGGCCCATGCTCAGCAGTATCACCGCCAGGCCTCCCATCCCTATTCCAAACCCTATGATGGTGGCCCGCGACACCTTGAGCAGCTTTTGGCCTGAGGCATTCGGATTCTTGTACGTCCGGTACACGTCGTACGTGATCAGCGAGGATACTGCAATAAGTTCGGCGGATCCGGCCGACGTTACCGCCATAAACAGCATGGTCAGGACCATTACGGCGCCAATTTCGCCCATCAGGACAGAAGCTGCTGCCGGAACTGTCAGTCCGAGCTGAACCTCCTCAGGCGTCAGGTCCACGCCAAGCGCCACGGCCGTCAGCCCCATCGTAGTTGCAAGCGTAAACGGAATTGCAAACCAGCAGGCGCCGCCCAGCAAAAATCCCTTTACCGTGGATGTGGGTTGCGCGGCAATAGCCCTCTGCCAATAGGCCTGATCCACGAATACCGTTCCAAAGTTTCCAACGATATTGATGATTCCAAATATCAGCCCGCCCAGGGACGCCATCGTAAGGTATGCTCCGGCCGCGTTTCCTTCAACAGGGTTTAGTGCGGCCGCTTCGGTGAGCTTTTCGTACATTCCTTCTATTCCTCCCGTTATGGGGCTGACAAAGTATACCGTAGCTACGAATACCAGTATTACGATAAAGATGATTATGGTGTGCATATAGTCGGCGACAAACGTTGCCTTTAGCCCGCCAACCAGGGTGTATATCATCACGCCTATCGGAATCAGAAACGCCGCCAGGGAAATGTCCATTCCAGTAAGGCCGTTGACTACGGCGGCTCCGCCAAGCAGCAACATGGCAGTAACTATCATGTTTGTCATTAATGCAAAAACCAGAAAGACGCGGTGGGCGCCGTCGCCATACCTTGCGCGTATAATCTCCAAAAAGGTGTGCGCATTCGGCGCCTTTCGCTTGAGCTCTATGGCCAAAATTCCAAACAGCAGGACCTGAATGGAGGCTCCTGCCGCGTACCAGAACGGCCCGCTTATTCCGTACTGGTATGCAACTGTGGAAGACTGCAGCAGCGTAGCGGCCCAAGTCCAGGCAGAAACAATGGCCGCCGCCGTGAGTCCGGTCTTGATTACCCTGCCGGCAGTGTTAAACCACTCCGAGGTCTGCGAAACGCCAAGGTATCGCTCTTCGATCTTGGTCTCAATGGTAATTACGATTGCAAATACTGCGCCCAGTCCGACAACTATGAACCAGCCCCAGCTTTCGTCAAGCACTTCGCCGATAGTGAATCCCTCAATTACGCCCGCTCCAAACGCCGCCTGCGGATGGCCAAAAACAAAGACTGCGGCTATGGCAAGAAGCGGCGCAATCTTCACAATCTTCCCAGCTTGCATGACTGATTGGTACGGATTAGTTTACTTGTGAATTAATGGGGGTATTTTCTTTAAATATGGATCCTAGTACGGCAGCCCTGACTTGGGGACAGGAAGCCGGACGCGGCGCATATCCAAATTTGGCTTGTGCGCCGGTTAAAATGCAGCAGGCGGAGAGGGCGCGCATGCGCAAAATTAGTCGATGCCGGCTAAAATCGCCGGTGCGCTCAGTTTAGCAGCACTACTGGCTTTGAGGTAAGCTTGAGCACTTTTTGGGTAACGTGTCCGAAATCATTCCCGGTATTTCCCAGGCCCTTGCGCCCCATGGCAATAAGATCGGCGTTCAGCTTGTCTGCCATCTCTGCAATCTTGGCTGGCGGATCGCCGAGCTTGACTATTCTCCTATAGTCGCTGATCTGCCGCGGCACCATGATGCTCCGAAGTATTATTCTGCCTTCCTCCTGCATCTGCGTGCTCAGCTCCTCGTCCATATTCTCTTCGCTCTCATCAGGCCACTCAATGACATAAAGCAGGTATATTCTCACCCGCGCCGCTCCCTGAAACAGATGGCTTGCGCTGTCAAGCGCCTTGAGAGATCTTATCGAGCCGTCAACGGGCACTAAAATTCTCATTAGCGGCGAGTCCTCCGGCGAGTCCTCCGGCTCCAGGCCGCTCCCGGTGCTAGAGGGAGATCTTGCCTTTGTCAGAATCTCCATGATGCTGAACCTGGCTTCCAGTATGGGTAGGACAATCACTGCTCCCGCAGCGCCTGCGGCCCAGACTAGCGCAAGCCCGACCCAGGCCGCAAAGGATGCGGCGGTAAAGACATACTCTGTCACATAAAACGACATCGGCCAGACTATGACCAGAAATACGGCAATTGCGATGCCCGCCCTCTTGCAGAATGCTGAAGCTGACCGCAGCAGTTTTTCATCGGTGTCGTGCTTGATCATAGAGCGGACTTTGTCGTCTACTACGAGGATCCTCTGCCTTAGCGCGCGAAAGTCAAACTTTTCCGGAAGCAGCGCGCTGCCGACTGTCGTTATTGCAAGGCTGACCGCGATTGAGGCTATGTTGCCTATCAAGAGGGGCAGAATGTTTCCAGTGGACGAGATTGAGATCTCGCCAAACATCATATTTGCAGAAACAATCCATCCCAGTATGCCGCAGGCCAGGCCTGCCAAGGCCGCTACAGCTGCCGCATTCCGGTTTGTCTTTCCCCACAAGATTCCAAACGAGATTGGAGCGACGGCAGAGCCGATTAAAATGCCCATCATCAGATAGACGTACTGCAGGCTGACTCCAAACTGGAACAGTACGGATGCCAGGATTCCCATGCCCATGCCAAAGACCAGAATCGTAAACCTGGAGATGCGAATCAGCTCCCTTCCCGTAGCAGAGGGCTTGAGATACATTCGAAATACGTCGTACGTCATCAGCGAGGAGACGCTGACCAGCTGCGATGAGCCGGCCGCCGTTACCGCCGTAAATATGATGGCAAGAATCAGGATTGCGCCCAGATCTCCCATCAGGTATGCGGCAGCAGTGGGGGCCACCAGTCCCAGGCCAATCTCGTCTTCGGTCAGCGCTACCCCGGTTGCAACTGCTGCCAGTCCAAGCGCGGTTGCAAGCGTAAACGGAATTGCAAACCAGGCAAGCCCGCCGATAATGAATCCGCCCGTAGCCGCTTTTGGCCTGGCTGCAATCGCCCTCTGCCAGTACGACTGATCCACGAATACTGTCCCAAAATTTCCAACGATATTGATGATGCCAAAGATAAGGGCTCCCATGGATGCAAGCGTAAGGTAGCTTCCAAGGGCGTTGCCTTCGACAGGCTTGAGCATGGCTGCGCTGCTAAGCTTGTCATACATTCCGGAAATTCCGCCAATATCGGGACTGACAAAATAGATCACCGTAACAAATATCAGAATCACGACAAAGATGAATCCGGCATTGAGATACTCTGCAAAGAATGTGGCCTTGAGTCCGCCGAAAATAGTATACAGAATTATCCCTATCGGAAGCAAAAATGCGGCAAGCGTTATGTCAACGCCCGTCAGCGAGTTGACAACGGCGGCTCCGCCGAGCACCAGCATTGCCGTAACTATTGTATTTGTCATCAGCGCAAAGAACAGGAATATTTTGTGGGAATGTTTTCCGTATCGGACATAGAGCATCTCCGGAAACGTGTGCGTCATGGGAGCCTTGCGCTTGAGTTCGATTGCAAGGATTGAGAAGAGGATTACTTGTATGGAGGCGCCGGCGGCATACCAAAAGGCGCCGGCCATGCCAAACTCGAATGTAACCGTAGACGACTGCAGCAGGGTGGCGGCCCATGTCCATGCTGATACGATGGACGATGCAATAAGCCCGGTCTTGATTGTTCTTCCTGCGGTGTAAAACCATTCCGAGGTCTTTCTTGTGCCGAGCCATTTTGTTTCGGCCTTTACCATGAGGGTCACTGCAATGACCATTATCAGTCCGACGCCAATCAGTACAAGATAGCCGATGTTCTCTGACAGGATGGCTGCCATAACAGGATCAGATATCGTGATTATGATATTAAAGTAGTAACTGCGTCCTCCGGCTGCCTAGGCAGGCGCGGCATTCTAACATGTTAAATAGGAAGGAAATGCAAGATACGCAATGATAGACAGGATAGACGGAATGATCATCTCCGCCCTCAGTCAGAATTCCAGGCAGAGCACGTTTGAGATCTGGGACTATCTCAAGGGGTTTGGGTATAATATTTCAGAAGAGGAGATCGAGTCGCGAAAGCAGATGCTGGAAGAGGAGGGCATCATCAAGAAATACACCATCTCAATAGACACAAAAAAGCTGCCCGGCAGGGTCATCCGCGTCGACCTGGTTACATTCAGGACATCGCAGGCTCTTCCCAAAAGGCTGGAGGGCTTGAAGAAATACCTCAAGGACGCCCCGTTTGTCGTATTTTCCGGAAAGACAAGAGGCGGCTATGACTGGATTACGATAAAGTCGTTTCTGACGTCTGACATGGCGGACGAAGAGAACGACATTTACAGGAATCTGTTTGGCGACATACTGCAGACGTACGAAGTGTACGACTTTATCCCGCAGTCTGATGCGTCGCTTTACGCTTTGGCGTACACGGAATCAGAGTACAGAAAGTTTCTCAAGGAATGGGCGCCGCCGTTTATTGGAAAATAAGCCGATGCCGGCTAGGATCGGCGCCTGGACTTTTTGGCAAGATCCCTCTTGTACCGTAGCGCATCGTCGATCATGGAATGAGTCTGCCTTCTGATGCCCATCAGGAATTTGATCAGATCGGCCCGCTCCCTGGGGGATGCCGCGTGCGCGCTTTCAATCAGCTCATCAATTCGGGACAGCGTAATCTTCAGCGCGAGCGCGCTTTTTCTTGCAATCTGATCGCCTCTGGATTTTGCCGGCGCCGAAAGGCTGTCTTCAGTCTCGGCCTTCATCCTGCTCTTTAACACCCTGATCTGCTTTACGGTCATTTTATTGTCGACTATGCTGTCTGCAAATTCCGTTCTGGCTGCAGAATCAACTCCGGTAAGCTCCAACGCCTGGCTCACGCTAAGTTCGCTGCTGATCACCCTCTCCCTGACGCCCTCTGGCAGGCTGAGAAGCTGCATTCTGTGCGATACGTACTCTTCGCTCTTGCCAATCTTTTTTCCAAGATCGCTTACGCCGCCCCACCCAAAGTCTATCACGTATTTCTGGTAGGCTTCGGCCTCTTCTATAGGGTCCATCGTCTTTCGCTGGAGGTTCTCGGTAAGCTGAATCTCGTACGCCTGCATGTCGGAGAGCTCGCGTATCTTGCACGGGATAAAGCGCCACCGCAGGGACTTGCATGCGGCAAACCGCCTGTGTCCTGCCACGATCTCAAAGCCGTGCTCCAGGGGGCGTATGACTATGGGCTGGAGCAGTCCGTGCTCTCTTATGCTGGACTTGAGGCTGGTCATATCTGCAGAGTCTGGATCAGGATATCTGACGGGGAACTTTGACGGCCTGATCATCCGCAGCTCTATCGGCTCAACTAAAGAGTCGTCATAGGCTTCCATGCTTAATTAATAGGCTATTAAACTATTTATCGATTTTTAGGCATGGTCGTCGCAGCGGAAAAAGCCTGGGCGCACGACGCCGCTCCCTGGCAGCAGATGGATCAGAGACGGTATTTGAGATCTGGGCGGCGCCAAGTTCGGACAAGTGCGAAGACGTATCCAAAGGCTGCAGAACCGGCGCTCCTGGGTCTAATTCTCGCATGTGCGATCCTGCGCACGGGCCTGGCAGGCTCTTGCGGACGCGCTCCGCTATTTTTTAATGCCAGCTTGAGTCATCAATGGTAAGCGAGTCCTTTTGGCCGACCGGAGAGGCGATGCGGAGACGACTCCCCTAACCTCTCCACTTACATTTCAAATTCGATTATGCGAGGGTGGTATTTGTACATGCTTGATTTTGCAGTTGTTTCTCCAACTCCATTCAATCATCAAATTCAACGGTTTTTCCATTTCGGGCACCTGTTTGGTCCGTCTTTGCGTGCATGCCTTTCTCCTCCCAAAATTCCTGGCGCTCGGCAGCCTGCCGGGCGCCTCAAAGGCCGCACAAGAAAGCGCGCGGCAACTCATATACCGCACTGTATCATGCGCCGTATGATGATGAACAAAGATCCTGCGGGGGCGCGGCCGGAAAAGACCAGGCGCGTGTGGGTTCGCTACGAGCGCGCGTACTCTGACTCAATGTGGCATGCCGGCTGGAAAGAGCTGCACGACGGCAGATGGGTCGTCGCGTACATGGACGACGCTTCGCGGTTTATAACCGGATACGGCGTGTTTGATGACGCAATGGGTGCGCATGCCATACAAGTCCTAAAAGAAGCCGTGTCAAGGTACGGGCGTCCAGCAAGCATGCTGACAGGCCGCGGCGTCCAGTTTTATGCAGGCAAATCTGAACTCGGAGCGTCTGAATTCGAAAAGGAGATGGTCAGGCTCGGCATTCGTCACATTCTAGCGCGGATAAACCAACCGCAAACCAATGGAAAGCTGGGACGCTTCTTCAGGGAACTCCAGCGCATGCTTCCCACGTTTGAGGAGTCATCAGTTGGTAATACTACAAGAATTGGCCGTGTAGGTGGCAATGTCGGAGGCCCGCTGCATGGAGCTGCCCCCAAGAATCCGGTGCAGCGCCTGATAGAGTGGTACAATCAGGACAGAATGCACATGTCCCTGGGCGACGGCACGGAGACTCCGGCAGAAGCATATGCAAGAAAGGCGTCCCCGGCAACAAAGGTCAATGGCGAGGAGCGCGGCGCCTGATTGTGGACATGCTACTTTGAGATTCTGCGCTTCAATATCTTTTAATATGAGCACGATGCAGTAATGGTAAGCGTGGTCTTCGTGGCCACAGGAGCGGTGATGCAGAGACTACTCTCCTAACCTCTCCACTTACATTTCAAATTCGATTATGCGAGGATGTTATTTGTACATGCTTGATTCTGAGATTGTTTTCTGTTTTTCAGTCAATAAATTCAACAATGTTTTCTCATTTCGAATTGCTGCATGGGCCGTTTTCGCATGCATGTTTCCTATCTTTCTCCAACTTATGCGCTTTTTCCTTCCTCAACATGTTCAACGGCCTGCTTGAATGGGTAAAATAACGGGTTTTTGTGCCTAGAATTGTAGTTATTGAACAAAAGGCCTCAGTATCTTTTAATATGAGCATGGTTTACTAATAATGAGCGAGGCCTTTGGGCCGACCGGAGAGGTGATGCAGAGTGGCTCTCCTAGCCTCTTCACTTACATTTCAAATTCAGTCGTAGAATTAACTCTGCTTGCACATGTTTGATCTTGTAATTACTTCCTATTTTGCTTTCAAATAGACAATCAACAATATTTCCACGTTTTGGGTTTCGCTTGGCCCATCTTTGCTTGCATGTTCCTGCAGATTTATGATGTACCGCGGCCAGTTAGTCGTTGTGATTCATCACAGAATTGTCGACTTTGTTCCAATGACAATTAGATGACAGATTCTATAGGCATAGATGTTGCGCCACCAACTCAACATGCATGGGTATGTAGCAGACTCGGCCAGGAATATGCCTGATGTGTCCGTTAGTAGTGGTGACTTGCTGTTTCCGCAACCGCGTATGTTTTACATTTCAAACTGGATAAAGATGTAATTTTCTACTCGGGAAATATCTTTAATCCGTATCCTAGATAGTGTCCGTTTTCTGAATCAAATTTTTTTCAATCATTGAATAATATTTTTCCCAGTGTGGGTGGTGTATGTTATTTGTGTTGTTTTTTCGATGCTTTCTGCATATACAGTATGCTATGCAGTCTGCAACTTGTGATAAGTTTCGCCATTTGGAATCTGTAAATAACGGATCTTCAATCAGATACTCCAGATCGGAACATAATGTCCCATAGTTTAGCATAGGAATGAGTTTGTTTCGTAATTTCTGATCATTTGAGTTTCCCGCAGAATCTACAATCATTATTCCATATTCGTGTGGTTTGCCAGCTCCTACTAGCAAATCATTTTGATGAGAAAGATACGCGTTAAGGCGCTCAAGGACAAGCCTGTGACTCCACATTTCTAAATCGATTTTCTTTCGTAATTTCTCTTTATTGATCACCGCGGCGATAATACTCAGGTGGGTTGCATCACTTGCTACAAACTCAAAAAAATCGTCTAATATGGAATAAATCGCAGGCCATCGTAGTTCTTCGTATACTCCATCGTGATTGACCATGTCTTTTGCGTGCAGCTCAATTTTTTTCGGATTCGTACTTGGAAAATGTTTTCGTTTGATCCGCTCGATCTCTTCTCGCATGTAATGCCATTGATGTTCGTTTACTGTTACTGATGCTAAAATAAAGTTTTCTGGATCGTTGTATTCTGGGCGCCCTGATGAATCCAAATATGATAAATACACAAACAAAAGCGGATTTGTGGGTATTTATTGATTGGTATAGAAATTCAGTACGGGTCCTCTTGCTCTACTTGAGAATAGAGAATAAAATGATCACATCAATGCGGACTTGCGCCTGTTAAACTCAATACAACCTGTCTGCATCTGCCAAGAGTCCGCTTCTGCCGTAACCACGTACACTCCGGTCTGGATTTGGTTCGCGTCCGGCATTGGAGTTGATTGGTCGCACTTGCGTCCGTGCATGCTGAAATGTTGCGGAACAGAGCGCATTTCTCCCAGCTGCTTATTCGTCGATAGTATCTTTTTATTACAAGGAGCGAAAGCAGGAGCATGAAGATCTCAGCAGAGATAAAAAAAGCGCTGAACAAGCAGACTGCCTTGGAGAGTTTTGCGTCAAACTACTACCTCTCAATGGCGTCCTGGTGCGATGTCTCCGGATATGCAGGCGCGGCCAGCTTCTTTTACGCCCAGGCGGAAGAGGAGCGGCAGCATATGCTAAAGATTGTAAAGTATCTGAACAGCATAGGCGTTGCGGCAACCATTCCGGCTGCGGACAGTCCGCCTTCAAAATTCAAGTCGCTGGAAGGCATCTGCAAGACGGCCCTGGCAAACGAACAGTCAGTCACAAAGGCGATAAACAGCATGGTGGCCCTTGCTCAGACCCAGAACGATCATGCCACTTTTGCATTCCTGCAGTGGTATGTAACAGAGCAGGTTCAAGAAGAGACGCAGTTTGAGACCCTACTGCAAAAGTTTGATCTCATAGGCAGGGACAAGCTCGCGCTGGCAGAGATAGACAGGCAGTTTGGCGCTCTGGCAGCTACGGATGCGGCTATTTGAAAAAGTCAAAATCTTGACTCTTTTTTTGCTTTGGCAGCTCGTCTGATACGGCCTGCACGGCTTCCGGATGGTTGTACGTCAGATGCCGAAGGAACTTTGCAGATTCTGACGCCCTGGTCTCCGTGTCCGCAAATATAATCTCCGGGCTTGCAAGCGCATTCATAATTCTGTCGCATTCGCGGCACGGCTTAAAATCCAGATAGAGTCTCATGTCTTACGCGCGGTGGCCTGCCTTTCTATAAAACTCCTTGCGCCTTTACCTTTTCAACGGCGGCCTTGATATCCTGATTCTTTATCACCATGGCCTGTAGATCATTCTTGCCCGATGCTATGTAGCGGCGCAGCACCTCCTTTGCGGCCTCGTTTGCCGCCGATGCAATTTCGGCTCCGCTCATATTCTCCGTAAGATCCGTGAGTTCGTTAAAGGTGAGGCCCTCTATAAGCGGCTTTTTTCTTGTGTGAATTTCTAGTATCCGGTATCGCGACTCCTTGTCCGGGTTTGGCACTTTGATTATGCGGTCAAACCGCCCAGGACGCAAAAGCGCCTTGTCCACTATATCCAGCCTGTTGGTGGCTCCGATAATCAGCACATTGTGCAGCTCCTCAAGCCCGTCAATCTCCGTCAGTACCTGGGATACCACATTGTCGGACACGTGCGACGAGTCGCCGCTGCCGCGCCTGGGCACAAGCGACTCTATCTCGTCAAAGAATATTATGCAGGGAGCGGCCAGCCGCGCCTTGCGGAATACTTCGCGGACGCCCTTTTCGCTCTCGCCCACCCATTTTGAGAGCAGTTCCGGACCCTTGACGCTGATAAAGTTGGACTCGGTCATTTTTGCAACAGCTTTGGCCAGGAGCGTCTTGCCTGTGCCTGGCGGGCCGTGCAGCAGGATGCCTTTTGGCGCCCGCACATCGGCGTGCCGGTACGCCTCACCGTGCTTTAGCGGCCACTCGACTGCCTCGCGAAGCTCTGTTTTTATCTCGTCCAGTCCGCCGATATCGTCCCATGAGACATCCGGCGCCTGGACCAGCACCTCGCGGAGCGCAGACGGGCGCACATCCTTGAGCGAGTCTGCAAGGTCTGCCTGCGTTACCTTGATCTTCTGCAGTGCGGCAGGTGATATTTTTTCCTGATCCAGGTCTATCTCGGGCAAAATTCGGCGAAGCGACCGCATTGCCGCCTCTTTTGTAAGGGCTTCCAGGTCGGCGCCGACAAAGCCATGCGTTACGCGCGCCATCTCCTTGAGATCCGCGTCTGCGGCAAGCGGCATTCCCCTTGTGTGAATGTTGAGGATCTCAAGCCGGCCCGCGTCGTTGGGGATTCCTATCTCAATCTCCCGGTCAAACCGCCCAGGACGGCGGAGGGCCGGATCAATCGAGTCCGGCCTGTTCGTGGCTGCAATTACCACCACCTTGCCGCGGCTCTTCATTCCGTCCATCAGGCTCAAAAGCTGGGAGACTATTCTCTTTTCCAGCTCGCCTGTTACCTCTTCGCGCTTTGGGGCAATTGAGTCTATCTCGTCAATGAATATTATGCTGGGCGCGCTCTCTTCCGCCTGTTTGAATATATCCCTGACGCGCTCTTCGCTCTCGCCATAGTGCTTGGCCATGATCTCAGGGCCGCTTAATGAGATAAAGTGGGCGTTGGTCTCGCTTGCCACGGCCCTTGCCAAAAGCGTCTTTCCCGTCCCAGGCGGCCCGTACAGGAGTACGCCCTTGGGGGCTTCGATTCCAATCTTCTCAAACAGTTCAGGGTGCCGCATTGGAAGCTCAACCATTTCGCGAATCTTTTGCACTTCGGCCTGCAGGCCGCCCAGCTCATCGTACGTTACGCGCGGCACGACGGGACGCTCTGGCCTGGCATTGCCAAGCTTGAATGCTGTGTCGTCCGTTACTATGACAGGCCTGGAAGGCTTTGTGCTGGTTACAAAGAACTGGACGCGCCCCCCCATCTGCGTTCCGGCGGTTATTGCGTCGCCCGTTGTAAGAACATGATTTGAATAATGATACCTCATATACTCCTGCAGCCCTTCGGCAGCTATCTTTTCGGTCGGCGACAAGACGACCTGCTCTGCCTGGGCGGCGTCGGCTGCCTTGACGCTGACCTTGTCGCCGATTCCCGCCCCCGCATTGTATCTTGTGGCGCCGTCTATCCTGATGATGCTTTTGTCCTGCTCTGACGCGGCGGGCCATACCAGCGCATGCGTCTTCTTTTGCTGTCCTATTTCTATTACCTGTCCGCTTGTCCAGTTTTGCTCCGCCATCATGTCCGGATGGACGACTGCCACGCCCTTGCCTACGTGCTGCTGCGACGCCTCTTTTACTCTTAATTCAACATAACCCATTTTCATCACCATAAAAAAAGAGAGGTTAGTCCACCTCTACAATCCTGCCTTTCGGCTCTTCCGGCTCCAGTCTTTTGAATGTCAGCTCAAGTATTCCGTTCTTGTAGTTTGCCTTTGCAGTGCTCGTATCCACCTTGTGCTTTATGGGCACCGTTGTGTGGAACTTTTTCTTTCCGCGCTCGGCGTCAATGCGAACCTGCCTGCCCTCCACCCTGATTTTGATGTCGGACTTTTCTACGCCTGGCATCTCTGCCACCATCTTGACGTATTCCTGCTTGTCGTCGGCAATGGTCTCAACAAACGGCTCGGCATTATTCTTAGACTGGAGGCCGGGCCTGACGTTTCCAAACTCCTTGACAGAGCGTCTGCCGTCAGGCCCTATAGTCATCGTGTAGCCGTAGTAATACGGCTCCGATCTTTCTTCCGATTCTTCCGACTGGCTGCCTATGCCGGCGGCACGGGACATCTGTCGGAAGAGACGGTCAAATTCGTCGTCATCAAAGAACATGTCATATTCACCTGTATAATGTCATACACATGACATACATATAAAGCTATGTAATATATGGAACATTTTATTACTAGCGGCGGCAAGCAAAAGCATGAAAGTGCCAGAGGTTGTACGCGCCATAATCGCAAAAAACAAGTCCGTGCACGACTGCATTAGAATGAATATCGTCAATTATACTGCCCTTGCAGTGCGGATGCAGCCCGAAGTGGAGGGCGCGCTTGGCTGCGCAGTAAACCTCAACACCATCGTAGTTGCAATAAAGAGGTACGGCGACTCGCTTGTTCATGCCGGCGCTGATCGGGGGCCGGTTCTGAGGAATGTCCGGCTTTCGCTTGTGGGCGGCATTATGGATACCAGGATTCCGGCAGACATAATCGGAGCGGCAGAAGCCGCCGCGCTCTTTGGCGAGATTGCGCAGAGTTCGGCAGAATATGATCTGTTTCAGGCAGGCGGGACAATACGCCTTTTGACCGAGGACGGCGAGGATGTCCGGCGCATACTAGAAACGTTTTTGGACGGAGTCGCGCCTCACAGCACGGGACTGGTCAAGATCAGGATAACCGTTCCGGCGCGCAGCGAGAGGACCGACCTGCTTTTGCATGTCAGCGACATTCTGCGCGGAAGCGGCATTGTTCTTGCAGACGTATTCTTTGATCTGGATACCGTTATTCTGATTCTCAAGGATGAGGATGCTCCAAAGGCGTACGAGCTTTTGCAAAAGCGGCTGTAGCGTTCTTGCATCAAAGATGCAGATCCTGTGTTGATGACAGTTTTTGGGCTATGCTGCTCCTGGGAATCATTCTTGGGAA
>CAYGAM010000015.1:7480-30602 GCA_964347915.1 uncultured Nitrosopumilaceae archaeon | reverse complement strand
TAAAAGGGAACATGAGCTGGGTTTAGACCGTCGTGAGACAGGTCGGTCTCTGCCTGATGGAAGCGTGAATATCTGAGGGGAAGTCGCTCTTAGTACGAGAGGAACAGAGAGGCGTGGCCACTGGTCTACCGGTTGTCTGACAAGGCAGGCCGGGCAGCTAAGCCATTTAGGCTAAGCGCTGAAAGCATCTAAGCGCGAATCCTATCCCGAGACAAGATATTCTTTCAATTGAAGAAGGTTTGCAGAAGAAGACTGCTTTGATAGGACGGTGGTGTAGATCACAAGCTTCGGCGAGTGATGAGCCAGCCGTTACTAACCAACCAATTCACCGGTTCAGCCACTTACATAGAGACTATGCGCGATCGATCATATTTTTGACATGCCTAGCGGAGGCTGCGCTTTGCCGTCCTGGAATCGGCTGTTTTGGTATGGCTCCGCATTTGAGATGAATGCGGCAGGGACTGCCCTTGCATTGAAGCGAAATGCAGCATGACTGCCGGAATCTGCAGGAGCGATTGCTTGAACCCAAATTGCTTTTGCTGCCGTCTGGCTTGGCATGCATTTATCTCAACGGCAATGGACGGCTAAGCGAAATGCACCCAAAACGGCCGTTGGCGCCTTGTTATTGGGTGCGGTTTGGAGCGCATTTCAATTGTCCTTGTTCTTGATGCTGCTTGATCTCCGGTACATTTCGCTTAGCTGACGGCCGCGAATATTGCTTGAGATCTCAAATCATATTCCAGCATTCGATCTAGGCTGCATGCATTCAACTGCAATAACCGACGATCTAATTGCGGCGTCTTGACATGCTATGGCCGGCTGCTTGCGAATCTCTTGGCCAGCCAGTCTGAAAATACAGCATCAACAATCCTGTATCTTCCCTCTCTGCGCTTTTCTATGACATCCTGATTCATCAGCCTGCTTATGGTCTTGGGGAGGCTGGACTGCGGCCTTTTAATCTCGGCAGATATGCCGCCGGGATTTTCTATGCCGTTTGCCAGTGCGATTAGAATCTCCTTTTCCATGTCTGAAAAAGTTCTGAATGCATTGCCAAAGTCAGGATTCAGCCGCACTATCATTTCACGATATGCTTTTTCGACATCTTCCGGCAGTATGGATCTTTTGTCAGAATCGCTTAGATAAATTTGCAGCCCCAGCCGCTGCACATAGTCCGGCAGGCCCCCGCTGAGCAGAAAAATTCTTTCCAGGGCTTGTTCTCCGATAGAAATTTCGACTGTTCTTAGCCTGCGCTTGACAAAAGAACAAACGTGTTTTTTGGCCAGCGGTCCTACATGTACCTCTATTAGCTGCCTGTAAAATGCCGACTCTGCATCGTATACCATCTGCCTCATTATGGTGGGAGCAGAGCCAGACAGTATGTACGCTACGCGTCTTTGCGACTGCACCAGTCTTCTAAACATTCGAAGAAACTCCTCGCCCCATTTCAGCAAATCCTGAAACTCGTCAATCATCACTACAAACGAAATGTTTTTGGCCTTTGCGAGCTTTTCCGGATACTGCAATGCTTTTTCTAACAATTCATCATCGCTGCTTTTTGATTCTTTGAATTTTAGATGAAATGCATTAAATTCTGATATCTCTGCATCAAGCCCTGTCATCGTTCCCTTTATTTTATCGGCGCTTGTCGAAAGAATGCTCCTTGTCTTTTCTTTGGGAAGCATGCTTTCTGCGTGCTCAACATAGGCATTCAGCACATCATTCGTGTATGCTCTGCTGAATCGATCTTTTGTTGAAATTCCGTCTGCATTGAATATTATGGGAATTACTTTTTTGCCTTTTGACATCTTTTCCTGCATGTTCAGCAGTATTGACGACTTGCCTGTCCTTCTTAGGCCTAAAAGAATTACGTTGTTTATGTCGCCATTTGCCGTGCCTGCCAGTATCAGATCAAGTTTTTTGAGTTCTGTCTCCCTGTTGATGAAATATTTTCCCGCAACCGGCTTTCCAGTTATGAATGGTTGCCGCATGTGTTGCATGCGCGTTTTGCTTGCATATATGCATTCTTGCATCTATATGCATTCTTGCATATGGCACGCGTAATGCCGCATCTACATCATGCCCTGCTTTTCAAAGTATCTTTGGTGATACTCTTCCGCCTCGTAAAACTGCGCGGCTGGAACAATCTCTGTAACTATCGGAGCATGAAATGTATCTTTTTCCTCATGCACCTTCTTTGATTCGTTTGCTTCTGCTTTCTGTTCTTCGCTGTGATAAAAGATTGCAGAGCGATACTGCGTTCCAATATCGGGGCCTTGCCTGTTCGGAGTTGTGGGATTGTGGTTGCGCCAAAATATCTCAAGCAGTTCCTTGAATGCAATCTTTGCAGGATCATACTCAACCTGCACGGCTTCGGCGTGCCCTGTCTGATCCGTGCATACGTCCTGGTATGTGGGGTTGTTCGTACTGCCTCCTGTATATCCGACTCGGGCATCCATGACACCGGGAGCCTTTCTGAATATCTCCTCTACATGCCAAAAGCAGCCTGCGCCAAATGTGGCTTTCATGCAAATGACTACAGCACGCCTTGATTAAAACCCTGGTACAAATCCGGACGTAACAGTATATGTCGGCATGCCTAGTCCAACGACATTCTGGCACACTGAGCTGGATCGGCACTATTCTAGCGGGGTCCTCGCCACTACTGTTACCAAAGCTGATTGGTTTTCAATTATAAGCACGTGCCTTAGGAAGGCCGCCGGATCACTGTCTGCTGAACCTGCTTGATGTATGCCTTTCCGAGCTGGTTTTCCAGGATTTTTACCGCACTTGTGGCCGATAGCGTAAGGGTCGTGGCGTGATAGACCGACAGGACCGAATCCTGAATGCCTTGGTCATCCTCAAGATTTTCAATCACCAGGCCTCGCCTGCCGGCCTCGGCCCTGTCAATATGACGGGAGTGGGCCTTGAATCCCCTGTGATCGGATAGATATCTGGCAACCTGCCTGGATAGCTTTTTTCGATCTCTTTTACCGGCCAACATGTACTTTGCCAGCCATTCAGAAACAAGCTCCTCAGACAATCTTATCGCATTATCACACTGTGTTATCAGTGCGGGTCCATACTGCTCAAGTATCGGAAGCCATGAAGGTAGCTTATCATGGGATCTGCATTCTTTTTGGGCCATTTTGAATTGATCAATAATCGCCTGTGCCGGCACCGACATCGTCCCTAGTTTTGTATTGAGAATTATCTGCGGATCAATGGGTCCAATGAAGGGATGCCTTCCCATCATTATTCGATTGGCTGAACATGCCAGCATTGTTGCCGCAGACATTGCCGCATGTGGAATGATTACGCGTATGTCGTCGAATTTTGTCCTAAGATACGTGACTAGCGCCTCTGTTGCCGTAGGCGAGCCGCCAGGACTGTGTATTATCAGATCTAATGAGGTTCCTTGCAGTCCGTGAACTACCTCCATCAGGCCCTGCAGTCCTCCTCGGTTATGCTTAGCAATCCTGGATCTACGTTTTTCCCAGTCTGTGTCCAGACAGAGGCGTATAGAATTACGTTTCTTCCGGTTTTTGCGTATAGCCGCGCTAGGTACTTTCTCCTCAAGACATCAAAAGCGGCTCCCGAATCGGCCGTTTTTAACTGGTTTAATTCGGCTAGTAGCTCTCCCCAAGTCGGCATGTTATGATGAGGAATCGGATGTTATTATATGGTATCCTGGATCCATTTTGGAGTTTATCATATCAGCTTGCCGTGAGATTCCACGATAGTCTTCATACAATTTTTCTACCTCGCGAATTCCCGGATTTTTCATTGCGTTTTTTAAGAGAGTCTTGTAGTCATCAGTGTTGGAAGACTTTTTCTTCATGTGACATATTACGTGTTTAGACTATATTAAGAATGATGCCGGTTCATGGGTTCATGGCTCATGGTCCATACAAACGAAATGCGTCAAAGGTCAAGCAGAAGCGAAATCAGATGCAATTGAAACGCGTCTCAAATTGCATCCAATGACAGGCTAAGGATGACTGCTTGGATGATTTCGCTTGGCTGAAAGTTGGCATGTTGCGGCTGTGCTAGCCTTTATGCCGGGCTTGGCACCCGTTCTGCCATCTATTTCTAGTAATGGAACACGGTATCGCCAATCTGCTTTTTCCAGTCTGCGCGGATACCAGGCTTGCCTTTGAGCCTTTCAAGATAGTTGAATGCAGAGATTCCTGCAGCTGCGCCGTCTCCGCATGCTGCTACTATCTGCTTGTACGGTATGTCGGTTGCATCGCCGGCTGCGAATATTGCAGGATGATTTGTCCTGCCGCCATTTGAGACTTTGATCTCGCCTCTTGTGTTTAGTTCTACCAGATGCTTTACAAAGTTCAGGTTTATTTTTGAGCCCATTTCAATGAAGAGGCCGTCTACTTTGAGAGTCTTTTCTGCTCCTGCTGAATCTGCTATCGTTATCTGCTGGAGCGTGCCGTTTCCAGTTATTGTCTTTATCTGCGAGTTTGGCACAAGATGCACATTTTCTTTTCTTTCAAGGGATTTTATCAGGTCGGGATTACCTCCAAGCCTTCCGCCCTTGTATATGACATACACCTGGTCAGCCATTCTGGACAAGAGTATTCCTGATTCCAGAAGGTATGCGCCGACGCCGACTGATGCCGTAACGCGTCCCTGGTAAAACGGCGCGTCGCACTTTGTGCAGTAATGGACGCCTTTGTTCTGGTATGCTGATTCATTCTCAAGACCAAGGTTGTTTGGAACCTTGCCTGCGGCAATTACTGCTGCTTTGGATTCATACTCTGATCGCGCCGTCTTGATGCTCAGTCCGTTTTCAGTTTCACTGATCATTTCTACGGTATCGTATGCAAGCTCGCCGCCGAATGAGAGGTATTGGTTCTCCAGCGTCCTGGCCAGCAGCGGGCCGCTTGACATTATCGTGCCCGGATAATTTTCCAGCTTTGGGATCAGATTCATCTGTCCGCCAAGATCTTTTGATACTACAAGGCAGGACGCCTTTTGCCTGGCTATGTACATGCCGGCAGCCAGTCCTGCCGGTCCTGCCCCTACAATGACCACTTCATACTGCTGCGTCATGTGTTATCAACTGACAGATATGAGTGAGGTCAGGTTTGTTATGCCTTTCATGCCGTGGAGGTCAACATCTATTGCATCCTTGATCTTTTGCATGCTGTCTGATTCCAGTATTATCAGAATGTCGCAGATGCCGTAAACCGTCTTTACCGCCTTTGCAGTGGGGATCTTTTTTGCCTTTTCTATTATGTCCTGCTGGTTCTTGTAGTCTACATTCAGCAGAACGTACGCTTCGTTCATTGTAGAATATTGGCATAAAGTTGATTAAAAGTTTGCTATGGACAGTGGAATAATTCATTATGGCGGCTGTTGCGGACATGCGCGCAAAGCGCCGCCCCTGCTGAATCAGTATTTGCCCTGGCAGCTTTGAATATCTCTTGAATTGTGAGGCAAAATGATACTTCGCCGCGACAGCGTTGCATCGGGCATTGAACAGGTCGGCGCAGCTGGTGTTCGAATTGGTGTCTTTCCTGCCTAAAGTCATGCGGTTTGCTCGTCATGCAGAAAGAACCGACTTTTGCACTGGTGTGGTATTATGCTGTGTGCATATCTCTGTCGTTCCATTTGCCTTCTTTATTTTATATGCAATGTATATATTATGACTAATATATGTCACAAAACACACACAAAATATAATTGTAAATATACATAAACTGTATGTATTATGACTAATATATGTCACAAAACATACACGAAATATAGAAATGCATATATGCACGTTACATGTATTGTGACATATGACTATTGCAGCAAGAACGCAAAATATACGCAAAGGCATTTCAGACAAGGAAACGGTCATGCTCTGTACTCTTGCCCACGATTACAAATCAATCATAGGATATGACGAGATCATTGCTGTGGCACGCACAACATACCAGAACGCAAGGAAAATTGCGGAGAGGCTTTGCAAAAAGAAATGGCTGATACGAATCGCAAGCGGAAGATACCTGATCGCGCCGCTAGAAGCGGGAATCCATTCAAAGTACACCTTGCCTGGACTTGTTATAGCATCTGCGCTTGCTGCAAAAAGGCCGTACTATATCGCATACTCTACTGCATTGAATTATTATGGGTATACCGAGCAGTTTCCATTTACTGTCCATGTTGCGACGACTTCTAGAATACCTCGTACTGTGGTGCACGGTGGCAGGTACAAGTTCTTTACAATCAGCAAGACAAAATTTTTTGGCATAAAAAAGCGCTTTATTGCGAACGAAACATTTGCCATCTCAGACAAGGATAAGACGATAGCAGATGCTCTGGATCATCCCGAATACTGCGGCGGAATGGATGAGGTGGCAAAGTGTCTGTGGAATGCAAAAGATGAGATCTCGCTTGAAACTATAATATCTTATGCTAAAAGAATGCAAAACCGTACTATAATCAAGAGGCTTGGGTATTTGGCCGACTTGCTTGAGATTGAAATTCCGTCATCAACTTATAATCGAATGCGCGACTTGATTAGTTCTGGATATTCTTTGCTTAGCCCCTCTTTCTCAAAAAGAGGCAGCTACAATTCAAAATGGAATCTGTTAATCAACGCAACGCCTGACATCATACTTGCTGAGGCAAAATCTGAAACATAGGTGATTAAGATTCTTACTGGTGCACAGATACAAAAGATTGCAAACAATCACAACAAATTTCCTGAGCTGATTGAAAAGGACTATGCATTAGAGTGGTTGCTGTATGGAATTTATCATCCAAATTCTCCAATTAAGGATTGCATGTTCCTCAAAGGCGGAACTGCGCTAAGCAAGATCTTTTTTCCTGGCGACTGGCGATTCTCAGAAGACCTTGATTTTACAATACCGCTGAATACCGATCCAGAAATTCTGATATCCGGATTTGAAAAAATTTACGACATCCTGGAAAATGAAAGCGGCATAATATACGAAGGAAAAATGAATGTGCCGCCCAGAGGACATGCAATTATGTGTCATCTTCGCTTTGACGGGCCGTTGCTCAAAAGAACCAAGATAAAGGTCGATATCTCCAGAATAGAAAAAATGGCAGAACCTCCGATAACCAAGATTACAACGCCGTCTTACGATGACATTGGCAATTTTTTGACAAACAGCTATACGCTAAACGAAGTTGCGGCAGAAAAGATTCGTGCAATGATGAGGAGAACCAGAGCGAGAGACTATTATGATGTCTGGAAGCTGCTTGGAGGCAAAATGCGACGCATTGATACTGAATTGATTGGAGATATGGTGGTACGAAAGTGTACAATCAACAATATGGAGTATGCTCCATCCAAAATTTTTGAACCTGATAAAGAAGCAGAACTGGAAGAATATTGGAAGCGTAAATTGGAACATTTTGCCATAGAAGATCTGCCGGATCTCAAAAGAGTTTTCAGCGAGATAAAAGACATGCTTGCATTTCTTCCACCAAAGTGATCACGCTCATCACATTTGTGATGGCGTGACTTGGAGATTAGTTTGCATCTTTGGTTTCATTTCGCAGACCTGACATCGTTGCATTTGTACTGATCTGACGAACTGACAAAACCCACCTTCTATGGTTATTCATTTGCCGCATCATTTTCTGGCATCTTTCTTAGGAATGCTCTGGCGGGCGTCTCCAGTGTATCCATATCAAGAGACATGTGGGGCCGGACGCTGTTCCACCAATGCATAATTTCATGGATGTCCATGAACCACTTTTGCTTTCGTTCTATCTCGCCATAAAATCTCGCTAATTTGGTGCTGGTCTGCGAACTATTTATTCGCGCAAGAATGTGCCTTATGCCAAGTTCTACAATCTTTTTTTCAAATTCGGATTCGCCTCTCTCCTTGCACTCTGCTTCGTTCGCATAGAATTGCGCACCGCGGCCTGTCAGTATTGATGCAGGCTTGCCGTGCTTTGCTATGGCCCCAAGAAGCACTTTGATTGAGTTTTCTGCTGTCGCATTGTCAAATACGCCGTATCCAGCGATGAAGCGGGAGGCGTCGTCCATGTATACTATGAGCCATTTTCCGTCACTGAATTCCTTCCAACCTGCATGCCATAGAGAATTGGAGTGCGTCCGCTCATGCTTGATCCATTTCTTCTTATTTTTTTGATCTGCGGCCATTTATCTCACCAGCAATATGAAGTGCGTGGTATTGTGGGATATATGGATTCAGCGTAGGCAATTCATACCGAATATATTTCAAATCTGGCCAAAATGGAGGCTAATGAAGATTATGGATGATCACCGAGCAGATTGTGACAAGACGGTTCGGCGCATGCGTGGTGCAATCGAATCGCCAGGTATGGCAAATCAGGCAGCATGCAACTTTTGCATTAGTATGGAATTTGAATTCACCTTATAATCCATGCCGCCTGAGATCTTTCTGTACCGCTCTACCTGATCGATTGCGTGTTGAAATCTTGATTTTGTCAAGATCAGATTCCCTGTTTTGGATGATCCGTTTCTACAGCTGGAGCCGTGTATGCCAACTTGATTTTTAGATAATAGATGACAAATGCAAAGAAAAAAACTCCCATGCGTTGCTGTGCGCCTGATTCTGCTGTTGCATGCGTGCCATTTGCACCGGTTTTGAAAATTTTGCAACCAATACATCATAAGACGACGGGTCCGACATAATGCAAGGGCGGCAGCTAAGACTCGTTTATTGCCTCTTCTATTTCTGTGAGATATTTCATTACCTTGTGCCCTGTGTTGTTTACGCTATAGCATGTTCTTACTGGGCGGCTTTGGATTACTTTTCTGCTGAGCAGCCCCAGATCCGAAAGTTCTGTTATTGCGGTATTCATTGATGCCCGGCTTTTAACTAACTTTTGACTCAGTGCATAGGATAGTATTGTGTTGTATCTTTCTCCTTCGTGGCTTTTTACATGCATGAAAATTTCGTACACTCCCTTTTTGGCCAGTATTCGCAAGATTTTCGACAAGTCGTGCTTTTTGGTATTTTCCATGTCTGATTTGGTTCCAATCTATTTCTAAAACTCCAAGCATACTAAAATTAGTGTAACACTAAAAATATTGAGCTTACTTTAAATGATGCATGCTGGCACATTCTTGCGTGGGTGGGTGAATGCCGCAAATGAAAAACGTGTGGGAGAGCTGCAGATTCAGCGACGAAATAGAAACAGGCAACCTGGAACTGCACAAGTTTGCCGTAGAACTGCATGACCTCACATCTGGAACAGCTGATTCAGTCTACAAAGACCCGCGCAAGTTTCTTGACAATACGTACCTCACATCGCAAATGCGAAGCATACTCGCAGATGCCTTCAATAGATTAGAGTACTCGCGCGGCATGCCGTGCATCATCATCGATACCGGATTTGGCGGAGGAAAAACGCACACGCTCATGCTGTTGTATCACATAATGTCCAACCCTGTGCTGGGATTTGATTACATCAAGAGAAACAATCTGGATCGAGAACTTGGGATGGATCATATTTCTGATGCGCGAGTTGCCGCAATAGACTGCAGAGATGTCAAAAAATCCACATTGTGGGGAGAGATAGCAACCAAGCTTGGCGAATATGAAACTGTGCGCGAATATGACGAATCTGAAAAAATGATATCCGATTTGGATATCATCAAGAAATTTTTTGACGAGCCCACTGTTCTTATGATTGACGAGCTGCCGCATTATTTGGCAGAGACCCTTGCAGAACGGATCGGCGATACGACAAAATCAAAGCTCACCGAAGCATTTCTCTACAAGCTCATATCTGCTGTATCTTCAAGCAAAAACTCTGTGCTGATTTTGACTCTTACAGAGAATCAGCAGCTGTACAAAGAACATGTTGATGAAATCAAGAAAAATCTAACGGAATACAAAATAGATGCTGCCATTGGGGGCATGAGGGAGACGCTGTCGCGCCAAACCGTCATAAGAAATCCGGTACAAAAGAAAGAAATCTACAATATCGTGCGGCACCGGCTGGTTAGGGAAATAAACAAGGAAGAAAAACAAAATGTAGTTCAAGAATACGTTAGATACTACACGGAGCAGGGACTGATAACTGATCCTGGATTTCACGAGCGGCTGGAAAAGTCATACCCAATACATCCTGATTTTGTCGATATTTTGTACGAGCGGGTGTCTACGATTTCACAGTTCAATCAGACGCGCGGCACGCTGAGGCTCTTGGCACTGGTTCTAAACGACATTTACGAGAAAAAAATTCCGTGCACGCTGGTGGGAACCGGAGACATAAACATGGAATCATCGGCAATAACAGACGAAATCACATCTAAAATAGGCAGGAACGAATTTGCAAAGATTATCAGCACTGACTGCATCGAACATGCAAAGAATCTTGACCGTGACAAGCTTGTCAAGGTAATTGAGCAGATATCGCGTACAATCTATCTGCACTCGCTGCACGAAATACCAAACAAAAAATCTGGAATTACCGTGGATCAGATAAAACTTGCGGTCGGCGCGCCTGGACTTGATACGGCAATTATCGAAAAGGCGCTGTATGAAGACATCAGAACGCAGTTTTGGTACATTCAGGAGACAAACGGCCAGTTTTATTTTGTGGATGCAGTCAACGAAAATGCCATAATAGCAGAATACAAAAAGGGTGTAGACGCGACTGAAGCGGATCAGCAGATTCGCGGCACTCTTGACAGGCTTGCAAAAAACTCGTCATTCAAGTCCATAATTTGGAGCGATGATGTGGATGATACTCGCAATCTAAAATTATGTGTCTTTCAGTATGACATATCGCAGAATATTGAATCGTGCATGCTGAACATTCTTGGACACGCCGGAGACAAGCCGCGCAATTATCCCAATACCATCGCATTTGCCTATGCTGATCAAGAATTGGTGAGAGATCTAAAGACTGCGGCAAGGGAACTGTCTGCCATACTCAAGACCAAAAAGGATGAACGAATCAAGGCGGACAAGAACTTTTTGACAAACATGAGCAAAAAGGAAGAACGGGCGCGCGGCAATTTGGACAGCATGTGCGTTCGGACATACTGCAGGATAGGATATCCAGACGGGCCGGCATTACGCTTGAATGTTATGTCTTACGGCGACATGACAGGCAGAACAATCGGAGATTTAGTAAGAGAATTTTTAAAGCACAAAGGAAAACTCATATCGGAGATAGGCTCTGATGCCATACGTGTAGATTCATACAAAAAGCTTGAAAATATCTACGACGAATTTTTTTCCGACAAGCGGCAAAAATTTGTTGAAAGAACCGAGTCAATACTGGAAGCTGTACGGGACGGCATACGAAAGGGAGATTTTGGATACAGTGAATCTATTGATGAATCAAAGCAAAAACATGATGGCAAAATATTACAAGATGTCGATATCAAGTTTTCTGGCTATATTATACACCATGATTGTCTTAAACCATCTCTCGGGGGGAAAGAGAGAGAAGAAGATAGAGAAAGAGATAAACGAAAACCTCCTATTGAGTACAAGATCACCGTATCCTCACTAACAGATATCACGAATAGCATAGACAATCTGCTTGTCGGCGCCTTTGCAAACGTGAGCAAGGATCTGCTAGTAGAAATTGAACTAGTCGGAAGAACAAAAATTGTACTGACTAGCAAACTGGATAATCTTACTGCAGTCAAGAACATCATTAACAATCTGCGATCATATGATGGCGGCAGTTGTACTGGAAGTCTCACGCTATCCTCTGATGACGACATATCTGCAGCTTTGGAAAAAGATGGCGCGGTGTGGAAATGAGAGTATACCATCACGTACTCCAAAAAAGTAAAAGCGGAAAATCGATTATTTTCAAAATCCACGTAAATGATATTTTTGGTGAACAGACATTCAGATATGCCGCGCTTTCGGGCTGGCGCGCCAAACTTGCCGAAAAGCATCTGCTGTTTGATCGAGAAAATTGGGATGATGATATCGCGCGCAAATTTGTCGGCATGATGGTGCTAAAAACGGCACGCGACTCGTATCAGGGCACAAAATTTCTCAACCATGTTAAAAGCGAAAGCGATATGGAAATTCATTTTTGGGCATACCAATTTCTCAAAAATGAGAAAGCCAAGACTGCGTGGAAAGTCCTAAACGGTGACGAACAATAAAGCCTGCAATAATAGAAAATTCTGACATAAATGTCCTGGAATTCTTTAACAAAGTGAGCGATGCCGCAAAAAAAGAAAAGCAGGGCACGATAAGTCTCAATCAGATGATGTACTGGTGGACACGCAAGCCGATTGTGGCGGGACGCGCCATCATTCTGACAAGTGTCTTTGACAATTTAGAATATGTAGAACAATTTTTGGGATTAGACTCGCCAAAACCATATGATTACCGGCCTGTTTTTGCTGACTTTTCTGAAAATCTTGGCAAGAGCGCAGACTCAATTGGTATGTTAGATCCGTTTGGCGGATCAGGCAATTTGGCATTTCCTGCAACCGATCTTGGATTCAATGTCACTGTGTCTGACTATAATCCGGTTGCATGGCTCATAGAACAAGGATCACTGGCATTTCCTGCAAAGTATGGTTCCAACCTGCGTGACGATTTTGTCAAATATGCAAATGATGTGTTGGACGAAACAGAAAACGAGGTGGGCAAATATTTTCACAAATCACATCTGGCATACCTGTGGTGCTGGTGCATACGATGCCCATATTGCTCACAAAGATTTCCGCTTACCAACCACATGTATATCGCAAACACTCCAAAGCGAAAACTTGGAATCAAAATAATCCCAAAAGATGGAGACTTTGTAGTAGAATTTGCTGAAGACATATCTGACGAGGACGGCAGAAAATACACCCAAAAAGGTGGCAAGGCCATTTGCATATCATGTACGAATACAATTCAATATGATGCAATGGTCAAGGATATTGCAAAACACAAGGATCGCGAGATGATTGCCATCCAAATTCAAAAACCAAGAGGCAGAGACTACATCCTTGCTACAGATGAGCATAAAAAAGAATATCGCAAGGTTGTGCGCTACTTTAAAACAAGACACAACGAATTTCTCAATGAAAATCTAATTCCTACTGAAAACATTCTTGCCAGTCACCGTAAAAAAAATACATTATGGAATTATGGAATAACCGTCTGGGATCAGTATTTTGATGAACGACAAATGCTTGTTTTGTGCATCTTTATGGAAAATATTAAGAAAGTCTGCAGTACCATCCCAAACAAACTACATCAAAAAATAATAGCAACATATCTCTCTTTTGTTCTTGCAAAACGCGTTGACAATGCCGGATTTGGCGTTCGCTGGACTACGACCAGAGAAAATCCTGCAAATGTGCTGAGCATGCGACAGCCGCGCATATGCTATAATTTTGCGGAATCAAACCCATTTGAAAAAGTTCAGGGAAGTTTCATTAATATCATTAAAAGCGTATCAAAATCAATAGATTTTGCCAAACGGTTGCGCACTCCAGCCTCGTGCAAAAACAGATCTGTGACGATTGCATCAGAGAAGCAGTATGATATCATAATCACAGATCCACCATATGGAGACGATGTTCAGTATGGCGAATCGTCGGAGTTTTTCTATGTTTGGATGCGCCGTGTATTGTCGAAGTATTATGACAATCTGCCGCTCAGAGTCCCGCTTGACGAAGATTATTGTGAAAGCCAGGGACGCTTTTCCGGCAGAGAAAAAGCAAAGACATTCTTTGGCGCTGGACTGAAAAAATCCTTCAAAGCAATTGCTGCAAAACTCAAAGATGATGGACTGCTTGTGGTTCTATTTGCTCATTCCAGTACGGAAACATGGAACCAATTTCTTGAGGCCATACTGGAATCCAGATTTAGTGTAGTGTCAAGCTATGCCATACATACGGAACTTGAAACCGGCGTGCTTGCAAGAGGCAAGACCTCATTCATGTCGTCTGTGGTGATAACATGCAGAAAGATAACCCAGGAATCCATCCGGTTCTTTGAAAATTTGATTCCTCAAATAGACGACAGCGTCAAAAAGATACTCGACGACATACCGGATCAACATCTTTTGACGCTACCACTGTCAGATCTGCTGATCATGGTGTACGGCAAGGTGCTTGAAGTGTCAACGCAGCACACGCACCTCAAGAGCTACGCCAAAGATTTTGTTCCAGACTTTGAGACGCTTATTCAAAATGCCCGCAATACCATAATACGGCACCTTGTAGTCAAGCTGCTCAACAAGCAGCCGGACATAATAGGTTCTAGAATGGCATTTTACATAATCAACAAAATATTCAACAACGGAAAGATTCCGGCCGATGACGCAATAAAGTTTGCCCAGGCATACAATACGTCCCTTGATTCCCTGGCCAAGGATGGCGTCATAACACAAAAAAGCGGCGTTGCCTACCTCCAGAATCTCAAACAAAGCATGGATTACAAGCCGGACTTGATAGACCCGCAAAACCTGTACCAACAGATGTGCTATCTTGCATCGCACCAGTCTGATATTGCAAGCCTTTTGCACCACGACAACATACGGACCAACGATCTAAAGCCGATTGTGGACATTCTGCTCAAGAATTATGACATGAAGAAAAATCAAAACTATGACTTGACTCCGGAAAATCTGGAAGAAAGCGGAATACTTGCCAGCATTGCAGTCCACATGGGAATCAAAGTATCGCAGAACGCCAACGAGTTTGGATTAAAATCTAAAGCTAAAAGAGAAAGGACAAAAAAGCACCTGAGGGACGAGAATCAGTCTCGGCTGTAGACATGAAAATAGGCGATGCTGTAAAAACACCAGACGGCCTGGGCAGAATCATAAGCATTGGTTCTAAAACAGTCAAAGTACTGATAGGTTCCAAAGCAAAGTGGTACGAGTCCAGCAAAGTTGACATGGTTTATGATCCGCTTGGCAAAATTATTCAGAACAAAACGGATACTGCACTGCAGTTTATTCTTGGCGTAGACGCGCACAGGCTGCTTGCAGAGTACCAGTTCAATCCGTACGTTCTTGCATCATCTACAAAGATCACGATATTCCCCCACCAGATTAACGCTGTGATCTGGGGGCTTGAGAATCCAAAAATAATGATTGCCGACGAGGTAGGATTAGGGAAAACAATAGTGGCAGCGCTGATTGTGGCAGAGATTCGGGCGCGCGGGATGGCAAAGCGCATACTGTTTGTGGTCCCAAAATCGCTTCAGATAAAGTGGAAGAATGAAATGGAGCAGAGATTTGACATTCCTACCGAGATACTTGATTCTGCGTACATGAAATCTCGCGATCCGTTCGGAGACGAATTTTCATACGTAGCCTCAATCGATTTTCTCAAGCAGGATCATGTCATGACGCGCCTTTCCGCAGAGTTTGATGTTGTAGTAATTGACGAAGCGCACAAGATGAAGCTTGGCAGGAGCAGACTGGTCCTGGGGCAGCATCTTGCAGGAAGAACAAGCGTAATGCTGCTTCTTACTGCGACCCCGCATGACGGGCGGGATGAAGACTTTATGGCGCGAATGAAGCTTTTGGATCCATTTGTTCCAGATATCCAAACCTCGTCGTATCTTTGGACTCGAACGGTCAAGGAGAATGTGGTTGATCTGGAAGGCAGGACAGTGTTTCCCGGCAGAACCAGCGAAACAGTCAACATTCCGCTGCGAAACAAAGAGCGCGCAGTAATTGAACGCTTGAAAGAATACTTTGATCTGATCGAATCACACGCTAAAACTACACGGGATCAAAATATTGCCAGGTTTCTGCGGTATATATACCAAAAAAGAGCCAGCTCGTCGTTCCATTCGCTAAAGATATCAATGGAGCGAAGAATGAAAAAACTTGCCGAGCCGGAAGAAAACACTGCCGCGAGAATTTCATTTGAGGATACCGATGAGGATGACGACGAAGACTTTGAAGACAAGGAGATTAATGACGGATACCGCACCATGCAGGCTGAGGACGAACTAAAATTCATCAGATCCATACTGGAGTTGCTGGACAAGCTTGACTGCGATTCCAAGCTGGACCAGCTTAGAAAATCAATCGAATCAATAAAAAAGAACAAGCAGGACGCCAAGGTGATAATATTCACGGAATATCGGAATACGCTGGAATATCTCCAAGATTCGCTTGACTACAAGACTGGAAGAATAGACGGCGCCATGACGATAGCAGAACGGGAGCAGGCCTTGAAAGACTTTAGGGATCCTCATGGGTATGAGATTCTTTTGTGCACGGACGCCGCCGGCGAAGGCATAGACATGCAGTTTTGCAATATTGAGATAAACTACGATCTGCCGTGGAACCCCAACAAACTGGAGCAGAGAATGGGAAGAATACATCGCATAGGCCAGGATCAAAATGTTTCATATCATAATTTCATAGTCGACTCAGAATACAGCATTGACGGATACATCATGAACAAGCTGCTCGCCAAGATCGAACAGATCAAAGAATCCATGGGCGACGTAGTGTATGACGTTATAGGGCTGCTCGTCAAGCAGGATGACTTTGAGCGGTACTATGACCGGCTGCGAAAGAGCCCGCACGATCAGTGGGAGCCCAGGGTAACAGAGATGATATCTGCGATTGAGTCAACAAAGCGCGATGTTGAGGAAAAGCGCGCAATGCTGATGGAAGGCCACAGGCTTGATGCTGCAAGCCTTGCCGCCATACAAAACATGCGCGAGTCGGCCGTAGTAATAGGCGAGATAAAGAGATTCGTGCAGGTGTTTGCCGAGTCAACAGGAGGAAGCATGGACCTTGCAGATGCCAAGCGCAGAGTCTACAAGGTACGCCTGTCAGAGCAGCACGCACAGCAGCTTGAAACCGGCGAATTCAGAGGCGTGTTTGACAAGGACATGGCACAGAAAGAGTCGTACGACTATCTTGCCTTGGGGCATCCGGCAATCAACAAGATGTTGAATCTGGCGGCAGCTGATCATACAGCATCGCTGGGACACGAGGATCAGGAGGGCGTCTTGTGCATCTACAAAGTTGCCGTACGCGACGGCGAATCAAAACTGCGGGACATGAAGATTGTAGCGCTTTTTGAGCAGTCTGACGGAGTAATAATCCAGATAGACGAAAGAAGCGTTTGGACATACAAGGACTCGGACAGAACGATTAATTTGGATTTTCTGGCCGGCGCCTGCGCTAGAATGAATACGCATATTGACGCAATAGTCCAAAAGCAGCAGGAAAAGGTTGATTGCAGCCTGACAAGGAACAAGGAAAATGCCATGACCGCATGCACCAAGTATCATGCAGACAAAATAGGAGCGCTGCATCACAAAATTGATGATCTGCAGCAAAAAATTGAAGGGCCGCACACGGAAAAAATAATCGAAGCCAAGAAGAGGGAAATTGAGGCGCTAAAGAAGCAGAATGAGCGAAAAAAGGAAGATCTTGGCAAAAAATACAGGACAAGCGCGGAAGCAGTACTGATCGGTGCAGCGCAGGTAACAGCCGATGACGGTGCAGACATCCGCATACGAATAGACGAGGCTGGAATGAAGGCAGTTTTGGAACATGAACGATCAAGGGCTCCAGACGACGAATCACTGAACCAGATAGAAGACTGCTCTAAGAAAAACTGCGGATACGATGTGGCATCATTTGACCGAAAGATTGAGGTAAAGTCGCACAAGAGCACAGGAAGCATAATGCTGACGGACCACGAATGGAAGACAGCCGAGCGCCTGGGAGACGACTATTGGCTTTACGTGGTAGAGGATGTCTTTGATGCTCCCCGCATAACCCCTATACCAAATCCTGCAGAAAAATTTAGAGGCTTCATAGAAAAAATACCGGCAAAACAGTTTCGATGGATAGTGCATGACTGGCGTCGCTGATCATGCATGAGCGCTTTTGCATCTTGCAGGCATTCAGCTGCGTACATGCGGCGCAGTTGCGGCATGACGGCATCTGTTCAAGAATATGCTGCATGATGATGAATTCCAAGACATTCGTACTATACGCGCTGCGGCATGCTGACCGCACCTCAAGAATATGCCGCATCATGCCAATTTCCTCTGGCAGCTGCAATCTGGCGCATGGCTTGCGTGATATCCGCACAGCATGGCGTCTACGATATGCCTGAAAATATTGATACTACTAACTTTGCCGTCTCTTCAATGTCCACTGTCGGCTCGGCTGATATGAGCAGAACTATCTTTGTTATCGGGAACGGAAAGCTCAACAGAACCGCCCTGTCGCGCCTTGCTGCAAGATAGTTGATTGGTCCCAGGCTCTGGTCGTACTCTTTTCTTATTGATATCTTTGATACAAATTCCATGAATGCGCCAAGCTTGGTCTCGTCGTTCTCCAAAGGAGTTATGTCCTCTTTGAATCCGCCTGATACCAGCTCGCCATTCTCGTTGATTATTCCTGCAAAGCGCATATTGGGCTTTTGCAGAATCTCAGAGCACTTTGCCGCATACAGTTCAATGCTGTTTGTGGATTTGGATGCCAACTATCATAACGCCAAACTTCTTGAAATAAAAATCTACACAAAGTGCGTTGGACCAAATTCAAGACATGGCTGCCTGACACCAGCCTCCGTGAAGTCTCTGCCGTACCTGCAGTGACATGCGGCAGATTGGCTGGGAAGGATTCTTCATTCGGTACAATTTCATGCTTTTGCAATGCCGGCAGCGCCATGCAGCTGCAGCGCCGCAAATGCGGACATGACATCCGCGCACTGCCTGAGCCCGGAATGCAGCCGGATGCGCGCTGCATCATGGCGCAGTACGGCAAAAGCGGCGCCAGGAACTCATTCCATGCATCTAAAAATATGTAAAAAAAGTGGAAAGTGCTCTGTCAGAACGTTTCTACCAGTTCTATGATCTTTCCGTGATCATAATCCGTAGAGCATGTAACAAAGATCAGGTGTCTCTTGCCTGCGGGCATTACCAGACGCTTTACCTTGGTATACTCTGCAAGCGTGTACCTGCATTTGCCAAGCTTGCGTGCCAGTTTCTTTCTGCCGGTCATGTTTCGAGCGGAAATCTCCAAAGATTCCTTGCTCTCGCTTGGGCTCAGCAGATTCTTTGTGGCCTTGTGCCTTGCTGAAAAGACAAGCTTTCCCTCCATGTCGCATATTGATACAACGCGAACCTCGTTGCCGAGCTTTAGCACGCGCGTTACTGCGTCTTCTGCATCTAATTTCATTGACTTGTCTGAAATATAATAAGTGATAAAGCTTTCTTTGCGCATTCGGCTCAGGCAATGAAAGCGTGCATGTTTCAGCCTGCTCATGAAGCAAATGATGACTGATGCAATATCATAAAAAATCTCAAAGCCTGTGCATGCAGCTACAGACATTGCGGCCGGCAAACAGCCGACCGCTCATGCACTTTTGCGCTGACGCGGCATTATTTTTTTAATTCGGAGCATCGACTGCTCCATGCCGCAATTCCAGGCGCAATGATCCTGCCTTTTTTGCGCGCTCGGCCAATGCCATGAAATAAATTATGCCGGCGGCTGCCGGCATTGCCGCCGGAAGACGGCCGTCCGCGCACATGCCGCCTCATTGGTGCGGCATTATTTTTGATCGAAAGCGCGGATTACTTTGCCTGCGCGCCTAAAATCACAGTTTTGAATCGCCGCAGCCGAAGATTCTGCGCGCCGCATCTAGTACGGTATCGTCGCCCTCTTCGGACGCCTTTCTTAGATTGTTCATAAATTCCGAGACCGCCCCTTCTGCTATGGCCTTTGTAAGATCTTCAATAATCTTGATTTTGGCGCTGTCCGTCTCGCCCAGCATGCGGAGAGCCTTTTCAAGCTCCCTTTTGCGGCTTGCCTCGGCGCTGCCAAAGACGCTCTTGACTATGGGCTCTGCATCAAGGCGCCTCATTGACGCCCCGATCATCTCAGCCTCTTCCCTGATAATATCTTCGGCCAATCCGACTTTGCTGAGCCGGTTTCGCATATTTTTATCTACCATTTCCGCTATCTGGTCAAGGTTCATCAGCTTGACGCCGCTTAGCGTCGCCACTCGCTGATCAACAGTGGTGGGATTTGAGAGGTCCAGTATCATCATCCCATGCGGCCTGCTTCCGACTGCCTCGGTTATGCGGTCAAAGCTTACAAGAAAGTACGGCGCAGTCGTGGCGACAAAGACTGCATCGTACTCTGCAAAGCTTCCCAGCACGTCCTGAAATCTCACCGGCGAGCCGCCCATGCTCTCGCAAAAGGCGCTCGATCTGGAAAGCGTTCTGCTTGCAACGCTGAACGAATACCCGCGCCTTGCAAGGGACTTTGCAACAAGCGTGGACACTTCGCCCGTGCCTATGATCAGTATGCTCTTTGACTTTAGATCATCAATGTTTTCCTCTACCAGCTTTACCGCCATTGAGCCCACGGATATTCCGCCCCTGCCTATTCCGGTATCGTTCCTTATTCTTGTTCCGGCGCGGACTGCCTTGTCAAACAGCGTGTTGAGGCGCTGGCCGGACATGCGCAGATTCTTGGACCTGGCAATGGCTCCTTTGATCTGCCCTAAAATCTGCTCTTCGCCTACCACCATTGAGTCAAGGCCTGACGCCAGCCGGAGCAGATGCGAGTATACCTGCTCTCCTTCGGACAGCTCAAAGTTTGCATGAAACGCGCCCTCGTCCAGCCCTGCAAGCGATGCCCATGTCTTTCTTATCCGTTCCTGATTGTACCCTGACGCAGCTGCAAAGATCTCAACCCTGTTGCATGTCTGCAGTACCACGCACTCGTCCAGGTTTGAGTGCGCCTTGAACTCTCGGAGCGCAGCCTCCGGATCCCTGAAAGTAAACCTTTCCAGTATGTGAATCGGCGACTTGTGAAATGTGACCTTTGCGTTGATTATCTTGGACATGCTTTTCTCCTATAATTCATGCAGCGCCGCCACGCGTTCTATCCCTGTTCCATCTATTTAGAAGGTTTGCTATCTGTTCCCTGGCGCCCGCAAGAGCCCCTTCCTCTGCCATCTGCGCTAGGGCGGGATCATCCAGTATTTCATGCAGGAACTGGCGCCTTTCTGACTGCCTGCTTATACTGTTCCTGGCAAGCTCCCTTGCCACTTCTTGTATGAGTATCATATTTGATACGCTGCCTGGTACGGCAGCCATGACAGCAGGCTTGATTGCGTTAGCTATCTTTCTTGCCATGATCGGACTCTTGCCTCCTGTTGATACTGCAACCTTGGCATTCTTTGCATGTATGGCGCACGTTCCTGCAAAGCCGCTCTCCTGCGGCAGATCGGCTGCATATGCCAGTATTCCTGCATTGGAAGCAGCTGATACGATGCTGCGGTTCAATTCGGAATTGTTTGTGGCAGTTAGTACAAGAAACGGCCTGGGATCAAGCACGGCCCGAGCGTCTGTTACGCTGCACTTTACAAGCTTTATCTTGTTCTGCGATGCCAACGACTCGATTTCTGCATTGGCGCTGCCGCACAGCATGATAACATGGGCGCCTTCAAGCAGCGCCTCTTTTGCTTTCTTGAGTGCCTGCCCCCCTCCGCCTACGATGACAACATCCTTTCCGCTTAGGCGAAGATCAACGATCACTAAAATGCGCCGCGTATGCTTGATATTTATTCCTACATTGCAGAAATGGCGCAGCCAAATGCGGAGCAATCAGGCGTGCAGGCGAAGGGGGGGCGCATCCGCAAAAAAGGCAGCTGCCGGCAAAAATCATGCCGTACTGCATGAAAATTATGCTGTGCGGCCAGGCATATGCTAATTCCATATGTCAGCAAAGGAAATGACTGGCAGGCAAGAATATGCAATACACAATACAACACGCAATACAACACGCAATGCTGCTAATGCAAGGCATCCAAAATTGTGCCAGTCCTGCAAAGGCAGATTCTGTGATTGCACGCACTCGGTCCTGGCTTTGATTCGCGCCTGGCATGCATGGTTGATGAGGCATCCCTGTGCCTGCAGAACGGCCAAAATATCCTGGACATGGACGCATGCCAGAACTCGCAGAGTTTTGCCAAACCGGCATGCTGCATGCGCCAGGCTCGCCGGTTCGGGCAGCAAAAGCAATGGCGCGCCAGGCACTGCCATCGCAAAAAAGACGGGCGCATGCTGCGCCGCAATGCGTCTGAAAAGCAACGGCCAAGACCCAGCCTGCCGCAACGCGCGCGGAGTCATGAAAGAGTGCTGTCTGATAACGCCGCCAGTCATGCCAAAATGACGCATGCAGGATCTCTGAAAGCGGACATTCCAACTTTATGCAGCATGCGGGCTGGCGCAAGATGGAGGATTCGCGCCCAAAAGTAAAAAATTGGCGGGATTTCCCGATGCATCGCGATGCGCGGCAGGCGCATTCTTGATATCAAAAGCCGCATTATGCAGTTTCGCGCATGCAATGCGCGCAGCAGCAGCGCGATCCGGCGCGCCCGCCGCAATACAGTTCGGCAATGGAATCTGTTTTGCGCCAAGAAAACACAGAGTGCATGGATACGCATGAAATTCCTTGCCGCCTGAAAACAAGCTGCCGAAGCAAGGAATTGAACTGGCAACCACAAGACTGCATTGCCCGCAAGCGCCAAGACGGAACGACGGCTTAAAACACTGGAGGATGAAATGGAACATTGCCAAAGCCTTGGGAATTGCGCCGGCTATTGCAAAGCACGATTCTGCAGATCGCTTGATTTTGGTGTCTATGAAACGCCGCTGACGGCATTGCATAAGAAAATGGACACAAATGCAGTAAGATGCTCTTGATTCAAAATAATGCCGCGCCAAAGCGGAAGCATATGCTCAGATTGTCCATTTTTTGCAGCAATGCATGCTGATGGGAGGGAAGCCGACCCGAAACAGGCAGCGGAATGCGACAATACCGCGCGGCATCGTTTTAGTACGCCGCGTTTTGACGCCGTTGCCTAATTTTTTTATAGTGCATATTGCAGTACAGCAGTTGTTGAAAGCGCGCCGCCTGAATTTCTCCAAATGCTGCATAATTTGGGACAATCAAACGCAAAACGCAGGCGCGTCTTTAGCCGCCGTTCGATGCGGCGTTAGAACTAACGAATTGAGCGCCGGCGCGAGGCAGTACGAGCGAGCATCCGGCACTGGTTTCGCGCATGCGCCCACTGGGGGGGGGGGGGGGGCGGCGGGGGGGGGCCGCGGGGGGCGAAACCACCGGGCGGCGGTCCCCTCCGACCCCAAACCCGGCGCGG